>CAIYZT010000280.1 GCA_903930735.1 uncultured Paracoccaceae bacterium | reverse complement strand
GGCGATCGAGGCCATGCAGGCGGGCGTGCCGTTGTCGAAACGGCGGATATCGGGGGCGCGGGCGAAGGCCGTGATGTCCCAGTTGAAGGGGTTTTCCTGACTGAACCAGCCCGAAAGTTCAGGCCGGAGGTGCGGAATGAGCCGGGGGGTGACGTAAAGAACGCCGGCGCCCGGCGTACCACACATCCATTTAAGGCTGGTGGAGATTGCGAAATCCACCTCCGGGGCCAGCACGTCAAAGGGCAACAGCCCCGCCCCTTGGGTGATATCGACGCCGATCAGCGAACCCATTTGCCGGCCGCGCGCCACCATCTGCGCCAGATCAATGCGGTGCGAGGAGGTGGAGGAAACCCAGGTCAAAAGCGCGAGGCCAACATCAGGGGTCCAGTGATCCAGAAAATCTTCGTCTTCGACCCAGGAGGCGCCTTGACGCATCGGAACGGTTTTCAGGGTAAAGCCGTGACGCGTCGCCATGGATTGCAGCAAGAAATGGTTGGAAGGGAAGCAATCTGCGCCGACGAGAACCTTTTTTCCGGTCAGATGGCCGGCGGGCAGGCTGCCGAGCACGGAATGAAAGGCCCCGGTGACGTTTTCGAAATCGGTCACGCTGCCCGCTGGCGCGTTCAAAATGGCGCGCCAGCGGTCCAGGAACCTTTGCCGTTGCGGCAGGACATAGCCCCATTGGCCGTCATCGGCGCTGCCCCAGACCTGAGCAAACTCCGCCATCGCAGCGGCCAGATCGCGGGCCTTGCCGGGATAGACCCCGATGGAATGATACAGAAAATAGGCCTCGCCGGTCATACCGCCTCCAGACTTAGAACTATGCCCTGCCCGACGCCGACGCAAAGCGCGACGAGGGCGCGCTGGCCGCCGCTTTCGGCCAGGCGCCGGGCCGCCGTGCCGGCAATCCGCGCGCCCGAGGCGCCCAAGGGATGCCCCATGGCAATCGCGCCGCCATAGGCGTTTATATGGGCCGCATCGTCGGCGATCCCCCAGGCCCGCGTGCAGCCTAGGACTTGGGCGGCAAAAGCCTCGTTCAATTCGATCACGTCGAAATCCTGCGCACGCAAGCCGGTGCGGGCCGTCAGGCGGGCGAGCGCCTCGACCGGCCCCAGACCCATCACGCGCGGCAAAACCCCGCCCGATGCCGCTGGGCCGATCCGCACGAGCGGCGTCAGGCCATAGGTCTTGACCGCCTCGGCGCTGGCCAAAAGAACCGCCGCCGCACCGTCATTCACGCCGCTGGCATTGCCCGCCGTGATCGAGCCGCCGGGGCGGAAAGGCGCGGGCAGGCTGGCGAGTTTTTCGATTGTGGTGGGGCGTGGATGCTCGTCCTTGCTAACCAAAGTGGCACCAGATTTGCCCGGAATGGCGAGGGGCAGGATGTCTTGGGCGTGCCAGAGGGGATCATAGCGCGACTGGCTTCGATAGGCATAGGCGTCTTGCGCCTCTCGGGTAATCCCTTGTTCTTGTGCCACATTCTCGGCCGTCAGCGGCATGGATTCAGGCTCAAACCCAAAGGCGGGATTT
>CAIYZT010000279.1 GCA_903930735.1 uncultured Paracoccaceae bacterium | reverse complement strand
GGCCGGACCCGCCGAGCGATCAATGATCTTGTCCAACTCGCCCCGGTCCAGCCAGACCCCCCGGCATTTCGGGCAATAGTCAATCTCGACCCCGCCACGATCCGCCATCACCAAAGTTTCGCCGTCAACCGGACATTGCATTCTCTTCTCCTTCGTACTGTCACACAGATGGTGTGCCAATCGGTGCGTGCAAGGGGGCTGCGGCACCATTGTCGCAGACGATTATAGGGACTACTTGTAGCAAAACGGTTTTTGCCAGAAAAAGGTGCCGACATGTCCGCCGATATGCCCTATCTTCCGCCCAAGGTCTGGACCTGGGACAAATCAAACGGCGGCCAGTTCGCCAGCACCAACCGCCCGATCGCCGGCCCCACCCATGAAAAAGAGCTGCCACGCGGCAAGCATGAGTTTCAGCTTTACTCGCTGGCCACGCCCAATGGCGTCAAGGTCACGATCATGTTCGAGGAATTGCTCGAAGCCGGTCACAAGGGCGCCGAATACGACGCTTGGATGATCGACATCGGTAAGGGTGACCAGTTCGGCTCAGGCTTTGTGCAGGTGAACCCGAACTCCAAGATTCCGGCGCTGGTGGATCTGACCGGCGATACCCCGCTGCACCTGTTTGAAAGCGGCTCGATGCTGGTGCATCTGGCCGAGAAATTCGGCGCCTTCCTGCCCGCCTCCGGCCCCGCGCGCACCGAAGTGATGAATTGGCTGATGTGGCAAATGGGATCAGCCCCCTTTGTCGGCGGGGGTTTTGGCCATTTCTACGCCTATGCGCCCGAGAAATACGAATATCCGATAAACCGCTACGCGATGGAGACCAAGCGCCAACTCGACGTGCTCGACCGCCATCTGGCCACGGTGCATTATGTGGCGGGCGATGATTATTCGATCGCCGATATGGCGATCTGGCCTTGGTATGGCGGCATGGTTCTGGGCCGGTCCTATAATGCGGGCGAGTTTCTGGATGTGGGGTCGTACAAGAACCTTTTGGCCTGGGCGCAACGGATCGACGCGCGCCCCGCGGTCCGCCGCGGCCGGATCGTCAACAAATCCTGGGGTGAGGACGCAGAAAAGCTGCCAAACCGCCATTCCTCGGCTGATTTCGACGGCAAGATCTACTGATCGCGCGCCCTTCCCACCGTCGCGCTGATTGAGAGGGCGGTAGTGGATATTTGGACCACATTGAAGGCCAAGCGGCTTGCGCCCCTTCATCTTGATCCAAATATCCCCTGAGGGGTGAGCCCGGGACGGGCGAGGGGGCACGGCTGCCCTCTTTTCCTTTGCTCCCGCCTTGTCAGAGGCTTGGAGCTCGGGTAATGTGGTGCGCAAGCCGTGGCGATGGCGTCGCCACAAGCGCGTGCTTGCTGTCCTGTACGCCGGGACCTTTCGGGGTCCCATCGGACCCCTTTGATGAGGTCTGATCATGCCCACCGAACGCCCACAGCAATACCGTTTCCATCAAGGCGACCGGGTTTTGCCCTTTGCGCCCGCCGAATATGACGCCCGCCTTGCCGGCCTGCGCGAGTTGATGGATGTGCATGGCGTCGAGGCCTGCGTTTTCACCTCGATGCATAACATCGCCTATTATTCGGGCTTTTTGTACTGCTCTTTCGGGCGGCCTTACGGTCTGGTGGTCACCCCGACGCAATCGGTCACCATCTCGGCGGGCATCGACGCGGGCCAGCCCTGGCGCCGCTGCCATGGCGACAACATCACCTATACCGACTGGCAGCGTGACAATTACTGGCGCGCGATCCTGTCCGTCACCGGCGAGGGCCGGGTCATCGGCTGTGAGGCGGATCACCTGACGCTGGTGCAGTCTGAAAAGCTGAACGCTTTCCTCAAGCCGAAAAAGGGCGTCGATATCTCGGCCGGCACGATGCGCCAGCGCATGACCAAATCGCAGGCTGAACTCGACATCATCCGCCACGGTGCGGGCGTGGCCGATGTCGGCGGCTATGCCATCCGCGAGGCCATCCGCGAGGGCGTCCGCGAGATTGACGTGGCCATGGCGGGCCGCGATGCTATGGAACTGGAGATCGCCAAGCGCTTTCCCGATGCCGAATACCGCGACACCTGGGTCTGGTTCCAATCGGGCATCAACACCGACGGCGCGCATAACCCGGTGACTTCCCGCAAATTGCAGCGCGGCGATATCCTGTCCCTGAACACTTTTCCGATGATCTCGGGCTATTACACCGCGCTGGAGCGCACCCTTTTCGTCGGCGAGGTGGATGCCGCCAGCCGCCGGATTTGGGAGATCAACGTTGCCGCCCATGAATATGGCATGAGCCTGCTGGTGCCCGGCGCCTCTTGCGCCGAGGTGACGGCCAAGCTGAACACCTTCTTTGAGGAGCATCAGGTGTTGCAGTACCGCACCTTTGGCTACGGTCATTCCTTTGGCGTTCTGTCACATTACTACGGCCGCGAGGCCGGGCTGGAGCTGCGCGAGGATATCGACACGGTGCTGGAACCCGGCATGGTGATCTCGATGGAGCCGATGCTGACGATCCCCGATGGCCAGCCGGGCGCGGGCGGTTACCGCGAGCATGACATCCTGTTCATCACCGAAGGCGGCAACGAGGATATCACAAAATATCCCTATGGCCCGGCTTTCAATCTGGTCGGCTGATCGTTTCCCTTGCTGAAACAATACCCTCGGCAGCCCTGCCGGGGGTTTTCACGTTAACATGCGCGCTGGGGGGCTTGACCTTTGCGGCCGTCTGCGAATTAGGTTCGGTGGAATCCCTGTTGATCTGGACAATTCCCGTGCCCACATTTCTTTCGCGCCTCATGATGCTTATTGGCCTCGCAACCCTTTCGGCTTGCGGCGCTCCGACCGAGAGCGTTGCTCCCGAACAGACCGGCACCTTGCCCGGTTATGAGGCGGTGCAGGATGGCGATTTCCTGATCCCGCAAGTCGATCGAAGTCATTTCTGGGGCGATCAGGCCAAGCAGGAAATTGATTTTGCGGGCGAGGAAGAGCCCGGTTCGATCGTGGTCGATACCTTCGCGCGCAAGCTGTACTTCGTGCTCGAGGGTGGACGCGCCATGCGCTACGCCATCGCCGTCGGCCGCGAGGGCATCCGGTTTACCGGTTCAGGCGTGATCGGGCGCAAGGAAAAATGGCCCTCCTGGCAACCGACCGCCAATATGATCCGCACCCGGCCCGATCTTTATGCCGAATATGCGGCGGGGCTGGATGGCGGCCTTGATAATCCGCTCGGCGCGCGGGCGATGTATCTCTATCGCGGCGGGCGCGATTCCATGTTCCGTATTCACGGCACCATCGACGATGAGTCGATCGGTCACGCCACGTCAGCGGGCTGTATCCGGCTGTTCAATCAGGACGCCATCGATCTGTTTGAGCGGGTCGAAATGGGGGCCAAGGTCAAGGTGCGGAGCGCGGCGGAAAGCCTTGAGGCCGAGGGCGCCTTTATGGACGATATCAACGGGCGGGTTGTTCCCGATACCGAAGAAAACCGTGCCAAGCTGGAGGCCGATACGATCGCCAAGGCCGAGCGCGACCGGCTGGAACGGGAAGCAGTGATGAAGGCCAAGGCTGAGGCCGAAGCAAACCCCGAAGCTGCCGCCAAGAAGGCCGCTAAAGAGGCCGAAAAGGCCGCCAAAGCGGAAGCAAAGCTGGCTGCTGAGGCTGAAAAAGAGGCCGAAAAGGCTGCGAAAAAGGCCGAAGCTGAGGCGGCTAAACTCGCCAAGGAAGAAGCAAAGGCGCTGACAAAACGGCTTGCCGAATGTGAAAAGCTGGGCATCACGCCAGAAGATTGCCCGGCCCCGGGTGAGCCTTTGCCCGAAATGGAAGCCGTGAACTAGTGCGGATGGCCTTCAATCTGATTCCGATTTAGGGCAATCCAAGACCAGCACAGGCCGGGTATATTGCGGTTGCGTTCAACCCTGTGAACCCGATTGAACGCAACACGCTCCAATCCGGCGCCGGGCGTGGCCCCCAAGGGGCCGCGAAGGACCCTAACCGACGATAACGTAATCCTTGATCGTGGTTTCAACCACTTCCCATGTGCCCTCAAAGCCGGGGCGGATGATAAAGCTGTCCGTTGCCATCAGATGCGTCTCATGGCCGGCAGCATCGGTCAGAATCGAATGGCCGACATGGATATAGACATATTCCCATTCGCCGAAACTGACCCGCCATTTGCCCGGCGTCGATTGCCAGACCCCGCAATAATGCGCGCCGCGCTCTTCGACATTCCAGGTGGTATGCTCGGGGTCCCCCGAAATCAGCTTGGACGGGTCCGGGCGGGTGATCTCGGGCGTGATATCGCCTTCTTCGACGCGGGCTAGCAAGGACATGGCGGTCTCCAATGATTTCCTTAGATTTGGCACAGCGCGGGCCGGGGTCAAGGCCCGGATTTTGCCGCGATGCAGCGCAAGATTCTTGCGCCTGCTGCGGTTATGTGTCCTATATTTCAGCGAACCGACACTCCCGAGGCCCGGAGATGATGACATGAGCGCGACCTCCTCCCTTCGTTCCGTGCTGCCGCCCGATATTCGCGCCCGCAAAGGCACTGCACCGCTGGTGGTGCTGACGGCCTATACAACGCCTGTCGCGCGGCTGGTCGATGCGCATTGCGATATCGCGTTGGTGGGCGATTCGGTGGGGATGGTGCTGCACGGCATGACCAGCACCCTTGGCGTGACGATGGAGATGATGATGCTGCACGGAAAAGCCGTGGTGCGCGGCTGCACGCGGGCGATGGTGGTCATCGACATGCCGTTCGGCAGTTATGAGGAAAGCCCCGAGCAAGCCTATCGCAACGCCGCCCGCCTGATGGCCGAAACCGGCGCGCCGGCGGTCAAGCTGGAAGGCGGGGCGCATATGGCGGAAACCATTGCCTTTCTGACCAAGCGCGGCGTGCCGGTCATGGCCCATATCGGGCTGACCCCACAATCGGTGAACACCCTTGGCGGATACAAGGTCGTGGGCCGCGAGGGTGAGGCCGAAGGCGTGATGGCTGATGCCCGTGCCGTCGAGGAGGCGGGAGCCTTTGCCGTGGTGCTGGAAAAGGTGCCGATGGGGCTGGCGGCGCGCATCACGCAAAATCTGACGATCCCGACCATCGGCATCGGCGCGGGGGCGGCCTGCGACGGGCAGGTTTTGGTGGTCGATGACATGCTGGGGCTGTTCACCGAGTTCCGCCCCAAGTTCGTGAAACGCTATGCCAATTTGGGCCAAGATGCCAACCGCGCCATCGCGGAATACGCCGCCGAAGTCCGTGCCCGCAGCTTTCCCGCGCCGGAAAATGCCTTTGCCGATGTCCTGCCGCCCAAGGATGCCAAGCCTTGACCCAAATCATCCGGACTCTGGCCGAGCTTCGCCCCCTCGTGCGCGGCTGGCGCGCGGCGGGCGAACAAATCGGCGTCGTGCCGACTATGGGCGCGCTGCATGAAGGGCATTTGTCGCTGGCCCGCGCGGCCAAGAAAGACTGCCAAAGGGTCGTGACCACAATCTTCGTCAATCCGATGCAATTCAACAATCCCGATGATCTGAAG
>CAIYZT010000278.1 GCA_903930735.1 uncultured Paracoccaceae bacterium | reverse complement strand
CCATATTGCCAACCTCGGCCATGCCGGGATAGCCTTTGGGACCGCAGTTTTTCAGCACCATGACGCAGGTCTCGTCGATGTCCAGATCCTCGTCGTTGATCTTGGCCTTGTAGTCGTCGATGTCTTCAAAGACGACCGCCCGGCCCCGGTGCTGCATCAGCGCAGGGGTGGCGGCGGAGGGTTTCAACACCGCGCCCTTAGGCACCAGATTGCCCTTTAGCACCACGACGCCGCCCGACTGAGTCAGGGCCTTATCGGTGGGCAAGATCACGTCCGGATTGTGGTTGATGACATCCTTGACCTGCTCCCACATGGAGTCGCCCGACACGGTCAGCGCGTCCTTGTGCAAGAGGCCCGCCTCGCCAAGACGCTTGATCACCACGGGCAGACCGCCCGCATAGAAAAACTCTTCCATCAGGTATTTGCCCGAGGGCATCAGGTTGACGATCGTCGGCACATCGCGCCCGCAGCGGTCCCAATCGTCGAGGGTCAGATCGATGCCGACCCTGCCCGCGATGGCCAGAAGGTGGATCACGGCATTGGTCGATCCGCCAATCGCGGCATTGGTGCGGATCGCGTTCTCGAAGGCTTCTTTTTTCAGGATATCGGAGGGCTTCAGATCGTCCTTGACCATCTGCACGATGCGCCGCCCGGTCAGCTGCGCCATAACGCGGCGCCGAGAATCCACCGCCGGAATCGCCGCATTGCCCGACAAAGCCATGCCCAAAGCCTCGGCCATCGACGCCATGGTCGATGCCGTGCCCATCGTGTTGCACGAACCCGGCGAGCGCGACATCGAGGCTTCGGCTTCGACGAATTCCTCTTTCGACATCGTGCCGGCCTTGACCGCTTCAGAGAATTTCCAAAGATGGGTGCCCGAGCCGACCCTTTCGTTCTTGTAATAGCCGTTCAACATCGGCCCGCCGGTGACGATGATCGAGGGCAGATCGGTCGAGGCGGCGGCCATCAGCAGCGAGGGCGTGGTCTTGTCGCAACCCACGAGCAGAACGCAGCCGTCCATCGGCTGGCCGCGCATCTGCTCTTCGACAGCCATGGCGGCCAGATTGCGGAACATCATTGCTGTCGGGCGAAAGGCGGATTCAGAGGCGGAAAACACCGGAACCTCGACCGGAAAACCGCCCGCCTCGTAGATGCCGTTCTTTACCCGCTGCGCCAGATCATTCAGATGCGCGTTGCAGGGCGTAAGCTCGGACCAGGTGTTCAGGATGCCGATCACCGGGCGGCCATCGAAAAGATCGGGCGGAAAGCCCTGATTTTTCATCCAGCCCCGGTGATAGATATTGTCTTTGGAGGTGCCGCCAAACCAGGTTTGAGAGCGCAGTTTGCGGGGCCAGGCGGCGGGTTTGAAGGGCATTTGCGTCTCACAATGAAAGGACGGATTGAGCGCCCGTTTGGCGCGGGGCAAAGGCGAGCAGGTTGGTCAGCGGCAGGCCCAAGGCGGGGGCCGCGATTTCAAAGAGATCCCCGGCCTGCGGCACGATACCGTCGGCAAAGGACAGGGTAGCGGTCCCGAACATATGGACATGTATATCGCCGGGATGGCGGAAGAGATCGTATTTGAAATGGTGATGTTCAAGATTGGCGTAACTATGCGTCATGTTCGCCTCGCCCGACAAGAAGGGCTTTTCCCACAAAACCGCCCCGTCCCGCCAGATTTTAGAGGTGCCGCGCAGATCGGTGGGCAGATCGCCCACAAGAATTTCAGGACCGAATGAGGCCTCACGCAGTTTGGAATGGGCCAGGAACAGATAGTTCACCCGCTCGGTCACATGATCGGAAAACTCATTGGCTAGCGCCCAGCCCAGCCGAAACGGTTGCCCGCCGGGGCCGATCAGGTAGATGCCGGCAACTTCGGGCTCTTCGCCGCCGTCTTCGGCAAAACCGGGCGCGGTCAGGGGCATTCCGGGGGCAATGGCACAGTGGCCGTTGCCTTTGTAAAACCATTCGGGCTGCACGCCGATGGCGCCTTTGGCCGGGCGTCCGCCTTCGAGGCCCATTTTGAACATGCGCATCGAATCCGACAGGGCCGCGTTATCCGCCAGCTTGCTATGCATCGCATCGCGCGCGGCGGCCGATCCCAGATGGGTCAGCCCGGTGCCCGTCATATGCAGATGCGCGGGATCGGGATGCATGATCGGCAGGCCCACCCGGCCCGCAGCCAGCAGCGCGGGCAGATCCACCGTCTCGCCCAGCCCATGCTCGGCGATCACCGCGCCGATATTGCGCCCCGTGCGGATGGCCTCCATGGCCAGATCATAGCTCGATGCCACGCCGCGGATCACCGCCGCTTCGGAGCCTTCGCGCAGGGCGACGGCCTGCTTGCCGCTGCCGTCGAGGATTTGGGAAAGGAACATCCTGGCCTCACTTATTCTTGTTATAAACGTCGAAGATAACAGCGGCGAGCGTGCGGGCGTCCTTGAACACGGTCGAATAGGGCTCGCCCGCGATCATCGACTTGACCGAAGGCACTTCGGCGTCCTGACCGGTCACGATGGGCATAATCAGATCGCCCGAGCCGTAGCCCACGCCCTTGACCGACGACAGAATGCCGATCGACAGACCGTCATAGGGCGACAGCGCGCCGTGCAGCGGCGTGTCGCCGTAGTTGGCGGACAAAAGGGTGTCCATCCGCGACTGCACAACCGCGCCGTCCCAACGCAGGGTGCCTACATCATCCATGCCCACCTGGCCCGAGCCGACCACGATATCGCCCAAAGCAATCATCGGGTCCAGAACCGACATGGCGCCATTGTATAAGAAGAAGGCGTTGTTATCGTCCGGCGAGCCGCCGAACAGTTCGATGTTCCAATGATTCACGCCGGGGAAACGCTCGTTCAGACCAGCAACCAGCGATTCCGCCTGCTGCACGCCGACTTTGAAGTTGTCGAAGATGGCATAATAGTCGACCGAGCCGGAATCGCGGATCAGGCGGTCATGGGCAATCACCTTGATGCCGGCAGCGGCCGCGTTATCCAGCACGTTCGACAAGGTGGTGCCGTCGATCGCCGCGATGACCAGAACCTTGGCCCCCTTGGTGATCATGCTTTCGATCTGGGCCAGTTGGTTCGGAATATCGTCTTCGGCATACTGCCGGTCGGTCTCATAGCCTGCTGCGGTGCACTGCTCGACCATCGAATTGCCATCGCCGATCCAGCGCGCCGAAGATTTCGTGGGCATCGAGATGCCGACAAGGCTCTTGTCCTGGGCAAAAGCAGGGGTGAAGCTTGCAAGCGACACAGACGCTGTAATCGCCAAAAGCGCCCTTCTGAAAATGCGCATTTATTGCTCCCGGAAAGGCCGCCTTGGGCAGCAAAGTGAGCGGCCCAACCGCAAAATTGCAGGGGAACGCGAAGGGCAGATTGCTTTACCGGGGCATTTCCGTCAAATCATATTATATTATGAAATTATATCGGAAAAGCCATGTCAGAGCCCGCGAAACCCGAAGTATTATTGCAGCGCGGGCTAAAGCTGAGCCATTTGCGATTGATGGCCGCGCTGGGCGAGGTGGGACAGTTGGGGCTGGCGGCGCATCGGCTTGGCATAACCCAGCCTGCCGCCTCGCGCCTTTTGGCCGAGGTAGAACAGATCACCCAAGCGCCGATGCATGCGCGCACCGGTCGCGGGATTGCGCTCAGCGATCTGGGGCAGGTCCTCGCGCGCCGTGCGCAGCGGGTGATGATGGAGATGCGCGACGCCGAACGCGAGATGGCCGAACTGGTCGGGGGCACGGCGGGCGAGGTGCGGATCGGTGCGGTGACCGCCCCGGCGCTGGATCTGGTGCTGCCCGCCCTGCGCACCGCGCGCCTGTTGCAACCCAAGGTGCGCGCCGAGGTGACGGTCGCCGCCTCAGACCCGCTTTGCACGCTCTTGCTGGCTGGGCAGTTGGATTTTGTCCTGGGGCGGATCCCCAAATCTGCCGCTACCTCGGGTCTGACGATTACCTATCTCGCGATCGAGCCGATTGCGCTGGTGGTGCGGCGCGGGCACCGATTGGCGGCGCGCGCGGAGGTCTCGCCGGCCGATCTGTTGGAACATGACTGGGTCATGCCCGCCGAAGGCTCGCCCTTGACCGATGCGGTGCGGATGCGGCTGGCCGAGTTGAACATGGCTCCGCCGCGCCAGCAACTCGCGACCTCGTCCTTTTTGCTGACCCTCGCGCTAATCCAGCAATCAGATGCCATTGCGCCCGTTGCCCGCGCCGTGGCCAATCAATTTGCAGTCGGCGATGATGCGCCCTACCGGGTGCTGAACTGCCCTTTAGGCATCGAGGTGGCGCCTTTTGGGTTGATCCAGCGCCGGGGCTTTACCCTGACGCCCGCCGCCCAGACCCTTGCCGATCTGGTGATGACCCAGCACCGGCGTTTAAACCTCTAAGCCCCCCCCTAAACCTGCAGGCCCTTGGCCATCACCGCCCCGCGCCCCGCCGCAAAGCGCTGATGCGCGGCGTCAAAGGCATCGGTCAAAGCGCCGACCGGAGCAATTACCCGGTCAATCTTTGGCCGGCTGGCCACCTCAGCCCCGGCCCCGGTGGCCGCCATGATCGCCAGCCGCGCCGCGCCCAAGGCGGCGCCGAAATCGCCCGCAACGGGCAGATCTATCGGCACATTCAACGCGGTGGCAATGACTTGCAGCCAATAGTCCGACCGCGCGCCGCCGCCGACCGCGAGCAGACGGTTGATCCTGGTGCCGGTCGCGGCCAGCGCATCGCGGCTGTCGCGGATCGCAAAGGCCACGCCCTCCAGCACCGCCCGCGTCCCCGCACCCTGGTCCGTCACATGCTCCAGCCCCAGAAAGGCGCCGCGTACCGAGGCGGAGTTCAGGGGCGTGCGCTCACCGCCCAGATAGGGCAGGAAAAGGGTCTGGCCGGGGGCTTGCAGGGGGCCCAAATTGGCGGTCAGGCTGGCCGCAGCTTGGCCCACGAACTTGCCATACCAATTCAGCGCATCGCTGGCGGCCAGGATCACACCCATCTGGTGCCAGGTGCCGGGCAGCGCGTGGCAAAAGGTGTGAACGGCGGTGGCGGGATCGGGTCGATAGCCGTCATTGGCGGCAAATAGCACGCCCGAGGTGCCAAGACTGACAAAGGCGTCCCCGGCCTTGACCACGCCCACGCCAACACCCGAGGCGGCATTATCCCCGCCGCCGCCCGCCACAACGACGCGGCCCGTCAGGCCCCAAAGCGCGCTCAGATCACCCCGCACGCAGCCCGAGATCTGCGAGCCTTCGACGAGGCTCGGCATCTGCGCACGGCTGAGGCCGGTAGCGGCAAGCAGATCGTCCGACCATTCCCTTTTGCCGGTGTCCAGCCAACTCGTGCCCGCCGCATCCGACATCTCGGCCACATGATCACCCGTGAGCCAAAGGCGAAGATAATCCTTTGGCAGCAATATCTTGGAAATTCTATCCCAGACCAGCGGCTCGTGGCGGCGCACCCAAGCCAGCTTGGGCGCGGTAAAGCCGGGAAAGACGATATTGCCGCTTTGCGCGCGGAACTTTGGATCCGCGTCCATCGCCGCCGCCTCGGCATGGGCGCGGGTATCGTTCCACAGGATGCAAGGCCTCAAGACCCGGTCCGCGCTGTCCAGCAGGGTCGCGCCGTGCATATGGCCGGACAAGCCGATGCCCGTCACGCGGCCCAGACCATGTCCAGCAAGCTGCGCCATCACCGCCCCGGCAGCGGCGATCCAATCGGCGGGGCTTTGCTCGCTCCAGCCCGGCGCGGGGCGCGAAACGGTCAAGGGGGCGCTCGCCTCGGCGAGGACCTCTTGCGCGTCATTGATCAAGACGCCCTTCAGCCCCGAAGTGCCCAGATCCAATCCGATGAACATGTCCCGATTCCCCTTTTGATCGTGCCAGCGCTAGCATGACCATGGACACCTGCCAAGAATGCGTCCCGAAAGCCCCCCCCAAAAAAAAGGCCCTGTCGCCCCCAAAGCCGCGCCTGTTGCGTTTGGACAGACGTTATGCAATCCAGACAACCATGCAAAAAATGGTCCCCCCTCTGAAAAAGGCCCCCAGCGCGGTCAGGTTGAAAGACATTGCCGCTTCCGTCGGAGTGTCGTCGGCGACCGTTTCGCGGGTGCTCAACTTTGATTGGACCCTTGCCGTCAGCGAACTGACCCGTCAGGCGATCATCGAAACCGCAGAAGCCATGCGCTATGCCACGCCCCGCCAGCGCAATCAGACCGAACAATCGGCGGTGACAAAGATTGCCCTCGTGCATTTCCTGCGCCCCGAGCAAGAGCTGAGCGATCCCTATTACGTCTCCTTGCGGCTGGGAATCGAACGGCGCTGCGCCGAGTTGAAGATCGAATATACCAAGACCTATCACACCGAAGGTTTCCCCGATGCCAAGGTGCTGCGCGGTGCGGCGGGGGTGATTGTGATCGGCTGGCATTCGGACGAGGAAGAGGCTTGGATGGCCGCCCATGCCCGCAACATCGTTTATGCCGACTACATGCCGGCTATTGGCGGGATGGACTGCGTCGTCAATGATTTCGAGACCGCCACCAATGCGCTTTTGGACGGGCTTTGGGGCCTCGGTTATCGGCGCATCGGCTTTATCGGCTGGCAAGACCGGCTGGAGCGCGGTGGGATCGAGCGCCCCGAAAAACGATTTGTCGCCTATGAAAACTGGATGCGCGCGCAGGGCGCCCTCGCGCCAGAGCTGAGCCTTTTGGGGTATAATACGGCGCAAAGCGGCTATGAGCTGGCGCTGCAGATGCTGGAAAACGGGCCGCACCCCGAGGTGCTGGTGACCGCCAACGACAATATGGCGGTCGGCGCCTATCGAGCGATCCACAAGCTGGGGCTGCGCATCCCGGCCGATATCTCGGTCGCCAGCTATAATGATATCTCGGTGGCCCGGTTCATGAATCCGCCCTTGACCACCGTGCGCCTGCCCGCCGAGGAGATTGGCGAGACGGCGGTGGATCTGATGCTCGAGCGGCTGCGCGGCCGCAGCCTGTCCAAGCGGGTCGTGCTGCAAAGCAAGGTTGTCTGGCGCGGCAGCACGCAGGCGCATTCTGGTTAACAGGCTGATCTAAAAAGATATCCAGATCATTTTCATTTTTTTACTAAATATCTTGCCGGAAAGCATCCGTTTCGCTAACCTTTGCGGAGGGACGGCAGAGGCCGAGCCTTCGACAGGGGAGAAAATCATGCGATTCATTACTCCGCGTATGCGGAACGTGGCAGGTATGGCCACTGGTGTCAGCCTTCTGGCTATGTCGTCGGCCTGGGCCGCCGACGTGACCGTCTGGTGCTGGGCACCTGAATTCAACGGCGCCGCGATGAACGAAGCCATCGCGCGCTACACCGCTGCGAACCCCGGCGACACCATCACCGTCGTCGATTTCGCCAAGGGCGACCTTGAAACCAAACTGCAGACCCAACTGGCTTCCGGCACCACGGAAGGCCTGCCAGACATCGTTCTGATCGAAGATTATGGCGCACAAAAATACCTCTTGTCCTTCCCCGGCGCGTTCGAGCCTTTGACCGACAAGATCGACTACAGCCAGTTCGCTGACTACAAGGTCTCGCTTGCGACCGTTGATGGCCAGACCTACTCGATGCCCTTCGATTCGGGCGTGACCGGCATGTTCTACCGCACCGACCTTCTGGCTGAAGCGGGCTACGATGCCGCGTCTCTGGCGGACATCACCTGGGAGCAAATGGTAGAAATCGGTCTGGCCGTTAAGGCAAAGACCGGCAAGCCGATGTTCTCGATGGACCAGGCCGATGCCGGCACGATGCGCATGATGCTGCAGTCGGCAGGCTCGTGGTACTTCAACGACGACGGCACGCTGAATATCGTGGGCAACCCGGTGTTCAAGGCGTCGCTCGAGACCTGGGTGAAGATGCTGCAAACCGCCGACCTTTATAAGGCCGTGTCGGGCTGGGGTGACTATACCGGCGCGTTCAACAACGGCGACGTGGCCGGCGTTTACACCGGCGTCTGGATGACCGGCGGCATCAAGGGCAACAACATGTCCGGCAAATGGGGCGTCGCTCCGCTGCCGAAACTGTCGAACATCGAGGGGGCTGGCCATTCTTCGAACCTTGGTGGGTCGTCCTGGTATGTTCTGTCCTCGGGTCCGGCCAAAGACACAGCTATCGACTTCCTGAAGACGGTCTGGGGCGGCGATGCTGACTTCTATCAGAAGATTCTGGTCGGTCAGGGCGCTTTCGGGGCTTATCTTCCGGCACGTGAAGGCGAAGCCTATTCGGCATCCGACGACTACTTCGGCGGCCAGGCTGTCTGGGCAGACTTCTCGGCATGGCAAGCAGCCATCCCGGGCGTGAACTATGGCATCTTCACCAACGAAGTTGACGCT
>CAIYZT010000277.1 GCA_903930735.1 uncultured Paracoccaceae bacterium | reverse complement strand
TCTCGCGCAACAGATCGGCATCGGGCGTCTTCTCAACAAGCGCCCGCAGGTTCATCATCTCGTCGGTCATTGGTGCAATCTCCGGTCAAGGGTGGCGTTAGCAACCAGACCCTAGCCGGAAAACGCCGGTGACCACCTCAGCCACAACCTACACCACGCCCAGGGACACGATCCGTTTTCAGATCGGGCCGAAGCAGCAGATCGGCTACAAAGCGTGGCTCTGGTCCCTTGACCCCCCAGCCCCCAGCCCATATACACCCCCTGTCCGGGGTCTATTGCCCAATCGGACCCGATTCCTTTTGGACCCTTGCCCCTGCCTTCTTCGTCATGGGTGGCCCAAAAGTTCGGTTCAAGGAAAAGCAGGCCCCATCTCTGGCGGGCTTTGGCGGCAACGCCGAGGGACCCGATAGAAGACCAAGAGCTCTGGCGCGGCATCACTTCGTGGGGTTAACCCGCGTTCACATGGAGACAGCGATGAACCTGATCGCACAGATCGAGGCTGAGCAGATTGCCGCCCTCGGAAAGACCATCCCGGACTTCAAGGCCGGTGACACGGTTCGTGTCGGCTACAAAGTGACCGAAGGCACCCGCTCGCGCGTGCAGAACTACGAAGGCGTCTGCATCGCCCGCAAAGGCGGCTCGACCATCGCCGCCTCGTTCACGGTCCGCAAGATTTCCTTCGGCGAAGGCGTCGAGCGCGTATTCCCGCTCTATTCGACCAACATCGACATGATCGAAGTTGTGCGCCGCGGCAAGGTTCGCCGCGCCAAGCTGTACTATCTGCGCGATCGTCGCGGCAAATCTGCCCGTATCGCCGAAGTTACCAACTACAAAGAAAAATCTGAGTAAGGAGCGGGACCATGAAAAGCGGAATTCACCCCGAATACCACGGCATCAACGTCAAGATGACCGATGGCAGCATCTACCAGACCCGCTCCACCTGGGGCAAAGAGGGCGACACGCTGTCCCTCGACATCGATCCTTTGGCGCACCCCGCCTGGACCGGCCAATCGGCCCGTCTGATGGATACCGGTGGCCGCGTGTCCAAGTTCAAGAACAAATATGCGGGTCTGGGTTTCTAAGGAAATCAGGTCCAAACAATCGTTCGGAAATTGGGGGCGCATCTTTTGGGATGCGCCCTTTTTCGCAAGCCCGCCAAAGGTAACCCATGCGCCTCGTCCTCCTCGCCTGCCTTGCCGCTTTTTTTGCCTTGCCTGCGCTGGCAGAGACGGATTTCTTTGGGGTCCTTAGCGGCAACTTTGGGCAGCTTTACGTGGTGGAGGGGGATTGCCGGACCAATCCCCACCGCGTCACTTTTACGGATGGCAATAGCCGGGCCCTTTTTGAATGGGCCGGCCCGATCATCGACTACGAAGAAAAATCCCGCGTTATTGGCGGTTATGACGTGGTCGGACTCAATGATCTGGGCATTATCCTGAATCTCGACGGGGAAAGCCGGCTGACGGCCGAGGGCAAGCCCGTCACTTGGGTCATGCGCACGGTAATTGGCTTTGACGGCTATTGCTGGGGCCGGATGGATTGGCCCGATGCGCGCTGCGAGTCGCCGCAGATCCGTTGCCCGGCGGTTCCTCTGGGGTCCTAGGTGTTGCGCTCAATCGGGTTCACCCGATTGAGCGCAACCGCAGTATTCCCGGCTTGTGCTGGTCTTGGATTGCCTTCGCTCTGAATCAGAGTGAAGGCAATCCGCTCTGATCAGACCACACCCCTGCCCAAATCGCGCCGCGCCCCCTTGCTCTGATCGCTTTCCTTGAGTAGCCCCTTCCGCCTATACTCGGGTCAGGGAACTGCCTGCGGCTCCAGACGGCAAAGGAAGCAGACGTGGCGCATATCATCGTTGTGGGCAATGAAAAGGGCGGGTCGGGCAAGTCCACCACGTCGATGCATGTGGCCACGGCGCTGGCCCGCATGGGGCACCGGGTGGGCGCGCTGGACCTGGATCTGCGCCAGAAAAGCTTTGCCCGTTACATCGAAAACCGCCTTGCCTATCTGGAGCGGACGGGATTGAACCTTGCCTGCCCCGATTACCGCGATCTGCCAGAGGTGGCCGCCGACCAGCTGCAGCCGGGCGAGAATATCTATGACCGGCGTCTGTCCGATGCCGTCACCGCGCTGGAGGCTGTCAGCGATTTCATCGTCATCGATTGCCCCGGCAGCCATACGCGGCTGTCACAGGTGGCGCATTCGCTGGGAGATACCTTGATCACGCCGCTGAACGACAGCTTCCTCGATTTCGACCTGCTGGCGCGGGTCGATGCGGAGACTGGCAAGGTTCTGGGGCCGTCGATCTATGCGGAAATGGTCTGGAACGCCCGGCAATTGCGCGCGCAGGCCGGGCTGCGGCCGATTGACTGGATAATCTTGCGCAATCGTCTTGGCGCGCAGGCGATGCATAACAAGAAAAAAGTAGGCGCGGCGCTTGAAGATCTGTCGCACCGCATCGGCTTTCGCGTTGCCCCTGGCTTTGCCGAGCGCGTGATTTTCCGCGAGTTGTTCCCGCGTGGGCTGACCGTGCTGGATCTGCGCGATACGGGCGTCGATCAGCTCAACCTGTCCAACGTGGCAGCGCGCCAGGAATTGCGCGACCTGTTAACGGAAATTAGACTTCCGAAGGTGACAGTCAATTTTTGAACAGCGCCGGTGCGTCGTTTAGGCGCCGTTCGCGGCGGCCAATGCGGGCCAGCCGCAGATCAAAGGCATCCGAGGTATCAACAGTCAGCAGACCGATACGCTCCAAAAAGGCTTTTGCAACAGACATGATCGTTTCCTCGTCCCCAGCCTCAATAGTTTGACCTTAGGCTGAGGCAGAATAATGGCCGGTTATTGGTGCTTCCTTGTCGATTGGACTGCGCAAAGGTGCCCCTGTCGCGAGGACTCGACGTCGCGCGGGCTTGAGCCGAACCGAGCAGGAATGCTACGCAGACAGGGCCGATCCAAAAAAGGCCCTGCCCATGACCAACCCCCTGTTCGATTCGCTTTTTGCCCCGCTGGAGCAACGCAGCAAAGGTCTTTTACGACTCGCCAATGGCGCGCGGCTAAGCGGGACCGAGGTTTTTGGCCAGATCCAGCGGGCCATGGCAGCGCTTGCCGAAGCGGGCGTTAAGCCGGGGGACCGGGTGGCGGTACAGATTGAAAAATCGCCCGCAGCCCTGGCGGTTTATGCGGCGACCTTGGGGATGGGGGCGGTGTTCTTGCCGCTGAATACGGCCTATACCGCTGAAGAGGTTCACTATTTCCTAAATGATGCCCGCCCGCGCCTGACCCTTTGCGATCCAACCCGTGCCGCTGGCCTTGCGCCTTTATGCGCGGCTTTCGGCGGCGCTCTGGCAACCTTGGATGCCGCGGGGAAGGGCAGTTTTGCCGAACTGGGGCTGGGCCACCTGCCGCCGCCGGTGGTGCCGCGCGCGGGCCAGGATCTGGCGGCGATCCTTTACACCTCGGGCACGACGGGGCGCTCAAAAGGCGCAATGCTGACCCAGGACAATCTATTGTCCAATGCCCGGGCGTTGGCCGGTCTGTGGCGGTTCACCGATCAGGACGTTCTGCTGCATGCCCTGCCGATCTTTCATACCCATGGCCTCTTTGTGGCCACAAATGTCGCCCTTCTGTCCGGCGGTGAGATGATCTTTCTGCCCGGTTTCGACATCGATTCGGTGCTGCGCCTGATGCCCGAGGCGACGGCGATGATGGGCGTGCCGACCTTTTACACCCGGCTGCTGGACGATCCCCGCTTTACGGCCGAGCGGGCTGCGGGCATCCGCGTCTTTATCTCCGGCTCCGCGCCGCTTTTGCCGGAAACCCACCAGCAGTTTCGCGAGCGCACCGGTCAGGCGATCCTGGAGCGCTACGGAATGACTGAAACCAACATGAACACCTCCAACCCCTATGATGGCGATCGGCGGGCGGGGGCGGTCGGCTTTGCGCTGCCGGGGACCGAATTGCGGTTGATGACGGACGAGGGGCCGGCAGCACCGGGCGCTGTCGGCGTGATCGAGGTGCGCGGCCGCAATGTCTTTGCCGGCTATTGGAACATGCCCGAAAAGACCGCCGAAGAATTGCGGCCGGACGGCTGGTTCATCACCGGCGATCTGGGGCGGATCGACACAGAGGGCTATCTGCATATCGTCGGGCGGCAAAAGGACATGGTGATCTCGGGCGGGTTCAACATCTATCCGGTCGAGATCGAAGCTTTGCTGGACGAGGGGCCGGGCGTTTTGGAAAGCGCGGTCATCGGCCTGCCGCATCCCGATTTCGGCGAGGCGGTTTTTGCGGTTCTGGTTGGCCGAAAGGGAGAGGATGTCGATCCTGTGGCGGCTCTGGAAAGTTTGCAGGGCCGGTTGGCGCGGTTCAAACAGCCCAAGGCGGCCGTGGTCGTGACTGCATTGCCGCGCAATGCCATGGGCAAGGTGCAAAAGGCTGAACTGCGGCGCCTCTATGCAAGCTGGTTCGTGAAGTAGCAGAATTTTCGAAGGAAATTCGTGCGTCAGTCCAGATCCGGGCCCCGATTTTCCTTCGAAAAATCAGCCCCGATCCCCTCGGCCTCGATAAAACGTTCAAAAGCGTCCAGATCGACCGGCTCGAATTGGCCGAAGCCCTGCATCCAGACGCTCGGCCCCCGCATCGCGTCCGGCTCCAGCTTGCACCAGATCACGCGCCCCCGTTTTTCCCGCACGATCAGCCCGGCATCGGCGAGCACCGCCAGATGTTTCGAGATCGCGGCAAGCGACATCGCGAAAGGCTCGGCCACGTCGGTCACGGCCATGTCATCTTCGAGAAGCATGGTCAGGATCGCCCGGCGGGTCGGGTCGGCAAGCGCGGAGAAGACGGGATCGAGCGGGTTGGTCATCGGGGCAGTATTGGGCGGGCCGATGGCATCGTCAACCAGTTGGTTGAATATGCGCGCTGCGCCCAAATAGACGATCGGGTGCGCCTTACTTGGCTGCGACCACGAAAAACATATATCTTTCAGATAGATAGGCGCGTCCTATCAGGCTTGACACATCACGCCTGCGCCGGTACCAATCGCCCAATCCTTCCGAGGGGCTTTGCCATGGTTTCCGACCTTGACCGCGCGCGACTTGACGCGCTGGAAAAACGGATCGCCCTGGCCAAAGCGGCCGATGCGCCGCGGGAAAGCCATCAGAAGAAAGACTATTCTCAGGCCAATCTTGCCTGGCGGATGGTGATCGAACTTGTGGCCGGTCTGGGGATCGGTTTCGGCATCGGATACGGCTTGGATCTGTTTTTTGGAACCCTGCCGATCTTTCTGGTGCTGTTCATCTTCGCGGGGCTGGCAGCGGGTGTGAAAACCATGATGCGCTCGGCGAGCGAAGTGCAGGACAAGATGGTGGCCGCGGCCGCCAAACGAGAGGAAGACGGAAGTGGCAGAGACGGCACATAGCGAAGGCGGTCTGGTTTTCCATCCTTTGGACCAATTCCAGATCCATCCCCTGTTCGGCGACGGCCCGATCAGCTGGTACACGCCGACCAATGCGACGTTGTGGATGGCGCTTGCCCTGCTCGCCATCACGCTCGTTTTCGTCGTCGGCTCCTCGGCCCGCGCCCTCATCCCGACCCGGATGCAATCCGTGGGCGAGATTATGTACAGCTTTATCCATAATATGGTTGAAGATGTCGCCGGCCACGACGGCGCCAGATATTTCCCGATGATCATGACCCTGTTCCTGTTCATCCTCTTCGTGAACTTCCTGGGCCTGCTGCCCGGATCCTTCACCCCCACCAGCCATATCGCCGTCACCGCCGTCCTCGGCTTTGGCGTGTTCATCTTCGTCACGCTTCTGGGCCTTTACAAACATGGCCTCGGCTTTCTGGGCCTGTTCTGGATGAAGGACGCGCCGCTGATCTTGCGCCCGATCATCGCGGTGATCGAGCTGATCTCTTACTTCGTGCGCCCGGTGTCGCATTCCATTCGTCTGGCGGGCAACATCATGGCCGGCCATGCGGTGATCAAGGTCTTCGCGGCCTTCGCGCCGATAATCCTGATCTCATGGATTGGCGTCATCGTGACCCCGGTCTCGATCCTGGCCATCACCGCCATCTACGCGCTTGAGGTGCTGGTCGCCGGCATTCAGGCCTATGTCTTTACCATCCTGACCTGCGTCTATCTCAAGGACGCGCTCCATCCGGGCCACTGACGCCCTTCGATCAACACGCTATTTCACTTCAAGGAGACGACACATGGAACTCGCAGCAGCAGCAGCAATGGGCAAATTCATCGGCGCCGGTCTGGCCGCCATCGGTTCGGGCGCAGCCGCTATCGGCGTTGGCGCCGTGGCCGGCAACTTTCTCGCCGGGGCCCTTCGCAACCCGTCGGCAGCTGGCTCGCAGACCGCGACCCTGTTCATCGGTCTGGCCTTTGCAGAAGCTCTAGGGATCTTCGCGTTCCTCGTCGCACTGCTGCTGATGTTCGCGGTCTGATCTGACCCTTTGAACTCCTTACGGCCACAGGGGCGGCGCATTCCGCCCTTGTGAAAACCCCAAGGAACCCGCTGCCACCTATGGCGCGGGGAATTTTCGAGGACAGACATGGCTTCCACCACCACAGAGCAGGCAAGCGAGGGTGCTTCGGGCGGCATGATGCCGCAGTTGGACTTCTCGACCTTCCCGAACCAGATCTTCTGGCTTCTGGTTACTTTGGTCATTCTTTACGTGCTCTTGTCGCGTGTCGCCCTGCCGCGCATCGGCGGGGTTCTGGCGCAGCGCAAGGGGTCGATCACCGCCGATCTTCGGGCGGCCGATGAGGCCAAGCAAAAGGCCGTTGACGCCGAGCGTGCCTATAATGACGCGCTGGCCCGCGCCCGCAGCGAGGCTGGCAAGATCGTAGCCGAAGCCAAGGCCGATATCCAAAAGGACCTGGCGGCGGAAACCGTCAAGGCCGATGCCGAAATCGCGGTAAAGGTCGCGCAGGCCGCCACAGCGCTGGACGAGATCCGCGCCGGGGCTGCAGATGCGATTGCCATTGTTGCCAAGGATACCGCGGCCGAGCTGGTTTCGGCTTTGGGCGGCAAGGCAGAAACGGCAGCGATCACGGCGGCGGTGACCGCCCGGCTTAAAGGATAGATGATGAAAAAGATCCTCTCCGGAACGTCGGTTGCCCTTGTCGCCAGCCCGGCACTTGCCGCCAGCGGGCCGTTCTTCTCGCTCTATAACACCAATTTCGTCGTCCTTCTGGCCTTCTTGGTCTTTGTCGGCATCATCCTGTGGGTAAAGGCTCCGGCAAAGCTGGGGGGTATGCTCGATGCCCGTGCGGCGCAGATCAAAGCCGATCTGGACGAAGCCCGGTCCTTGCGCGACGAAGCCCGTGCGATTTTGGTCTCCTTTGAAGCCAAGCAACAAGAGGTCGAGGTGCAATCCGCCCGGATCGTGGAGGCCGCCAAGAACGAGGCGCAGGCCGCTGGGACCCAGGCCAAGGCCGAGATCAAGGCCTCGATCGCCCGCCGCATGGTTGCCGCGCAGGAGCAGATTGCCAGCGCCGAAGCTGCCGCGATCCGTCAGGTCCGCGAACAGGCCGTCAATGTCGCGATCGCCGCCGCAACGGAAGTACTGGCAAGCCAGGCCACCACTGCCGGCGTTGCCGCCTCGATCGACGACGCCATTGTTCAGGTCGAAGCCAAGCTGCACTGATCCGAACCGACCCAATCAAAATGCCCGAAGGGAAACCTTCGGGCATTTTGCATTCCATCGCTGAGGACTCTGCCCTGACAATTAGAGCGGATGGCCTTCAATCGGATTCAGATTTAAGGCAATCCAGGACCAGCACCGGCCAGGAATATTGCGGTTGCGCTCAACCCGGTGAACCCGATTGAGCGCAACAGGCCCTAGTTCGGGCGAATGATAATCTCAACCCGGCGGTTCAGTGCCATGCCCTGAGGTGACAGGTTTGAGGCAATCGGTTGATCCTCGCCGCGGCCCATGGCCCGCACGCGCGACGATGGCACGCCGTAACCGATCAGGCTGGAGGCGACCGAAGAGGCACGGCGCTGCGACAGGTCCTGGTTATAGGCGGCGGTTCCGGCGTTATCGGTATGGCCGATCACTTCGACGGTGCTGTCGGGGAACTTGTTCAAGCTGGCCGCGACCGCGTTCAGATCAGACAAGAGATCTGGGCGCAGGCTGGCGCTGTCGGTCGCGAACAGCAGATCTTGCGGCAAGTTGACCACCAGATAGTCGCCCATATTGGTCACGGTCACATTACCGCCGAGCGTGCTGCGCAGGTCTTCTTCCTGTTGGTCGATCAGTGTGCCGCCAACCCCGCCAACGACCGCGCCAATCACCGCCCCGCCAATCGCGCGGCCCAGACGGTCCTTGCCATTGCCCTCGCCGGTAATCGCCCCGGCGATGCCGCCAATCAAAGCGCCCGCCAAAGCCCCTTCACGGGCATTCGCATCCGGATCGCTAGAGCTGGAGCCATTGCCCGACACGCAACCGGTTAGCAGCAGCCCAGCCGTCAGGCCCACAATCAACGGAGATTTCAGTTTCATAAATTGCCTCATACTTTGGGAAAGATCGCCCTCGAAGCCAATCATACCAACCCTAGCGGGCAAGCGACAGACCCCAGCGACTTTCAGTGGCTTTCCGCCATTTGCACCACTGCCATCGGCGAATTTGCGCCGGAATCGGCCCGCGCCGCCTCCCAGGCGAGCATCGCGCGCTTGACCGGTAACCCCCAGTGATAGCCGCCCAAAGCGCCGGATTTGCGCAGGGCGCGGTGGCAGGGGATCAGATACGAGATCGGATTGCGCCCCACCGCCGTGCCCACCGCACGCACTGCTTTTTCATGTCCGATGGCCCCTGCGATCTGACTATAGGTGGTGACATGGCCCGTGGGCACCGACAGCAATGCCTCCCAGACCTTGATCTGAAACGGGGCGCCGATCAGGTGCAAGGGCGCCGCACCGCCGCAAAAGGCCGCCTCGGCAAGGGGCGCGACGCCGGCGTCATCGCGCTCAAACGCGGCCTTGGGCCAGCGCCGCACCAGATCATCAAAGGTGGCCTGCAGCCCCATTTCGCTGCAAAATCCCAAGCCGCAGATGCCGC
>CAIYZT010000276.1 GCA_903930735.1 uncultured Paracoccaceae bacterium | reverse complement strand
CTCATTCCGCACCTCCGGCCTGAACTTTCGGGCTGGTTCAGTCAGGAAAACCCCTTCAACTGGGACATCACGGCCTTCGCCCGCGCCCCCGATATCCGCCGTTTCGACAACGGCACGCCCGCCTGCATGGCCTCGATCGCCTCGCTGCCCGCGTTGGAGTGGCACGCCGCACAGGATCACGCCGCAATTCTGGCGCATAACCGCAGCCTGACGGCGCAAATCATCAAAGCCATCGATGCCCTGCGTCTGCCCCTCCTTACCCCCCGTCCCGAGTCAAGACGCGGCGGATCCGTCATGGTCAAACTGCCTCAAAGCCTGCCCGCCGCCGCTCTCGTCAGCGCCCTGCGCCGCCAAGGCTTCGGCACCGATTCCCGTGGGCAAACTCTCCGCCTTTCGCCCGGCGTGATGACCAGCGCCGAGGGCACCGAAGGGATGCTGGAGGCCCTCGGCAAACTGCTCGCCTGAGCCGCCCATTTTTTTCTGTCCCCACATATCCCTGGGGGAAAGGTGGGTCGGGCCAGCCCGACCCGCCCAGGGGGGCTGGCCCCCCTTCTTTGCCGCCGCAAACCCGTCGGTGCCCTGCGGCGCGGCCCCCACGATTGGGGCAGACCGCCGCCGGCGCGCCGCCTTGGCAAGTCAGATCACAAAGCTGCGGATCGTGGCCATAGCGCCGTCCAGGGCCTTGCCCTCTTCATCCTTCAGCACCGCCTCGCGCAGCCGTCTTGCCCAGTCGGCGGCATCCGCCCGGCCCACCACCAGCGCAATCCCCGCCATGACCTTGTCAAATTTCGACAGTCCGCGCGCATGGGTGTCCGAATAGCCCTTCACCAACCTTCGGCAGCGCAAGACCTCGACCGCCAGATCATAGTCGGTCAAGGCCAATTCAATCGCGCGACCCAGCCAACCCGCCATATGCGCCCCCTCTTGCGCATGGCGCAGGGTGCGCGGGCGCCAGAATTTCAGCCCCGCCAGCAGATACATCGCCGCAAAGGCCATCAAGCCATCGCTGCGCATCCGCCGTCCCTTGTTGAACAGCCGGTCCAGCAGGGCCATGCGTCTTGGCATCACCGCCCAACGCGCGCCCATCCGGGCCGGCAGCATCGAGACAATCTCTTCGGCGCGCGGATGCAGAAACTCGGTGACCTGCATCACATGGCCATCCTTGGCCCCCATCTCGGCGGCAATGCGCGCACGGCGACCGGCCTTGGTTTTTGCGCCTGCCACGCGTATGATGTCATCATAGGCCATGGCATTGGCAACATATTTGGCGGCCTCAAGCGAAAGGGTAAAGGGCGTGCGGTCGATCGCGGCAATCTGGTCCAAACGATCAAGATAAAGCCCGCCATAGGCAATATCCTGAAACTGAACCACTTTCTTCAGCCCGGCGCACGCCATCTGCTGCGCTGGCTCGGGCAAACCGCCCGCCCGCGCCTCCAGCGTCCGCCAGCCCGCCAACAGCTTCGCCGGACCAGAGACTTCCTTGGCGGCGGTTCTCAAAGGCGCGGGCAGATCCTGCGCCGCGCCCATTGCCGCCTCATACCCCGCCCGAAAGGCGCGCAACGAGCCTTCGATGCCCTTGCCGCCGCTGCGGATCGCCGCCTCAAAGGCATCGGGCGCGAAGGGCAGCGTGCCCGATGCCGCCAGCGCACCAAAAAGTGAGGCCGAGATCACAGAGCCACTCCGCACCGCGATCTGATCGAAATCGGCGGCGATAAGGCGGCGGGCGGCGATCTCGGCCGCGGCCATCACCTCCTGCGCATTGGCGATCCCGTCTCCGGGCGCCATCTTTTCCGACACCGCCAGCGCCCGATGGGTCGAGGCGATCAGCGTGGTGCGGTCGGGGGTCACAAAGCCGCGGATGATGGCGCGGCCCGCCTCCATCATCTCGGCCGCGATCATGATATCCACATCGCCCGCCGCTGGCATCAACGAGAATACCGGCCGCTGGGGCGAGGGCGGTGCCATTTCCACGTAATAGACCGTGGCCCCGGTGCGCTGCGCGACCCCCGCGACCGAGGTTGCTTGCACGGCATAACCGCCCGCGCGGCCCAGATCCTCGATCCATCCCGACAGGACCCCGCCGCCCTGACCACCCACGGCCATGCAGGCCAGCTTTATGATTCCGCCCAGCGCGGGATCCTGCGCGCGCGGCTCTAGCGCTTCGTGCAGGGTCATGGCGCGGATCCAAAATCAAGCTGGCGCGCGGCACGGCGCGCGATCAGCCAGTTGATGATCCGGGCGCGGGTGCGGGCCCAAAACCGCTCAATGGGTCCGGGGTTGTGCACCACATCGGCGCGGTAAAACGAGGGGCACAGGATCGCGGCATCGGCGACCTCTCCGCAATTGCCGCAGCCGACGCAGGACTGGTCGATGGCGGCGACAGGGTCATCGCGCAGCGGATCGTCGAGGCGTTTCAAGGACAGCGAGGGGCAGCCCGACAGCCGGATGCAGGCGTGATCGCCGGTGCAGATGTCTTCATCGACGCCAAAGCGCGGGATATCGACGCGGCGGCCTTCCTTGATGGCCTTCTGCACCAAGGGCTTTTCTCGGCGCTGCTTGTTCAGCATGCATTCGGACGAAGCCACGATGACCTTGGGCCCCGGCGTTTTGGTGGTCAGTGCCTCGCGCAGCACATCGCGCATATGGCCGACGTCATAGGTGTGGTTCACCTCGCGCACCCAATTGATGCCGATGCCTTTCAGCGCCTTGGAAATCGGATTGCGGGTGGATTTGGTGGCGTTTTCGGCGCGCGAGGACATCACATCCTGCCCCCCCGTCGCCGCCGAATAGAAATTGTCGACGACGATGGCGACCCCGTCGGATTTGTTGAAGGACATGTTGGTAAAGGACGAGGACAGCCCGCTATGCCAAAACCCGCCATCGCCAATGATCGAGATCGGGCGGCGCTCTCCCCCGCCATCAAAGGCGCCGTTGGCGGCGGGGCCAAGACCGTAGCCCATGGTCGCGCCGCCGATCTCGAACGGGGGCAGCGACGCGAAAAGGTGACAGCCGATATCAGCGGCGATCTGGTGCTTGCCCAGCTCTTTTTCGACCAATTTCATCGCGGCAAAGATCGGCCGTTCCGGGCAGCCGGTGCAAAATCCGGGTGGGCGGATCGGCACGGTTTTGGTCAGGTCGGGGATCTGGGGCTTGTCCTCATTCGGCGCGCGGACGGTGGCGGCGAGCATGCCGGGCGCCGCCTTGCGGATGAACCCCTCCACTCCTTGCAGCATCACCGCGCCGGTATATTCGCCCGATTGCGGGAACAGGCCCTTACCGTGCAATTTCACTGTGGATTCAGCGCGGTAAAGGAAAGAGGCGAGCTGCGTTTCGATGAATTCCGGCTGGCCCTCTTCGACGATCAGGACATGGTCCTTAGTCGCGCAGAAGCCAAGGAACTCGGATGAGATCAGCGGATAGGTGACGTTCAGCACGTAGATCGGCACCTGCGTCGCGCCATAGATATCGGCAAGCCCCAGCCGCTGCAGCGCGCGGATCAGACCGTTGTACATGCCGCCCTGCACCACGATGCCAAGCGAGGCGTCCTTGGGGCCAAAAACCTCGTTCAACTGGCGCTCGCGGATGAATTTCTCGGCAGCGGGCCAGCGGTTTTTCACCTTGTCCTGCTCGTGCGCGTAGGACATCGGCGGCAGCACGACGCGGGCGAAATCAGAGCGGGGGTTGGACAGCGCCTCGCGCACGGTTTCCTTCGGGCGCTGGTTGTCGCGGCATTCAAAACTGCCGGTGACATGGCAGGACCGGATGCGCACCATCAACATGACGGGGGTGTTGGAAGCTTCGGACAACTCGAACCCATCCGAGACCGCCTTGACGATCGAGGGCAGGTTCGGGCGCGGGTCCAGAAGCCAGAATTGTGATTTCATCGCAAAGGGATGGGTGCGCTCTTGCATAATCGAAGAGCCTTCGCCGTAATCCTCGCCCACGATAATCAGTGCCCCGCCGGTGACGCCGGAGGAGGACAGATTAGCCAGGGCATCCGAGGCAACATTTACCCCGACAGTGCCCTTGAACGTAACCGCGCCGCGGATGGGGTAGTGGACCGAAGCGGCCAGCATAGCGGCGGCGGCGGCCTCGTTCGCATTGGCCTCGAACCGCACGCCGAGGCCCGCCAGCAGCTCCTCGGCGTCGGCCAAAACGTCCATCAGATGGCTGATCGGCGCGCCTTGATACCCGCCGACATAGCCCACGCCGGATTCAAGCAGCGCCTTGGTAATGGCAAGAATTCCCTCGCCGGTAAAGGTGTCACCCGCCCCAAGCTTCAGATGCTCGATCTCGGCCTTGAAACTACGTTCTGCCATGTCAAATTTCGTGCTTTCGGATGTTGACCAGCATCTTCTGCAAGGTCGCCACGAAAGCCCGCCTTTCTTCTTCGGGGATGCCGCGAAACATCCGGGATTGGGCCTGAACCATCTGGGGCCACAGATCGTCAAACATCGCGCGTCCGGCCTCGGTGATGAAAACCCGCACCGCCCGGCTGTCTGCTGCATCCGCCTCGCGCCGGATCAGGCCCTCGGTCTGCAACTGGTCCAGCGCGCGCGACAGGGTGGACTGCTCGGTCACGGTATAGACCGAAAGCTCGCGGATCAGCGGGCCATCGACGACCGACAGCACGGCGAGGCTGCGCATTTTGGGGGTGGTCAGGCCAAGGCCCGACATCTCTTCGCGCAGGGACGCGTTGTAGCGGCCCATGATGCGGTTCATCAGGTAAGGCGGGAAATTGGTCAGCCCGATTTCCCCCAGACGAGGAGGCATCACCGAAAGATTTGGGCTTTCGTCGTTCATGCCCCCAGCCTTTTCGCCGCGTTGAAGCCCGATCCGCCGCCAAGGCCGGGGCCGGGATGGGTGGAAGCGCCGATGTGGATCACGCCGCGTAAGGGGCTGGTACCATTGGTGGAATGCGCGAAGGGGCGGAAGATGAAGAACTGGTCGATCCCGCAGGCCCCGCCGTAGGGGTCGCCTCCGACGAGGTTGATGTTCATCGCCTCCAGATCGGCGGGGGAATAGGCGCGGCGGGCGAGTTTGATCGCGGCGAAGTCCTTGATATGGCGGGACAGAAGGGTTTCGATGCGGTCAGCGAAGGCTTCGCGGGTGGGTTCATCCCAGGTGGTGCCGGTGATTTGACCGGCGGCGTCGCCTTTGATGCGGGTCGGCGCATCGGGGATTTGCAGCCAGAGAATTGCCTTGCCATCGGGGCAGCGCGTGGCGTCCAGCCGGTGAGGCTGACCGACGCAGATGGTGGGCGCGGCCGGGAAAAGCCCGCGCTCGGCCTCGTTGGCGGATTTGGACACGCCGTCGATGCCGTCAGTCAGGTGGATCAGCGCGACGTCGTCAAGGCCGGGGGACAGCCATTCGGGATGCCGGTCCAGCGCGTAATGCAGTTGGAAATTGCCGCGACCATGGCGGAATTGTTTGGTGGCGGCGCGGTCTTCGGGCAGGTTCACGGCGGGCAGAAGGCGACCATAAAGCTGTCTGGGGGCGACCGAGGCGAGGACAGATTTGGTGGGGATCACCTCGCCATCCGCCAAACGGACCCCGATGACATGACCGTTCTTTGCAGTGATCTCGACCACATCGGCGCCGGTGCGCAGGGTGCCGCCGTTTTCCTCGATCAGCGCTTTGAAGGCGCGGACGATGGACGCCGAGCCGCCCTTGGCGACCGGTGCGCCTGCGGCTTCAAGGGCGAAAGCGATCACTTTGCCCATCTGGGCGGAATAGGTGCTTTCGGGGGTCAGCCCGCAATGCAGCACCCAAGGCGCCCAAAGGGCTTGGGTCAGGGGGCTTTGGTAATGCGCCTCCAGCCAGCCTCGCGCTGGGGCGAGCGCGCTGCCCATCCAAGCGGCAAGCCCGCGTACCCCGCGTTTGCGGATCTGGCCGAACAGCAGTTTGGCGGTGGGCCAAGACCAAAGCGGGCCGCCAAGGAGCGCGAATAGGAAGGGCGCATCTTGTTCGATGCCGCCCACATCGCGCGCGTGTTGGTCGCCGTCGCCGGGGGCGAGAGCGTTGAAAGTGCTGATGTTTTCGGCGCGGTCCGTGGTCAGAACAAGCGAGGAGCCATCGGGCCGCAGCACGGCGGTCGGATGGGGCGAATTGCAATATTCAAACCCATGCCGCGCCAGATGGGGGCCAAGGGCGGCCCCCGCTGGCGAGGTCATGAACAGAACAAAGGTGGCGGCCATCACGTCATGGGTAAAGCCGGGCAGGGTGATGGCCTCAGAACGCAGGCACCCGCCAAGGGTTGCCTCACGCTCCAAAACCAGCACCTTTTGACCCTTGAGCGACAGCATGGCCGCCGCGACAAGGCCGTTTATGCCCGAGCCGATGATGACGTGCCCATGTTGGGACGGCGTGCCCATCCTAGCCGCGCGGCACCAGCGCCAGCGCGCGGATTGGCGAGCCGGTGCCGTTCTTGATCTTCAACGGCGCCGCAATCAGGATTGCGCCCTTGGCGGGCAAGCGGTCCAGATTGGCAAGGCTTGCCAGACCGTAGCAGTTGTTCTTGTGCAACAGGTTGTGCGCGGGGAAAGGCGGATTCATGCCGCCCGCTTGGCCCGCATCGGTGCCGATGCACTGGCTGCCCCAGCCCACAATTCCCTTGGACAGAAGATATTCGATCACCTCAGCGGTCGGCCCCGGCGTATGCGGGCCGGTTTCATCGGCGTTCAGGAACAGGTTGGCGTCATGCGAGCGCTTGTCCCAATCGCTGCGCAGCACGACCCATTCGCCGGCATTGATCGCGCCATGCTTGGCCTCCCAGGCCTTTACATGGTCGATGGTCAACAGAAAATCCGGGTTCGCACCGCATTCCTTGGCGAAGTCCAGCACATTGACCGGGGCGACGAGGCGCTGGACAGGCAGGGTGTCGGTATAGCCGTCGGCGTAATCCTTGCCGGTGATCCAGTGGTGCGGGGCGTCGAAATGGGTGCCCGAATGCTCGCCCAGTTTCAGCCAGTTCCACGCCCAGAACGGGCCGTCCTGATCATATTCGCTGATCCGGTGAATCTCGATCGCTGGGGTGTCTTTGGCAAAGTCCGGCGGCAGCTTCAGCAGCGGTGTATCCGGCCCCAGAACCCCGGTGCAATCCACCACTTCGATCCCGCCCGAGCCGAGCATTCCGGCCAAGTCCATGAGAACACTTGCAGACGTCATTGCCATCTCCCTGATGCGCCGGCCAGGATTTCCGGCCATTGATTTTATGGAATCACACTAGACAGAATTAAATGCATTTGCAAATATCCCTTGGTGATGGGAGTTCGATTTTATGAGCGACAGCTTTGACGCAGTACTGATCGGAGCGGGGCATAACACCCTGGCCTGCGCGCTGCATCTGGCTGCGAGGGGCTGGCGCGTAGGGGTGTTCGAGGGCGCGGCGCAGGCGGGTGGGGCGGTGAAAACCGGGGAGTATACGCAGCCCGGCTTTCGTCATGACTGGGCGGCGATGAACCTGTCATTGTTTGCCGGGTCCGCGTTTTTCAGGGATCACGGGGCCGAATTGATCCGCCACGGGCTGGAATTTGTGCCTGTTTCCAATCCCTTCGCTTCGGCTTTTCCGGATGGGCGCTGGTGCGGCGTATCGACCGATCTGGCGGCCACCACGGCGCGGATTGCCGAGATTTCGGGCAAGGACGCCGAGACCTGGTGCGCGATGGTGCAGGGCTTTGGGGCCGAGGCGCCGCATCTATTCGGCCTTCTGGGCACCAAGATGAAATTGAATGCGCTTGCATATTTCGTGCTTAAAGCGCTTCGCGGCAAGGGTCTGGGCGGCAGCTTGGACATGGCGCGGTTTCTGGCGCAGAGCCCGCGGCAGTTTTTAACCCAGACCTTTGAAAGCCCGGAAGTGCGCGCGATGCTGGGCGCTTGGGGGATGCATCTGGATTTCGCCCCCGATGTCGCGGGCGGCGCGATTTTCCCCTATCTGGAGGGGATGGCGGGGCAGGCCTTTGGGATGGTTTTGGGCAGGGGCGGGGCGGATACGATCATCCGCGCCATGGTTGCCGCGATCCGCGCGCGAGGCGGAGTGGTGGGGACCGGCACGCGGGTGGCGCGCATCGTACATTCTGGCGAGCGGGCGAGCGGGGTTGAGCTGGCCGATGGGCGGCGGATCGAGGCCAAGCGGACGGTGATCGCGGGGGTTTCTCCGGGCGCGTTGGTGGATCTGACCGGGGGTATGACGCCCAAATTTGACAAGGCGATGATGGAATTCGTCCATGCGCCGGGGACGATGATGATCCATCTTGCCATGGACAGCCTGCCCGATTGGGCGGCGGGCGAGGCGCTGAAGGGCTTTGCCTATGTGCACCTTGCGCCCTCGCTGGACCAGATGGCGCGGACCTATCAGCAGGCGATGGCGGGGATGCTGCCGGACGAGCCGGTGGTTGTGGTGGGTCAGCCCACGGTCTTTGACCCCTCACGTGCGCCGACGGGCAAGCATGTCCTGTGGCTGCAGGTCCGCATGGCGCCGGGGGTGATCAAGGGCGATGCCAAGGCCGAGATTTCGGCAACCGATTGGGCGGGGGCGGCTGCGCCCTTTGCCGAGCGGGCGCTGGATATCCTGGAGCGCTATGCGCCGGGAACGCGGGCGAAAATTCTTGGCCGTCACATCGTGGCGCCCGCCGATCTGGAGGCCGAGAACCCCAATCTGGTGGGCGGTGATCAGCTTTGTGGCAGCCATCATCTGCCGCAGAATTTCCTTTTTCGGCCCGCCCGCGGCCATGCGGACGGGTCGACGCCGATATCGAACCTGCATCTGACCGGGGCCGCCGTGTGGCCCGGGGCAGGGACCGGGGCGGGATCGGGCTTTCTTTTGGCCAAAAAACTTGTCGGACAATAAACAACAACAGGGATCAGAGACATGGAACTGACACGTCGCAATTTGATGAAGATGACCGCTGCGGGCACCGCACTTGCAGCGACCGGCCTGCCCGCGCGGGCGCAGGCGATCGAGGAATTGGTGATCGCCTATAACGTGAATCTGCCGTCTTGGGACCCTACCACCGGCCCATCGGCGGTTAATCCGACGATTCAAGGCCTGTATCAGTCGGTCTTTGACCAGTTCATCCTGCAGCAGCCGGACCTGAAACCTGCGCCGGGTCTTTTGACCGAATGGGGCTGGAACGAGGACCGCACCAAGGTCTCGATGACCGTGCGCGAGGGGGTCACCTGGCACGACGGCTCGCCCTTTACCGCCGAGGACGTGGCCTGGAGCCTGGCGCGGGCGGCCGATCCGGCCACCGGCAATCCGATCAACTTTGTCTGGAGCACGCTCGCGAATTTCGCGGTTGAGGGCAACACGGTCACAGCGGATGTAAAGCAGTTCGACCCCACGATCTTTAAATGGATGTATTTCCTGACCGGCTATGTGCTGCCCAAGGCCTATTTCGAAATGGTTGGCGCCGAAGGCTTTGAGGCCGCGCCGATCGGCACCGGGCCCTATATGGTCGAGAAATTCGAGCGCAACGCCTTTGTGCGGCTGAAAGCGAATGAGGCCTACTGGGGCGGGGCGCCGGAGTTCAAGACGGTGACGATCAAATTCGTCACCGATGCGGCGGCGCGGGTGGCCGAAATCGAGTCTGGGGCGAGCCATGTCACGCTGGAAATGCCCTATGAGGAATATGATCGCCTGAAGGGTGGCATGAACGCGGTAGCGGCACCAATCTCGGATATCGGGATGATTTTCCTCAATGATATAGAGGTGATGCTTGACCCCAATGTGCGCCGCGCGGCGGCCTTGGCGATTGACAAGCAGACGATCATTGACCGGCTATTGTCGGGCTACGGCGTCAAGATCGACACGCTGCAATGCCCCGAATATGACGCCTATGATGCCAGCATCACTGTGCCCTATGACGAGGCGGGTGCGCTGGCGGCGCTGGCAGCCTCGGGCTTTGGCCCGGATAATCCGGTGAAGTTCAAGATCCAGACCACCAAAGGTTTCAAGCCCAAGGACTACGAGATGGTGCAGGCCATCGTGGGCCTGTGGCGCAAGGTGGGGATCGAGGCTGAGATCGAAGTGTATGAGATCGCAAAGCATTACGAGCTGCGCGGCGCAGATACGCTGGCTCCGGCGGCGTTCTACAACTGGGGCAACTCGGTGGGCGATCCGACAACCTCGACCGGGTTCGCGATGTTCGGGCCAAGCCCGCATTCGGTCTGGGACGGCGAGGATCTGATCGGGCAGATCGGGCCTTTGTGGGGCGAGGCGGACGAGGCCAAACGGATCGAGGGCTGGAAGGCGGTGGACCGTTATATCGCCGATAATTCCCTGGTCATTCCTCTGCTGCAATACGTCCAGCCGATCCTCTCGGCCTCGGGCGTGGTTGTGACGCCCCATGCCTCGGGCGCGCTGTTGCCGCATTTGATGAAGCGGGCCTGAACCGGCTAAGCAGGGGAGCTTCACGCCCCCCGAAGGGCATATTGGCGGGTGCCAATATGCCTTTTTCCCTCGTGGGATAGTTATGGACTGATAAAGGCGGCTCTTGGCCTGCTCTGTGGTGGGTTGCGCGGGGCGCGGCCTTGGGCCAGATTGAGGAGGCTATGCAGCTTTTCCGGATCCTCACATTGCGGCTCGTGACCGCGGCGATCACGCTGATTGGCGTCGCGGTGGTTGTGTTTGTGGTGATCCGCGTGGTGCCGGGCAATCCGATTGCGATGATGTTGCCGCCAGGAGCCAACGAGGCGGATATCGCGCAATTGACCGCGCTTTACGGGCTCGACAAGTCCATTTTTCAGCAATTTCTGATCTGGGGTGGCGGGGTGCTGCAGGGGGACTTTGGCACCTCGATCTCGACGCGCCAGCCGGTGCTGGAACTGGTGCTGGGGCGGCTGCCGGCGACGTTGGAGCTGTCGGTGATGGCGCTGGTGATTGCGGTTCTGGTGGGCGGGACGGCGGCGCTGGTGGGCACGGCGCGGCGCGGTACGCGCGCGGAGGCGGCGATTGATGTCGGCAGCGGCATGGCTCTGTCGGTGCCGGATTTCCTTTGGGGGCTGCTTCTGATCCTGACTTTTGGGGTTCTGTGGCCGGTCTTGCCGATTTCCGGGCGCGTGACCCCAGCGCTCGATTTGCCGTTTTCGAGCAATTTCTACCTGATCGAGAGCCTTTTGAGGCTGCGATTTGACCTTTGGGCGGATATTGCCGGCCATATGCTGCTGCCCAGCCTTGCACTCGCGATCCCGTTGGCGGCGATCATCGCACAGCTGCTCAAGCAGAGCCTGAAGGAGACGATTCATCTGGATTATGTGACCCTGGCGCGAACCAAGGGTTATTCCGAGGGCCATGTGATCCTGCGCGAGGCGCTGCCCAATGCGGTGCTGCCGACGCTGACGCTGGTGGGGGTGCAGTTCACCTTTTTGATCGGCGGCACGGTGATCATCGAGCGGCTTTTCAGCTATGAGGGTTTGGGGAATATGGCGATTGATGCAGTGATCAACCGGGATTTGCCGCTGATCCAAGGCATCGTGATCTTGTTTGCGGTGATCTTTGCCGGGGTCAATCTGGCTGTCGATCTGGCTTATGGCCTCTTGAACCCAAGGCTGCGGCATGGCTGATGCGCGCGGGCAGAAAAGGCGGGCGGGGCTGCGGCT
>CAIYZT010000275.1 GCA_903930735.1 uncultured Paracoccaceae bacterium | reverse complement strand
TCCTGGCCGAGGTCTCGCTGCAAACCGGGGGGCAACAGCGCCTCTCGGGCCAAGTGGAGCTGAGAGGCCAAGCGGACGGCGCGCGTAACTTCGCCGTTTATCTGAAGGGCGATCTGGCGCCAGTTTTCTGGCCCGAATACCGCGACTTTCTGGGTGAGGCGCTGGTGCTGAAAGCCGCCGGAACCAATGGGACCGATGGGCGGCTGGAGCTGTCTGAGTTCGCGCTGAACGCCGGCGCGCTCAATGCCAAAGGGCAGCTGACGCTGGCCGCTGACGGCCTGCCCGAGCGCTTTTTGATGGCCCTGAACATCACCGGCGACGGCGTAACGCCGCTACTTTTGCCTTTGACCACCGAGGTGGAAACCAGCATCACCGCCGCGCAGTTGAACCTGGGGTTTGACGCGGCGCAAAGCGATGCCTGGACGCTTGGCGGTTTGATTTCCGGGCTCGACCGCGCGGATTTCAAGGCGCAAAGCCTTAGCCTGTCGGGCGGCGGCAATATTGGGCGTGCGGCCTCGGGGCGGCAAATCTCGGCGGATCTCAGCTTTATTGGCTTGGGCCTGACCCCCGCCGATGCCGCGCTCGCCAAGGCTTTGGGGCAGACGGTTTCGGGCAAAATGCGGGCCAATTGGCAAGAGGGCAGCGGGCAGACTGAGCTGACGGATCTGTCGATGACCGGCGATGTCTATGCGCTGAAGGCCAGCGGCGCGGTGCAGGGGCTGGCCAGCGGTTTCGCCTTTGGCGGCCGGGTTCAGGGCGATTGGGCCGATCTGGCAGTGCTGCAGGATCTGACTGGAATGCCGCTCGCCGGGCAGGCGGGCCTGTCACTGTCAGGCACCGCAAGCGCGCTCGGCGATGCTTTTGATCTGCGTTTCGCTGCCGATGGCCGCGATCTGCGGATCGGGATCGCGCAGATTGACCGCCTGATGACCGGCACGTCGCGATTGGTCGGTCAGGTCAACCGGGGCGCGGCGGGCACGACGCTGCACGATATCTCGGTCGAGGCGGGCAATCTGCGCGCCCGGCTGGACGGCACCCTGACGAGCGCGGCGGTCATGGTTTCGGCCGACCTGTCCCTGCCCGATCTGTCGGCGCTGGATCCGGCCTATCGCGGCAGCATCTCGGGCGCGGCCAGCTATGTCGGCGCGGGTCTGGACGGCGTTTTGACCCTGACCGGCAAGAGCGACGGTCTGGGCATCGGGCAGGCCGAGATTGACCGCGTGCTGGCCGGTCCGGCCGATCTGGCGATAACGGTCGCTGTTTCGGGGGGCGCGCCACAGTTGAAATCCGCGATCCTCGACGGGCAGTCTTTGGATCTGAGCGCGACAGGCGCGGCGGATGGGCAGATTGATATTCAGGCCCAACTGGCCAACCTTGGCCTGATCCTGCCCGATTTTCCGGGCGCGCTGACCCTCGCCGGACTGGTGCGCCAAGGCCAGGAGGGCACCGCGCTGGACCTGACGCTGAAGGGTCCGGCGCAGGTGACGGGCCGGCTGACGGGCACGATTGCGCCCAGCTATGACCGCGCCGCGCTGACCTTTGCCGGCCAAAGCCTTGCTGAAATGCTGAATCCGATCCTCAAACCCCGCGCTCTGTCGGGACGACTTTCCTATGACCTGCAATTGAATGGGCCGCTGGCCCTGACCTCGGTTTCGGGCGGGGTCCAGCTGTCCGGGGGGCGCCTTGCCGACCCAAGTTTCGGCTTTGGAATCGATGCCATAGACGCGCGGATAGACCTTTCCGGCGGTCAGGCGCGCATTGACGTGGATAGCCGGGTGACCACCGGCGGCTCGGTTTCGGTCAGCGGCGGCGCGCAACTGACCGCGCCTTTCCAGGGCAATCTGGCGGTGACCCTGTCCAGCGTTACCCTGCGCCAGCCCAGCCTTTTTGAGACGCTGCTGAACGGCCGCCTTAGCATCGATGGGCCGCTGGCAGGCGGAGCGGTGATTTCGGGGCAGATCAACCTTGGCCGGACGGAACTGCGCGTGCCCTCCGGCGGGATCAGCGGCGCCGAGGCGGTGCCCGTGGTCCGCCACCTTTCCGAACCCGCCGAGGTGCGCGCCACCAGAGAGCGGGCCGGGCTGACGGCTGAGGCAGCGGCGGGCAAGGGCGGCAGCGGAAAGTATCTGCTGGATATCACGCTCTCCGCGCCCAATCAGATTTTTCTGCGCGGGCGCGGCATCGATGCCGAACTTGGCGGCTCCTTCGTGCTTAGTGGCACCACGGCCGAGATCAGCCCCCAAGGCTCGTTCGATCTGATCCGGGGGCGGCTTGATCTTGTGGGGCGGCGTTTGACGCTGACACAGGCGCAATTGGCGCTGCAGGGCGATTTCGTCCCGCGGATTGAGATCGTCGCCGCGGTCGAAGACACCGATATCCTCAGCACGATCCGCATTTCGGGCCCGGCCACCGACCCGGTTCTGACCTTTGAATCCTCGCCCGAATTGCCCGATGAAGAGGTCCTGGCGCAGCTGTTGTTCGGCGCGCAGTTGGAGTCTCTTTCAGCGTTCCAAGCAGCGCAGCTTGCCACGGCGGTCAATACGCTGGCAGGGCGAGGCGGCGAGGGGCTGGTTAACAAGATCCGGCGCAGGACCGGGCTGGATAATCTGGACATCACCACCAGCGATACCGATGGGACCTCTTTGACGGCGGGGAAATACCTGTCGGAAAAGGTCTATACCGAGGTGACGATCGGGCAAAGCGGCAAGACCCAGATCGACCTGACCTTTGAGGTGCGGCCTCATATCACGCTGAAGAGTAATCTGGATTCGGACGGCGACTCTGGGGTCGGCATCTATCTGGAAAAGAACTACTGAGCCGGCCGGGCGCGGGAGCGTTCAGCGTCGATGGCCGCCCCCAAAAGCACCGCATAGGCGCTGAGATAAAGCCAAAGCAGCAGCGCGACCACGGCACCGATGGAGCCGTAGATCTGATTGAAACTGGGCACGTGTTCGAGATACAGCGTAAAGCCAAAGGTCACGGCGCCCCAGATCACGGCGGCGACCAGCAGGCCGATTGTAAACAGCGGCGGGCGGCGGCCAGCGGCGAAATTCGGGCCGTAGCGGTAGGCGAGCGCGGTGGCGAGCATGACCAACCCCAGACCGACAAACTCGCTCGCCAAGGGCATGTCGATTCCAGCGGCGGCACGGGCAGGCAAGTAGCGCACCAAAAGCGGCAGCACGACGGTCATCAACATCGCCGCCAAGGCGAGCGCCATCAGAACCAACGTCAAAAGCATCGCGCTGGCCTGATGCAAATGCCCGGCGCGGTTTGGCAATTGGTGAATGGCGTTCAGCCCCCGGATCATCGCCGCGACACCAGCCCGCGCCGACCAAAGCGCGAAGAGAGTGGACAAAAGCGTCGCCCAGCCCAGCGTCCCACCACTCGCGGCAAGCAGCCCCTCGACCTGAGCTTGCAGCAAATTGGCGGCATCGGGCGGCAGAATATCGCGCAAAAGCCCGACCTGATCGCGGATCACGCGGCGGTCAAAGGCCAGCCCCCAGATCGTGATCAGGGCGGCGGCGGCGGGAAAGATTGCGAGAAAGGAGAAAAAAGCGACCCCGGCGGAAATCAGATCCAACTCGGCCTGTTCCGTGCGCCGATAGAACCGCCAGAACGCGGCCATGATCTTGGGCGGGGCAAAACGTCTGCGGGTCATATTCGCCTCCGCTGTATTGTTGCCACGCAAAAGAAAATGGGCGGCCAAAGGCGCGCCCATTTCCAAGCAAGTTCAGTCCCGAAGGACCAAAGATTACTGCGACAGTGCCACGCCCAGAACGATGAGCAGCAGCAGCGGAACAATGATACCGGCATTGATGCTGGAGGTCGGGCCAGCGACAACAGCCATCGGCTCGCCTTCGACGGCGACAACAACCGGGCCACCAGCCGAAGCAGCGGTTGCTGCGAGCGAAGATGCCAGAACGAGTGCGGTGATATTTTTCATGGGGAACTCCATTAGTTATGGCGGATACAAGACGATAATTATCATAACATATAGCCTAGGGAAAGCCGGTTTTCTGATGATCAGTCAATTATCGCCTGTAGCTGCATATTTTCAACACCCGGGCCCCGGGCTTGTTGTGATTGGCGGATAGCGCCAGTGGCGTCGAACCAATAGCGATTGGTCAGATCGCCCGCCGGACCCGAACAGCTTTCTTCGACAAGGCTCGTGGCATAGCTGAGACCGAGGACGGCGATTGTTTCTTTTTTTGAAATACTTAAGCTGCAGTCAAATGACTGTTCAATAGTCTGGTCGGCCCCATCAAGCACATAATGCAGCCGCCGAAAGCTGCCTGTACCCGAACGCAACTGCTCCGCGCTCGGGCCGGTGACCGACATCAGGTCCGCGCCGAACCCCCGCGTTGCAAGAATGACGCCCTCGCGCAGCGCAATCGTCTGATATTCGGGGTTTGCCCAGGTCACCACCCCAGAATTGCTGCCCAAGGGCACCATAAAGGTCGCCAGACCCAGCCCGCGATCGGTGACCGCAATCACCGGCTGACCGCCCTCTGCCAAAACGCGCCGCCCCTCGGCCAGAAGTGCCGGATCAGGCGCCGCCGCCGGAGACGCGGCCGCAGGTGGCGGCGCGCCGATCGCCTTTAGCCGGTCAAGTTGCGCCTGAAGGATTGCCTTGACGGGCAAGGCGCCGGGTTTCTTGTCATTGCCGCAGCTCGCCAGCAACAAGGCGGCGACCAGCAGACTTGCCCCCACCCGTGCAAGGCTCATTTCCAGAACCGGCCCCATTGTTCGTCCAGCCCGGCAGCCGAATAATCGAACATCTGGCCGTAAAGCCGGCCATCAACCACCAGCCGCGCCCCCGCATCCCCGATAAAGGGCTGCAGCGTGATCGGCTTGGACGCGCGGTTGGGCTGACCGGTCAGCCAGGTCATCGGCACTTCGATCTGGATGCCGCGGTCAAGGCCGCCAGCGTCCATCGCGTCGGTCATGGTCACATAGGCACCCAGCCGCCAGCCGTTTTCAAACCGGCGGGTCATGGTCAGCGTCCCGCCCAGATCGCCCGCCAGATAGCGGCCCAGATCCAGTTGCGCCTGATAGCCCTCGCCCAGATTGACATAGCCCGACACATGCCCGCTCGCCGTCCGGTAGTCATAGTCGCCAAAATCGATCCCGCCATTGGTATCGCGCTGCGCGACGTAATTCGCCTCGGCCCCCAGCGCCCAGCGCCGGCCCGCGGGCATCCACAATACCTCGGATGAGACGCCGCCGAACATCTGCTCAAGATAACCCAGCGTAACCCGCCCATACAGGTCCTGGCCAATCCGGCCCTGCCAAGCGGCGGTCAGGGTTTCAACCGCCGGATCGCCCTCGGAGCGGTAGATATCCGCGTCGCTGCGCACCGGAGGCAAGGCGCCCACCGCCCCACCCGACGCGCTGCTGACGTTGCTATAGCCGATCTTGGTCAGCGATCCTTGCAGCACCAGCCCCGGCGCCAGATCGTAGCGCGCCGCCAGCCGCAGGCCGACATCGCCCGAAACCGGCAGCCCGGGATCGAGGAACCGCAGCCGCGCATAGGGGGCAATCGACCAGGTGAATCTCGGATAGATCTGCGGATTCCAGGCCAGATTTGCCATCGGCGCGCCGGCATCGACGATCTGCGTGCGGCCCCGAATCGCGGCGGCGCTGTTGCCCGCAAACTCCAGCGCTTCGATGTCAGAGCGCGCCAACACCACCTTGGACGCAGGCAAGCCATCGACCATCGGCACGATTTCAAACACCTCGACCGAGGCCGGCATCAGATGCGTCATGGCGCGCGCCACCCGGCCGACTGCCTGCGCTTCGGCGTCCAGACCCTCGTTGCGGATGCGCACCTGCGCGGTCGTCGCGGTATAGCTGAACGCCTCGATCTTGACGCCGCTCCGCTCCAGAAACTTCGACAGGTTGTCGATCAGGATCGGCTGCGCCTCGGTCTGGGTAACCCAATCTGGCGACCAGGCATCAGGATCCTCGGCAAAAGAAACGCGCGGTTTCACCGGCGTTGGCCCCGCCCCGCCAATCGCACCGCCGGGCCGGACGCCCGGATCAAGGACGATCTGCGCGGACAGACCAAACTCGCTGCCATAAAGGTAATAGGCGCCGAACCGCAGCATCTTGGAATGCTGATACTCAACGCCAAAGTTGAACGGGCTGGCCAGATCCAAGGCACCGCGCGCGGTCTCTTCGGCGTAACCGTCCGAGGAATACTCCGCCTTGACCGTCCAGCGGTCGTCAATCGTCCATTCGACCCCGGCAAAGGGCGCAACATCGCCAGTAAAGGCCTGATCGAGCGACAGGGAGCCGTCGCCGCTGGGCGCAGGGCGGGGCCCGAGGGGCGTACCCAGCGCGCCATTGCTGCCCAAACGGCCCCAGCCCAGACCCGCCGTCACCACCAGCTGATCGCCAAAACGCTTGCTCGCTGCGATGTATTCGCCCGATTGCAGCCCCGGCCCCAGAATATCCATCAGGCCAATGGTCACGGCGGGCAGAAACTGGCTTTCCTTCAGCAGATGGAAACGCAGATCCAGCGAGCGGTCAAAGAAGCTGTCCAGCGCATCGGTGCCCGAACAGCTGGGCGGGCAGATCAGATCATTCCAGTCCCGCGTCGTCGTGGTGCGCAGGCTGCCCGAAATCCAGGGCGCGGCCTGAAAGCTGATCGTCGTGCGACTGATCGGGCCGAAACTGATCGTTGAAAAGCTGAGATGCTCATCGGGCAGGGCCTCGCCCGAGGGCATGTCGATCAGCCCCGGCGCGCCCGAAAAGTTCAGCGAAACGCCCTCGGCCAAACCGGGCGCAGCCCGCAAAACCGCGAAGCAAAGGGCAAAGGCGCCAGCGATATGGGCGCGGTGGAGGGCTGAACGTTGCATAGGAAACTCAAAGGGCGCGTACTCAGTTTAGGCCATTCGGCCGCGACGGCAACCAGATTTCGCGTCGGATGGCCCGGCGCGCGCGATTAGAGCGTGTTGCACTCAATCGGGTTCACCCGATTGAGTGCAACCGCAATATTCCCGGCCTGTGCTGGTCTTGGATTGCCTTCAATCTGAATCAGATTGAAGGCAATCCGCTCTAGCTGCGGCTCTGCGGCTGCTTGATCGCCGCACCGGGGCTTTGCGATTGAAAACCCTCGACATAGGTGATCGCCAGATTACGAGCAGCATCGCCATCCGCGCGCATCACCGCCCGGCCAAGGTCTTGCAAGGCGATGGCCATGTCCAGTTCGGACAGCGAGTTTTCATGGGCGCGCAGAATTTTGGAATGCGGCGTGGTCAGCAGCCCCTCGCCGATCAGCAGCTCTTCGTGCAGCTTTTCGCCGGGGCGCAGGCCGATAATCTGGATATCAATATCGCCCTCGGGGTTTTCGGCGTCGCGCACCGTGTAGCCCGAAACTTCGATCATCTTGCGGGCAAGGTCGATGATTTTCATCGGCTTGCCCATATCCAGCACAAAGACATCACCCCCGCGCGAGGCGCCCGGATGGGTAAAAGAGCCCGCCAGCAGCACCAGACGCACGGCTTCGGAAATGGTCATGAAGAACCGGGTCACCTCCGGGTCGGTCACCGTCACCGGACCGCCCCGCGCGATCTGTTCGTTGAACAAAGGTACGACCGACCCCGACGATCCCAGAACATTGCCAAAGCGCACCATGGAAAACACGGTTTTGCGCGATCTTTTTGCCATGTCCTGCACAACCATCTCGGCCAGCCTTTTAGAGGCGCCCATCATATTGGTCGGGCGCACCGCCTTGTCGGTCGAGATGAAGATAAACCGCTCCACCCCCGCCGCCTCGGCTGCGTCAGCCAGAACGCGGGTGCCGAGCACGTTGTTCATCATGCCGGCCACCGGGTTGGATTCGACCAAGGGCACATGTTTATACGCCGCGGCATGAATCGCTACCTGAACGCCATTGCCGGTCATCACTGCGCGCGCGATGCGCGAATCGGTGACCGAACCCAGCACCGGGATAATCTCGATATCCTTTAAGCGGCTATCGTCGCGCAATTCGCGGTCGATGGCGTAAAGCGCGGCCTCGCTGATCTCCATCAACACGATCCGGCTTGGCCCGTGTTCAATCAACTGGCGACAAATCTCGGAGCCAATCGAGCCGCCCGCGCCGGTTACCAAAATGACCTTGCCGCGATAAGCATCCGAGCCCTCGGCGACCATGGGATCAACCTGTTTGCGCCCCAAAAGCTTGCCCGGCGTGATCGGGGCCAGAGCATCGACAATCGCCTCGGTGCCCGCCAATTGGGCAAAGGAAGGCACCGCAAAAACGTCGATCCCCAAGGCCTGAAGTTTGCGAGCGATCTGCGCCTGTTTGGGCGCCGACATAGAAGGCATGGCTAAAAGAACGCGGTCAATCTGGCGCTTTTTGGCTATGACCGAAATCCGCTCGGGCGCGTGGACCCGCAGGCCCGCGATGGTCAGCGACTGCAGCGATCGGCTATCATCGACAAAGGCCACCGGAACGATGCTGTCATGCGATTTCAGCGCCGCCGCCAACTGCATGCCCGTGGTGCCCGCGCCATAAATGATGACCCGGCACCGCGGCTGTTCAGAGCGCAGCACCCAAAGCAGGGCCCGCAGCATGACCGCCCGCGCCCCAACCGAGGACAGAAAGTAGATCAGACCAAACAAGATGATCGCGACGGGCGGCAGCGGATAGCCCATGACCCCGCCGAAAACATACAAAGCGGCTGCCAGCAGAGCCGCCCCCGCCCCGGTCATCAAGATCGCCTGCGATTCGTAGGATTTCAGTTTGATCTTTGGAATGCCGAGCGCGGTCGAAAACAGCGCAGCCGCCGCGGCCAGAAACGGAAACAGCGGCCAGACATTCAGCGACAGAGCCAACGGGGTGAGATCATTGTGAAGAACCGCGATCGTCAGCAAAAGCGACAGCGGGGCCACCACGACATCAACGGACAGAAACACAATCCGTTTGAACCGGCGCGACATGCCCGCAAAGATCGAAAACAGGCTGCGGGTTGCGCGTTTCATGGAATCCTGAAAATTGGAGATGCGGAGGCAGCTAAAATGGAGCAATACATTTTTTCATCCACAGCCGCGACTATAGATTGCCCCAGATTTCAAAACAATGGCCGCGAAATCGCTCAGCGGCTAAGCCGCGTCGCCCGCAAAAAGGTCTTTGTCATGATCGCAACATCATAGCAGATCGAGGCATGTTTCTGATAAATAAGATCAATCCTTGCCTTGGCCGGTATGCAGCGCTGCGCATAGACGCGGTCTGTTTCATCGGCTGAAACGCATTGGGCCAAAAGCCGCTCTTCATGGCGGTGATAGGTGATTGTTGCCAACCCGGTGATTCCCGGCCGGGACTTTAACACTTTGGCGTAAAGATCGGGGTAGCGTTCGACGTAAATGCGCAGCGGCGGGCGCGGGCCGACAAAGCTCATATCGCCGCGAAAGACGTTCCAAAGCTGCGGAATTTCATCGGCGCGCGTTCGGCGCAAAAAGCGGCCCATCAGCGTGACACGCGCCGCTTTGTCGCCGCCTGAGACTCCTGGGTTTTCTGCAACCACGGTCATGGTGCGCAGTTTCCACAACATGAAACTGCGCCCCGGCGCGCGCATCCGCTCGGCCACATAGAATATCGGGCGGCCCTGTTTGATCAACAGGTAGATCAGCAGGGCAGCAAAAGGCAGCAAGATGAAGGCACCCAGAATGAACACCGCGCCCAGATCGTAGATCCGTTTGTACCAGGTCATGGCCATCTCCCCCGCAAGTCATCCAGTTCATCGATCACAGCGGCGGGGTCAAGATCGGGCAGAGGGCAAATGTTCATCAGCACCGAGACATCCACCGCGACCTTTGCCACGGTGGCCGTCCTTGACGGGCCAAAACGCCAAGCACGGCCGGCTGCGGTGAGCAAATGATCCATGGCTACCGCCTTTGGTTGCGAGACGTTCAAAATGCCAGGCAAGGTTTTGCCCAGCGCGATCTGACCAAGCAGAACCCCCAAAGCGCGGGCAAGCGTTTTTGGCCCGATGTAGGAACGCAACGGGCCGCTTGACGTGCCGGGAATCGGATCCAGAACCACTTCGCCGCTGCCCGGATTGCCGCCCAGCAGCGCATCCGCACCGGCCAGATTTGCCAGCCGCAAGATGGTCAAACGGCCCCCAAAAGCGGCGCAAAGCCGCGTTTCGCAGTGCAGCTTTGCCCGGCCATAGTCGGATTGCGGGGCGGGGACCTCGGTCTCGGCAATTGCCTGCGTCCCGGGCGCATAGACGGCAACGGTGGACATGAAAACAACATGGGAAAAGGGCGACAGGCGGTCTTGGGCGATGATCGCCTCGGCCAGACGCAGATTTCCAGCGATCAGATCGTCGTGATGCGGGCCGGGCAAAACCGCGGCCAGATGCAGCAGAATCCCGCCCCTGGGTAAACCCGGCACGCCTGCACCAGTCAAATCCCAGACCTGCGGCCCGTCCCGGCTGGTCCAAATCATTGAAAACGCAGCAAACTCCGACGCGCGCGCAAAGATATGCAACAAGCGGCCAATGCGCCCCCCCGCGCCCGTTACGATCAATGGAATCTTCGGCTTCACGACTTATCCCCAGCCCCGTCATGCCAAATCGGACATTCCGGTTGACCCGGCAAGACCGCAAAGTATGTTCGCCCCAATAATCCTGTCCAGTAAAGTGCTGGACAGACGGAGTATACAGATGTTTCGGCTGCCCTTGGCGCAAATTCTTGCTGTTTCCGCACTGGCTTTGCAGGGTTGCGCGCTGCCTCAGGGGGCGGGGCTTACCAGTCAGGTTCTGGCCGGCGCCGATGAGGCGGATGCCAATTTCGCGGTGCGCTTTGTCACCGCTGAGAATATCTCTGCGATCAAGTCCTGGCCACGGGTCAGTGACCCGAATGCCGCTGGCAGCTGGATCAGTCGCAAGGGCGGCGGTGCCAGTTCGTTGATCGAAGCCGGCGACGTGATCACCATGATGGTCTGGAGCAACGAGGAAAGCTCGCTGTTGACCGGGCCGGGGCAAAAGCAGATCGGCTTTCCGCCGCTGACCGTCGGCCCGGATGGCACGATTTTCCTGCCCTATGCGGACAAGGTCTATGTGGCCAAGATGGCCCCGGACGCGGCGCGTGAGGCGGTGCAAAAGGGGCTTAGTGCGGTCATCCCCACAGCGCAGGTGCAGCTGAGCGTGGCCTCGGGCCGCCGCAATGTGGTCGAGCTGATCTCTGGCGTGCAGCGTCCCGGGCCGGTGCCGCTGCCCGATGGCAATTTCAGCATCCTCAGCCTGATCGCGGCGGGCGGCGGTCTGGCCGGCGGCATGATCAACCCGCAGATCCGCCTGTCCCGTGATGGCGAGATCTACGGCATCCCGATGGAGCGTTTGCTGGCCGATCCCAGCCTCGACACCACGCTGCGCGGCGGTGACAAGGTCTATCTGGAGAATGAGCAGCGCTATTTCCTGTCGCTCGGCGCGGCGGGAAGCGAGGCGCAAAAGACCTTTCCTCAGGCCAAAGTTTCGGCCCTGGACGCCATGTCGATCATTGGCGGTCTGAACGACAACACCGCCAACCCGCGCGGCATTTTGATCCTGCGGGATTATCAGGCCAGCGCTCTGCGCAGCGATGGCAGTGGTCCTGAAAAAGAGCGGATGATCTTCGTCTTTGACATCACCAATGCGGATGGTCTGTTCAGCGCTGGCGATTTCGAGGTGCAGCACATGGATCTGGTGCTGGTCACCGAAAGCCCGGTGATCACCGCGCGCACCGCGCTTAGCCTGATCGCCGCCTCCCTTGGGCTGGCCAATACCGTACAGGATTTTTGAGGCGTGGCTCCGGCCTCGTTCAGTCTTCGCTTTCCATCCGCAGGCGCAACTCGCGCAGCACCGGCAAGACCGAACGCACCTTTTCGGTGCCCAGCGACGTCACGACATCCGCAATTATGGGGGCCACCGCCGCAACTGCCGCATCGCGCGCGGCGCGGCCCGAGGGCGAGATCGCGACGAATTTCTGCCGCGCGTCGTCCCAATCGGGCCGAATATGCACATGCCCGGCCCATTCCAGTTTCGCCAGCGTATTGGTCATCGCCCCGCGCGTGACATGAAAGGCGCGGGCCAGTTGGGCTGGCGTCCGCTCGTCCGCCAAGCGCGCAAGATGGTTGAGAACCGAGAAATGCGACAGCTGCATTCCCTTGGGCAAAGCCTTTGAAATGCGGTTGCGGGCCAGCTGGTCGGCCATGAACAGCTCGCCAAACAAGGATACCGCCAGATCATCGGTCCGCGCACTCATGGCCCCGAAAACTCTCGGTCATGGGTCAGGGACGGGACGCGCGCTCGGGCGGCGGTCACCTGTGTCGGGTCCAGATCGGCAAAGGTCACACCCGGCAGATCACCGCCATCGCCAAGGATCTCGCCCCAAGGCGCGATGATCAGCGAATGGCCATGGGTCTTGCGGCCCTTGCCCTGCGCTTCGGGGTGAAAGCCGGTCTGCGCGGGGGCGAGGATGAAACATCCGGTCTCGATAGCGCGGGCGCGCAGCAAGACCTGCCAATGGGCCGCGCCGGTCAGATGGTTAAAGGCGGCGGGAACCGTGATGATCTGCGCGCCGGACTGCGCGAGGCGGCGGAAAAGATGCGGGAAACGCAGATCATAGCAGACCGTCATCCCGATCTTGGCAAAGCCCGCATCGGCCAGCACCGCGCACCGGCCGGGGCGGTAGCCCGCTGATTCGCGGTAGATCTCGGTTTCCGAGACATTCACGTCGAACATATGGATCTTGTCATAGCGCGCCGCGACCGCGCCATCCGGGCCAATCAGGAAAGACCGGTTGGCAAAGCGGCCGTCCGAATCACTGGTCAAAACGCCCAAGGAGCCGATCAGCAGCCAGATGCCCGCCCGCGCCGCCTCGTCCCGCAGGGCGGCGAGGGTTGGATCATCCTCCTCGAAATGCAAAACCGCGCGCTGATGGTCGCGGTTGCCGGACAAAAGGTTGGTGCATTCCGGGGTCAGAACGAAACCGGCCCCACCCTGCACTGCCGCGCGAATAAGGGTCAGCGTTCCGGGCAGGTTCGCTGCCGGATCGTCAGTGACAGTCAGCTGGACCAGCCCGGTGCGCATTCCTTAGGCCAGCATCTGGCCAAGCTTGCCCGAATGATCCAGATCATGCAGATCATCGCAACCGCCAATCGAGGTCCCGCCGATAAAGATCTGCGGAACCGTGCGCCGCCCCCCCGCCCGCGCGGTCATCACCTGGCGCAGCGTGTGGTTTGACGACACGTCAATCTCGGTAAAGGGCACGCTCTTCTTGCGCAGCAGGGCCTTGGCGGCCGAGCAATAGGGGCAGGTTTGCGTGGTATAGATTTCAACAGTTTTCATCGCGCGGCATCCTTTGCGTCGGCAATCACTATAAGGGTTCTAGGGCGGGCCACGTCAATGACCCGGCAGCATTTTAATGGCCAAGAGCGTGCCGCGTTCAATCGAATACACTTTGCCCCCCGAACGCGTTTGCAAGAGCAATCGCTGCCTCGGGGGGCAAAGTGAATTTCTGAATCTGGTCGAACGCGACACGCCCTAGGTGTCATGTCTCGACAGGTTGTTGCTTGGAATCCTCGAGATTGGGGTTTTGCCTTTGGGTCCGAAGTGGGGGCGGTGGTGGTTGTAGTGCTTCAGGAAGGGTTCGAGGGCATCGCGGCGTTGGTCTGACTGGGCGT
>CAIYZT010000274.1 GCA_903930735.1 uncultured Paracoccaceae bacterium | reverse complement strand
GCTTCCTGCTCTTTGATCATCCCAATAATCTGCGTCTCGGTGAAACGGCTCTTTCGCATTCGTCTGCTCCTTCGGGGGTTGGGCAGACTCTACATTAAAGCGAGGGCGTTTCCGGGGGGCAGGTCACCGTTCATCAATCTGGCGACGTCGTTGAGCCAAGTCTGCGAGGCATCGCCGAGGTCGGTGCCCTTGGGCATGAACTCACGCAAGAGGCCGTTGGTGTTCTCGTTGGAGCCGCGCTGCCATGGGGCGTGCGGGTCGCAGAACCAGATGTCGATCTTGAGGCGCCGCGCCAGTTCCGGGTGGCAGGCCATTTCTGATCCGCGGTCGTAGGTCATGCTCTTGCGCAGTGCTGCGGGCAGCCAAGGATTGCTGGTCAGGTGGAACTATGCCTTAAAGGACCGCCGTTCGCGCCTGCCGAGTGTTGCCGCACCAAGGAGCCCCACTACAATAAGTGCCGCCACACCCAACCAAACGTCGGCGATCCCGAATTGCATCACAAGGAGTGGCATCGAATATGCTACCACCGCACCACCAATCGAAAACACCTGACTGAAAATGCTCAGAACGGTCGAGCGGTTTTGATCGGACAGATTTTCGTTTATAATTGCGAAGCTTGCAGGATTGATCATCGAGTAGACCAGCATAAATCCGAGATAGGCCCCGACGAACCCAAATCGCGAAGTCATAAGCGCAACTAACCCCAAGATCAGCGGCAGAAAGAAAGGAATTACAAGCGTTTGCGACCTGGCCGACCAAGACAGCGATCCGCCGACAACGCCGATGATGACGGGCCCAGCGATTGCCATGCCAAAGAATCCGAAGGTAGTCCAGCCAAAGGTCGAATAGTTAGTGGCTGGCGATATTTCTAGCAGCCTAGGCTGCCAATAAATCTCAAGGGAGGCCAAGAGGCCACCGATACATGCCCCCAATGCGAGCAATCTCAGAAGTTCGGTCGAAACTTGTATCTCACGAAAACCAGCAAAGAATGTCCGCGCGATTGTCGGTTTTTCGGATCCATGGGAGCGGACGGGGTCAGCGTCAAAGATAACGAAAGTTAGGGCAAGATGCACGGCTGAAACTGCCGCCACCACAATCAAGTTCACGTTTGCGCCGGTAAATCCGACGATTGGACCAAGTGTATTGGGTAAAAATCCGCCCGTTACGGCTCCGAAGGCTAATCCGACGGCCATTGCGCCTTGAAGCCATCTAGCCAGCGACTGCGTCTTTTCGGCCATGCCAAGGGTCTTCAACTTTTCGACGTACCATGCTTCGTAGGTGCCACTACCAAGTGCCACACTGAGCCCGATTCCAAAAGCAGCGACGACCGCGCCCGAAACACTGTCAGTTAGAAAAAAGCCCAGAACTGACAAAAGATAAATTAGCTTGGACATACGATACACCAAAATCCGTCCGAAGACGTCAGCAATGGCTCCAGATGGGATTTCAAAAATGGCGGCAGCAAATCCGATCGAACCCAAGATGTAACCTAAGTTCGAAAAATTTAGCCCCTTCTCAACTAGCATTACCCCTTGGAGGGAGAGAAAGGCACCAAAGGCGAACCCGGAAATCAGCTCAGATAGAACGAGCTTTTATTTTATCAAACTGAACTCTTCAAACAATTTATTGACCCCACGAATCCTATTTACTAGATCAATACGGAGCTACCTTGGGTTGTCAATAAATTTTTTGCTCTCCAGTTCCGGGAGCTAACGGTCCCAACTTAAACCGGCCGTGATCATTACTTGTCCTGCGTACCATTGACACCAGGCGTTTCATCTGGCGGCTGAAGGCGTCCAGCGCGGCGGCCGCGGTGTTGCCCTCCATCTTGCACATAACTACGAAGCGGGTCTTGCGCTCGACCAGGGTGCCCACCGACGCGCGGTTGAAGGCACCCTTGATCAGGTCTCCCTCCTGTCAGCAGACAGGCGATTTTTTTCAATCGCCGTAAGGCCAGTGGCCGGGGATGAGGCGGGCTTCGATCTCCTCGGGTCTATGGATAATCCGCAAGGATTCCGGGACCATGGAGCTTCCAGCCAGCGTCGTACGCTTGTGGCCCCTTGCCGGTTTCGCCTGCCGCAGCGCCAAAACCATCGCCGCCTTCAGCCCACCTTTGGGCTGCGCGTAGATTGCGGCATAAATCGTCTCATGGCTGACGCGAGCTGTGGGATCGTCGGGATGCATGGCGCGTAGTCTGGCAGCGATCTGTTCGGGCGACCAGCGCTGATGCACCAGTTTGCGGCGCACACAATCGTGCAACGCAGCCCCCTCGGCCAGCTTGGCGCGCGGCCTGCACAAAAGCCTTCGCGCATCATGAACCGAACGGGCCACCTGCGGGTCATAGGGCGCATCGCCCAGCCGAACCCACGCCAGTTCCCGCCCGGTCGTGCTGGGCGCGCGGCCCAGCAACCCGCCGATCTCCCGCAGGCTTGCCCCACGCCGGTTCTCCGCCAAAAATCACGCCACGTTCCTCGCTGGTGAGGTGCCTGTATCGACTGTCCATCGCAACATCCTATGCCCTGCGGGCGATGGGTGTTGCACTTGAAACTTGAGCCTAAGAGGTCAAGCCCCCAGTTCCAAATGATATGGCGGGAAAGGCACTCCAATCAGGGCTGCATGAGGGGCGCGAAGGTGGCTCTGATATATGCGCAACTGCGTTGGTGGGCAGTTACCGGATCAAGCATTGAGGGGGTCAACGGTTCATATGCATGTTCCACAACCAGCAAGGGGCAGATATTTGCTTTGCTCAGTGCCTCAACGAATAGAGGATAGGGGATGTCGCCCTCACCCACGGTTTCGGACCAAATCCTGGCTTGAAACTGCCTAAGATGCAGTGCAGCGATCCGGCTGCCATAAAGGGCCAGAATGTCGATTAGCCCGATCATACTTCCCCCTGTCCCGCGCCAAATAGTGTCGGGGTCTAGGCAAAGGCTGACCAAACTGTGGTCCGTCGCCAGCATCATGTGGTGAAACTCGTGCGCAGCCAGCAGCAATTCGAGCTCTTCAGGGTGATAGCAAAGCCTAAGACCAACTGTACTCAGCGCCGCGCCAATCCGGTTCAGGGCGCGGGCTTGCAGGGTCAATGCCGCGTCGGATTTCGTGGCGCCGGCAGGATAGATCATCACAAGACGGGTGCCGAGGTGGGCAGCGATGCGGCAGATGTCAATTATCCGAGCCTCGGTTTCGGCAGTCAGGCTGGGGTCGTGCAGGGGGCCCGAGACAAAGATCGAGGGCAGCCGCAATCCATGTCGGGCGGCCAAAGCTGCGATGCGGTCAAAGTCGGCAGGGGTGGCCACAAATGGCTCCCACCCTTGAAAACCGGCCATGACAGCCTGAGCCATGGCCCAATCGGTCGCCTCGGGCCAAGAGCGCCCGGCGCGCTTTGCAAGTTGCGACCAGCCGTAATCCTGTGTGACGATCATGCGCTGCGCATCGCCTGACCATCGGCGCCGAACAGGGCGGCGTGGGTCATGTCAAAGCCGAGGTGCACCGTGTCGCCCAGACGGGCCGCAACGTCACCCGAGGCTTTTACTGTCAGCGACTGGCCGATTGGCAGCCGCACATGCAGGATCGATTCGTCGCCCAAATGTTCTGCCAGCGTCACCTGACCGCTGGCCTGCGCCTGCGCTTGGGGCACAAGTGACAGACGGTCCGGGCGTAGCCCCAAAGTGAGGGATTGCCCAGCCATGCCAGAGGAGCAAGCAGGTCCCGCCATGGTGGTGCCCCAAGCAAGGGTCAACCGCCCGCCTTGCCCCACGGTCGCCGGCAACAGGTTCATGGCCGGACTGCCGATGAAGCCCGCAACGAACAGGTTGGCTGGGTTATGATAAACCTCGCTCGGCGTGCCCACTTGTTCGACGCGGCCGGCGTTCAGAACGACGATGCGATCGGCAAGGGTCATCGCCTCGACCTGATCATGGGTTACGAAAATCATCGTGGCCTGCAACTCTTGATGCAGGCGCGCAATCTGGCTGCGCATTTCAACGCGCAGCGCAGCGTCAAGGTTCGATAAGGGCTCGTCAAACAAGAACACCTCAGGCTTGCGCACGATGGCACGGCCAATGGCGACCCGTTGCCTTTGTCCGCCCGACATGGCCTTGGGGCGGCGCGGCAAAAGCTCGGTGATCTGCAACAGGGCGGCGGTTTCGCGCACGCGGGCGTCCACCTCAGCGCGTGCCATGCCGGCACGGCGCAGACCGTAAGCAAGGTTGTCATAGGCGGTCATATGCGGGTAAAGCGCATAGTTCTGGAACACCATCGCCACGCCGCGCCGCGCTGGGGCAAGTTCGGTCACATCGGCGCCTGCAATGCGGATATCGCCATAGTCAACATCTTCCAGCCCCGCGATCATGCGCAGCAGGGTCGACTTGCCGCACCCTGAGGGGCCGACGAAGACCACAAGTTCACCATCCGCGATGGACAGGTCAACGCCCTTGATCACCTCCAGCGCGCCGAACAGCTTGCGCACCCCTGTCAGTTGAACCGCCCCCATGCCGCCCCCTATTTCAAGCTAGACGATGCCAGACCCTGCCGGAACAGGCGCTGGGTCAGCAAGAACAAAACCACCATCGGAAGTGCTGCAAAAAGGGCACCCGCCATCGAGATCGACCATTCGCGCGCCCGGTTGGCCTGAAAGGTAAACAAGCCCACCGACAGCGGAAAATCCTCGCGATCTTGCAGATAGATAAGCGGGCTAAAGAATTCGTTCCAAGTGTAGACCACCGCGAACAGGCCCACAATCACCAGCGCCGTCCAGACCTGTGGCAGGGCTATCTGCCACCAGATCCGGAATTCTGACGCCCCGTCAAGGCGCGCGGCATCCAGCAATTCACGCGGTACACCCATGTAAAACTGCCGCAGCATGAAGATGAAAAAGGCATCCCCGAACAGGAAAGGCGTGATGAGCGGCCAATAGGTTCCGTTCAAGCCAAGGCGCGACCAGCCAAGATAGACGGGCAGAAAGGTCACAATCCCTGGCAGCAGAAGGGCGCAGACGGTCAAGCCAAAGACCAGATCGCGCCAGCGCCAGCGCAGGCATCCAAAACTGTATGCCGCAAGCGAGCAGGAAAAACACACGGCAAGCGCGACAGAGCCCGCATAGAAGACCGAATTGCCGAACTGGATCAGAAAGGGAAAATCGTCGCGGTTGAACAATTCCGCAATGTTGGACCAACGGATGGGATCGGGAAACCACGTCACCGGGCGGGCAAAAATTTCGGCGTTGTTCTTGAAGGCGGAAATGGTCATCCAATAGAAGGGAAGCAGGAATATGCCCGCGATCAACAGCATGGCGGCGTGGTAGATCACAGTTTGCACCGACTTGCGCGGCGGCATGCGGCGGGTTGAGGCGGTGGTCAACGGCTGTCTCCTTCGTAATGGACCCAAGACCTTGCGGTGCGAAAGATCAGCAATGTCAGCAGCAAGACCCCCACGAAAAGAACGGTGGCCATCGCCGCCGCATAGCCCACGTTGAAATAGCGAAAGGCAGCGCGGTACAAGACCACCATATACATCAGCGTCGCCTCGGCCGGTTTGCCGGTCGTGCCGCCCACAACCAGCGCTTGGGTAAAGACCTGAAAGGAATAGATAATACCGATGACCAGGTTGAACAAGATCATCGGGCTGATCAGGGGAATGGTGATCCAGACCAGCTTGTGCCACCCGCGCGGGCTGTCAAGATCGGCGGCCTCCGAAACATCCTTGGGGATGTTCTGCAACCCTCCCAAAAAGACCAGCGTCTCGACACCAAGGGGCCAAAGGCTTAGCAGTATGATCGTCCAGAGGGCAGCCTTGGGGTCAAGCAGCCAGTCGGGCGGGCTGAACCCCAGCGCCTTGAGCGCGATGTTCACAGGCCCGGCATCGGGGGTCAAAAGCAGCATAAAGACGATAGAGCCTGCAACGGCAGGCATCAGAAAGGGAAGGTAAAACACTGTGCGGTAGAAGCCCGACAGCGCCGTGACACGGTTCAAAAGCAGCGCCAGTCCCAGCGCTATCACGAGTTTGATCGGTACCGACACTACGGCGAAAAACATCGTATTGCGGGCCGAGGTCCACATGGCCGGATCAATCCACATCGCAGCATAATTAGCCAAGCCCACGTATTTCGGCGCGCCCACGATTTGAAACTTGGTTTGAGCGATATAAAAGGTCAGCAGCAAGGGGATGATGGTGAAAATCGTCAGACCCACCATCCAAGGCAACGCGAACAAAAAACCTGCTCGCGCCTCACCCCGGCCAGCAAGGCCAAGGCGCCGGGGCGGTGAACTCGCCCCGGCAGTGTTTTCTTTTGCCAAGATGGCCATCAGCCGGCCAGAACCCGTTCCAGTTCCGCCTGCGAGGCGGCTTGCGCCTCGGCCAAAGCCTCTTTGACAGGCTGGGCCTTGGTGTAGATCTTTTCGATCGCGCGCGCGACCTGATCGTTGCCAAAGCTTTGCACAGGAGAGTTCCACATCGGCGTCACAATCGCCGCCTGCGCGCCGAGGAACGTCGACAGATCATCGGCAAATTCCTGACCGCGGTTTTCGACCAGACCTGTGGGGGCCTTGAGCTTAACCTGCGAATTGGTCGGAACGTCGGGGATCTGCTGATACCATTCGACCGAGCCTTCGACGGCAAGGAAGGAAAGGTAGTCAAACGCTGCCTGCGCATTTTTGGAGCCCACCGGGATCACGAACCAGTTGGGCCAAGTGCCCGAAACCGAGGCGGTGCCAGAGGGGCCATAGGGGTTGGGGGCCAAGTTCCAGCGCGTGAACACCGGAACCGGATCGGCATAGATGTCGCCCATCAGCCAAGAGCCCGACTGCATACCGGCCTGACGCCCCTCGCGGAAGGCAGGACCCATGCCCGTGTTGCCATCAGCATAGCCGTCGCGGAAGTTGCCGGAACGATCGATCAAGTTGACGTCGCCCTTGTATTCCTCTTCGAACCAATCGACGAAGAAATTCATCATCTCGATGTTTTGTTCGCTGTCGAGAACGTATTTCAGATTGGCTTCGTCAAACAGCATGCCGCCGTTCAGGGCCGACCAGATCGCCATGGTCTCGGACACGCGGTTGGGCATGAAGCCTGCGACCTTCAGTGTGTCGCCATCCCATTCGGTGAATTCCTTGGACAGTTTGCGCAGTTCTGCCCAAGTCTTGGGGAAGGAAGCGCGGTCTGACGGGATGCCCTTGGCTTCGAACAATTCTTCGTTGTACCACATGGAATAGACGCCTGCGGTGACGGGCAGGCCATAAGTGGCACCCTTGAACTGGCAGGACGAAAGTAGTCCGGCGGGCCAGGTTTCGATCGGGATTTGCGATCCTTTCATCATCTCGTCTAGGGGCATGAAGGCCCCTTGGGCCCCCAAAGAAACTGGGCTGTCCCACAGCATCGAGATGTCGGGCGGATTGCCCGCGGTGATCGAACCGATCAGGGCTTGCGTGAACTCTGTATCCTGACCCAAACCGCAGACCGTGCTGGCGGCCCCAAGACCTGCCTTGGTGCTGAAACTATCCAGAAGGCCGGTGTGGATCTTACAGAACAGATCTGATCCGCCGGGCAGCCAAAGCAGCAATTGACCCTCGGCTTGGGACCAAGCAGCCCCTGGCATAGCCAGGGCAGCCCCGGCGGCGGCACTGCTTTGCAGGAAAGATCGCCGGCTGAGGGCTTTGGGGGTAGCATAAGTCATGATGGACATCAGTCTTCTCCCTTGAGTGTTGGTGGTCATGTGAATGTTGGGTGATCGGCTCTTGTTTTGGGTCGTGTCGCGCAGGCCGCCCCGATAAGGCCGGCATCGGGGCCGAGAGCCGCTTGGGTAACGATCAACGGGTTTGGCACGCCGTCCCACAGGCTTCGGCGAATGGCGCCTTTTAGGGCGTCGAAATAGGGGCCGGCAGAGGAGCCCAAGCCCCCGCCGATGACCATGGCCTGCGGGTCCAGACCATCAGCCAGCAGGGCCAAGATGCGGCCAAGTTCGGCAGTGGCGTGGTCAACGACATGCAGCGCGCGGGTGTCGCCGGCGCGGGCCGCCGCCAAAACATCCTCGGCCCCCGCCCCCTGACCAAAAGCCGCTACCAGACCGGGGCCCGAGGCTATGTCTTCGATCATTCCAGTTGTGACATGGCCGCAGGCGGGGCAGTGGTGGCGCTCCATGCTGTTGGCGATGACAAGGGCCGCACCGCGTGATCCGGAATATGGCACGCCGTCCAGCACCAAAACCCCCGACACACCGGTGCCGATGGTTACAAAGTAGAAAGATGACAGGCCGTGCCCAACCCCAAAGCGGGCCTCGGCCAAGGCTGCGGCACGGACATCGGCGGAAATTACGGTGGGCAGAACGGCGCTTAGGGTGCCCATCACGTCCAATCCCGTCCATTGGATGCGGTGGTCGCTGAAAATCTGACCATGGGGGTTCACCAGTTCCGCCACGCCCAAGCCCAACACTTGCGGTGTCTTGCCCAACCGTGCCGCCTCGACCTTAAGGTCCTGGGCGAGCGCCAATGTATCGGCCAGAATGGCCGCGCCACCGCGTTGATAGTCGGTTGCCACCTGACGGCGCCCTAAAACGGCCCCGCTATCCAAATCGACAATCCCGCCCGCAATCTTGGTACCTCCCACGTCGATGCCCAACGCATAGCGGCCTTGCGGCAGTGGTTGGATGGCGCGGGCGCTTGTCATCAGTAGGCCGGATGGTACAGGGGGGCCACGCCAAACAGGTATTCGGCCGGTTCCCCCCCCATGTTAAAGGCGCGGTACTTGATGCCCTCGGGCACATAAAAGCCATCCTGCGGGTGCAGTTCGAACCAAACGGGCGAGGCCTCGGGATCATCGATCAGGATATTGACGCGGCCTTTGAGCACATAAAGCCCCGCAGCCCCGCCATGGGTCAGAACCTGAGACCGGCCACCGGGGTTCAGGCGCACCGACCCCGCTGTCAACTGATCGGTCGAGGCGACGATGCCCGTCATCACCCGCGGATCGGCGAGGTCCAGCGACCACAGGCGATCCGCCTCGCGCAGGACCTTGATCTTGGCGCGGGCCACAGCTTCGGCGCGCGCAGCGGGCCAATGGCCGATCAACTCGCTGCGTTCGTATTTGAAGTCAGAGACATAGGGGCGGGTCGCGGCGTATTTTCCCGACGCGCCAGTTGAGGGGGGCGGGGCAAAGTATTCCAGCACCCGCAACTCCTCAGGGCCCCAAGCAAAGGCGTGATGCCATGTGTCTTTCTGGAAAAATACCGATTCGCCCTTATTAACCAGATGAACCTCGCCCGTCTCGGGGTTGGCGATAATCATCGTGCCCATCAGAACGGTCAGCACCTCGTCTGCGCCAAAGACGGTGCGGAAGCTTTCGGAATGGCGAAACCCGTCGCCGGGTGGCATGCCAAAGACCAGTTGGTGGATCTGCCCCGAGGAGACATAGATCCAGTCATCCACCTGCCCTGCCGCTACATCTCCCCAGATGTGCCGCGTGACCTTGGCATAAGGGATGGGAGTGGGGCCGTCAAAGACTGGGCGGGGCGAGGATTTGTAGGCCATGGTCTACTCCGGCGCGTGGTCAAGATGGGGGGCAGTCTTGTCGGCCACCTTGTCGAACCGAACGGGGGTAAAGCTGGACACGATGGGCAAAGCCTGCCCCGTCCGCCCGCTTTCCATGGATTTGGCCATGATTTCCAGCACGTGATAGGCATGTTCGGGCGCGTTGGTGGGCTTTCGGTTGGTCTGGATGGCTTGGATCAGATCGCGAATCCCATCCGTCCACTGCCAGCGCGTGCGCGCGGTGTGATCCTGCCAGAACCCGTCCTTGTTGCGCCAAAGCTTGTAGCCATGCGGGTCCCAATCATCCGATAGCATATTGATGGTGCCTTCGGTGCCGTAGACCTCAATTCCGGGTACGTCATAGCGCTGGATGGTAAAGCCCGTCGTGACGACGGCGAAACACTGGTTACCAAAATCCATCAGCAGTTGGAAATTATCGTCGGTCTGGACTGTCATTTTCTTGTTGTTCACGATCCGCTCCGGGATCGCGATGCCGGTCATGGCCATGACCCTTTTGCAGGGGCCCAGCAGGCCAGTTAGCGTGGCGATGTTATAAACCCCAAGGTCAAACATAGGGCCGCCGCCGGGTTCGTAGAAGAAAGGGTCCCAGTCGGGCCCGGACCAGCCGTAAAAGCCCCGCGCAGTCAAAGGGCGGCCGATATCGCCGTTGTGGATGTGGCGCCACATATCCTGATAGGTTTGCGACAGAGTGACGTGCGGGGCGCAGACCAGATGGCCCTTGCTGACCTTGGCCAGCGCCACCAGTTCGGCCGCCTCAGCCAGATCCATCGACATGGGCTTTTCGACCAAGACATGTTTGCCCGCGTTCAAGGCCTCACGGGTCAACTGCCCGTGGCTTTGCATCGAAGTCAGGATCAGAACGACATCGACATCGGGATGGGCCAAAACCTCGCGGTAGTCGGTGGTGAAATTTGGGATGCCCCAATTGCGGGCGCGTTCCGCTTGGCCCGGCCGCAGATCGCAGCCGATGATGATTTCGCACGGCGTGCCTTCCAGATTAAGTCGCCGGATATGGGGCACATATTTCTGCGACACCGATCCCAGACCAATCACGCCGCAGCGCACCGTTTTTACCATGACTTCCCCCATCCAAGCGTTGGCCCTGCTGGGCTTTGGGGGATCATGCGACCAGATTCAGTTACAGGAAATAGTGCCTTTGGTCATGCCCCGCGCAGGGCGGCCATGTATTCGCCGAAAAGTTCGCGCTCAGTTGTGATGTCAAGCTTGCGGTAGATCGTCAGACGGTAGTTCTTGACGGTGCCACGCGACAGGCCAAGCTTGCGGGCTATCTCGATCATCGGATGGCCCTGAAGGGTTAGCAGAACCACATCTTGCTCGCGGCCCGACAGTTGGGCAGCCATCGTGGGTGGCAAACCTGTGGCCGGTTCGGCCCCTGTCTGCAGATCGATCGTTATCTCGTCGCAAAACCCTCCGGGGGCCGGGCCAAAGTCGGGCGGCAACTGGGTGCGGCGCAGCGACATTTGGTCCGGTAGGCGCAGGGTGCAAGGCCCATGCGCCATGAGGGTTTGCAACACCTCGCTCAGTCCCAGTTCACGGGCGGCCCAAGCCTGCGTGGCAAAGACCTGCAGCCCATGCGCATCGACAAAGCGCAGCGGTCGTTCCGCGCCGATGGGCGAATTGCCGGGGTCGACTCCTGCTGTGACGAAGATGCTTAGATGCCTTCGGTGCAGGGCCGCCAACAGCGGGAAGAGCCGGCGGATACGGGCGACCTCGGTCGCGTGGAACACGCCGCGCGCGCGGTCAAGGACCAGCGTGGGCGAGGCATCGCCGATAGGCGGCAGGAACACCGCGATTTCGTCGTGGATCGCCATGGCCGTCAGAAACTCGCGCGCATAGCGGCTGCGGCCGATCCCTGCGTCCATGGCGCGCAGGCGGTAAACGCCGGTTTCCCCGCCGCTCTTCCAATGCACATAGAAGGGGTCGAATGCGAAATAGTGGTTGTAATAGGCCATCATGGCCAGCGTTGGTTCCACCCGTGGGATGATCAGATCTGGCGGGGCTGCGCGGGAATAGCGGACCAATGCCGCCAGATCATGGGGGGCGGCAGAGCCAAGAATATCCAGCAAAGCATCATAAAAATCGCCCGTCCCCAGCCGGTCGATGGCCCGGGCCGTCAGGGCGGCTATATCGGCATCATGGACTTGGCTCATGTCTCCCCCAAAGGGCAATGTGACCCATTCTGCAGGGTCTGTCCAACATGACTTTCGGCAGGGGCGCGCTGCATATGCTTGCCCAAGTGGTGCTAGCCAGACTAACCTTGGCTTGGGTTCAAGGAAAGATCATGGGATGAAGATTGGCAATGCGCCCTGTTCGTGGGGGGTGTTCTACCCGACCGGCAATGCGGTGACGGTGCAAGACTATCTGGCCGCCGTTTCGCGGGCGGGTTACCGCGTGACCGAACTTGGGCCGCTGGGCTTTTTGGGCGAAGATCCCGCTTGGATCGCCGGGGCCTTGCAGGCCCATGGGCTGGAACTGGCGGGATCGGCCCACGTGCACACCTTGGCTGACCCCACCTCGGGCTCGGCGCTGACGGCGGCGTTGCATCGGCAAGGGCGGCTGTTGCAGGCCTTGGGTGCCCACGATCTTATCTTGATGGACGAAAGCGAGTTCTACCCCGAGGCAGCGCAAGGCGTGGTGGACGAGGCGAGGTGGCAGGTGGCCATGGCAATGATCCGCGCGGCCGAGGACCAGATGCGCAGCTATGGCATTCGCCTGCATGTGCATCCCCATGTCGGCACCTGTATCGAACGCGAGGCGCAGATTGACCGGATGCTGGCCGAGACGGGGGTTTCGTTGTGCTTTGACACGGGCCACCACGCGTTTTGGGATCAGGACGTTCTGGCCTATATGGACCGCGTCTGGGACAGGATCGGGTTTGTGCATCTTAAGAACGTCAACCCGCAGGTCCGTGCGCGGGTTCTGGCGGGAGAATTGGGAGTGAATGCTTCTTTCAATCACGGCGTGATGGCCCCGCTGTCGGACGGGGCGGTCGATATCGCGGCTGTCATGCAGCTGTTGGTGGCGCGGGGCTATGACGGGTATTGCATAGTGGAACAAGACCCGTCCGAAGAGGCCGGTGTGACGCCCGAAACCTTGGCGCGGCGCAATCTGGACGCTCTTTTGCTCATGTTAGGGGGCTAACCCATGCGCGCCATCCGCATCTTTGAGACGCCTGAGGCTTTGGGCGAGGCGGTCGCCGCCGACATCGCCACCCGCATCGCGCGCTGTGGGCGTTTCTTGCTGGGCTGCCCTGGAGGGCGTAGCCCGCAGCCCGTCTATGCCGCTTTGGCGCGGCGGTCAGAGTTGGATCTGTCGGGCGTGATGATCGTAATGATGGACGATTACCTGACCGTGGCGGATGGCGTTTTGACCAATGTCGACGCCGCGGCCCATTACTCGTGTCGCCGCTTTGCGCGTGAAGACATCCTAGCTGTGCTCAATACAGGGCGGCCTGTGGCGCGGCAAATTCCTGGTGTGAACGTCTGGTTTCCCGACCCAGCCGATCCGGGCGCTTATGACAAGCGGATCGCGGCTGCGGGCGGGATCGACTATTTCCTGCTGGCCTCGGGGGCCAGTGACGGCCATGTCGCCTTTAACCCTGTGGGGTCTGCGGCCCAAAGCCTCACCCGTATCGTCGATCTGGCCGAGGCGACACGGCGTGACAATCTGAAAACATTCCCGCAATTTGCCAATCTGGATGATGTGCCGCGTCACGGGGTGACGGTCGGGATTGCCACCATCGCCGCCGCCCGTGCGGCAGGCATGGTGGTCTGGGGGGCAGGCAAAGGGTTGGCCTTCGCACGCCTGTCCGGCGCCACGCAGTATGACCCCACTTGGCCCGCAACCATCTGGGCGGCCTGCCCCGATGCCACAATTTATGCCGACCGCGCCGCCATCGAAGGAGCCACTATATGACCCAGAAAATCCGCATCTGCCTGTTTGGGGCCGGTGAGATGGCCACGATCCACGCCATGAACATGATCAGCGACCCCCGCGTCTCGATGGCTTATGTCGTAGACCCGTCCAAGGAACGGGCTGAGGCCTTGGCACAGGCCACCGGCGCGCGGGTGGTCGATCTGGATACGGCCTTTGGGGACCCCACGGTGGACGCCTATCTGATCGCAAGCCCGCCGCGCACCCATGCCGACTATCTGGAACGCGCTGCCGCCACCCGCGCCTATGTCTTTTGCGAAAAGCCTATCGATCATGACATGGGCCGCATCCTGACCTGTATGGCGGCTTGGAAGGGCCGCGAGGGCCGCGTTCAACTTGGTTTCAACCGCCGCTTTGACCACCAATTCGTCACGCTGAAACAAGCGATTGCCGAAGGGCGCATTGGCAAGGTCGAGCAGGTCTTGGTGATCTCACGCGATGCCGAGGCGCCCGAGGTGGAAGGGTTCATCCACTCCAGCGGCCTTCTGAGGGAAACGGCCGTCCACGACTTTGATCTGATCCGCTGGCTGCTAGAGGATGAGGTGGCCGAGGTTTTCGTCATGGGCGATGCGCTGATCAATCCTGCCTATCTGACGGTCGGGCAGATCGACACTACGACCACGGCGCTGCGGATGGCCAAGGGCACCCATGTGACCATTCTGAACAGCCTGCGAGCGGCCTATGGCTATGACCAGCGGATCGAAGTTCTGGGAACGCTGGGGCAGGCATCGGTCGGCAATGTGCCGGAATCTTTGGTGATCCTTTCAACGGCCGCAGGGATACGCGGCGAAAAACCATTGCACAACTATCACCAGCGCTACGCGCAGGCCTACCGGACCGAGATCTTGGCCTTTGTGCAAGCCGTGGCCTCGGGCGGGGTCACGACCCCCGATGCGACCGATGGTTTGCGAGCCTCGGCAATTGCCGAAGCGGCCAATTTGTCGATGGAGCGTCGGGCATCCGTGACGATTATGGCAGATGAGGCACGCCGTGATCTTTAGACAGTTTTCCGACTGAATAAAGCTGCTGCCGGCATCCGCTGATCCGTTGTTGCCTCAAGGCTCACTTGGGCGCGATGGCCGTATTCGTTCTTACCAACTTCCCATCGTGCCGTCAGTGCCACGGGCTACGGGCAGATAGGCCTGCACATAGGGGTGTTTGGCAGCGATTTTCTCATCGATATCAACGCCGTGGCCGATAGCCTCGCCGGAGTAGAGATAACCGCCCTGTTGATACCAAGAATGAGGAAACATCTCGTGCGTTGATTCCAGATAGCCCGAAAACTCTTGAATGCCGAAATTGGGCACCCAGCGATCAACATGAACATTGGCCCCCATGGCAACCGGTGATATGTCCATTGGGCCGTGGCAGGCGGATTTCACATGGTAGATTGAGGCGAAGTCTAAAATCCGCCTCAGTCCGGTTACGCCACCGGCGTGGACCGAGGTGACGCGAATATAGTCGATCAACTGTTCTGAGATCAACTTTTCACAATCCCAGATCGTGTTGAAAACCTCGCCGAGGGCGATTGGGGTGGTGGTGTGCTGACGGATCAGGCGGAAACCCTCCTGCAACTCGGCCGGGACCGGGTCTTCCAGCCAGAACAATCGGTATGGCTCCAGATCGTGGCCTAGGCGTGCGGCTTCGATGGGTGTAAGGCGGTGGTGGGTATCGTGCAAAAGGTGCAAATCCCAACCCACAGCATCGCGCAGCCGTTCAAACAGTTTCGGGATCAGCGGCAGGTATTTGTGGGTGGCCCAGACTTCTTCGACGGGCCGCACCTGGACCATGCCAGCCGTCGCCTGACCCACATTGGGGCCCGTGCCATAGATTGGCGGCAGCCCCGGGATCGAGACCTGCGCCCTTATCGCCTCAAGCCCCTTTTCGTGGAGGGCGATGACGCCTTCAACCGTCTCCTCGATAGTCAACCCGCCGGCATGTTGATAAATCAGCACCTTGTCGCGCGACGCACCGCCGAGCAACTGATATAGTGGCATGTTTGCCGCTTTGGCCTTGATGTCCCACAACGCTATATCAATTCCAGAAATCGCCGCCATCGTGATCGGCCCTCGCCGCCAATAGGCCCCCTTGTATAGGTATTGCCAGATATCCTCGATCTTCTGAGGATCGCGGCCGATGAGGATCGGGCAAACATGCTCGGTGAGGTAAGCGGCCACGGCCAGTTCACGACCGTTCACCGTGGCATCGCCAACTCCATAAAGCCCTTCGTCGGTCATGATCTTGACGGTCACAAAGTTGCGACCGGGCGAGGAGATGATGACTTTGATTTCGGTGATTTTCATTGAGTGATTTCCCCGGGATAGGCTTTGCTTGTGGTTCCAGTTTCCTAAAGCGGGCTGAAATTGTTCAGTGCTCAGCAAGTGAGGCCGCCAGTCGATCTAACCAGGCCTCGTCGATGACCCATCCGGCACAACGGGCGGCACGCAAGATAGCGCCGCCCACGGGCGGAAGTATGGGAGGAACTGGTGCGTGAAGCAACTTTTCGGCAACGCGGCGCAGCACAATCTGGCTGGAAAAGACACCGCCAGCATAGCTCCAACACAGGGGGCTTTGCGGATTTGTCTGCCGCCATGCTGCCATAATATGTGCCGCCAGATGATCTGCGGCGCAGTGCAGAATGGCCACTGCCTCAGAGCACCCAGCATCGGCAAGCGTCGACACAGCGACGGCAAGGCCGGCAAAACCGGTGCGACGGTTTTTTAGCCCATAGCACCAGCCCATCAAATCGCCGTCCTGCAACCCAAGTGCCGACAAAATACCATGAGAAAGCGTGAGTGCAGGGGCGCGGCCATCCAGATTGCAACTGACCGCCGCCAAGGCCTTTTGACCAATCCAGAACGCGCTGCCTTCATCACCAAAGGCATCGCCCCAACCACCCACGCGAACATGCGGATCGTCTGGCCCATTGCGGCTTGCCCAGGCCATCGATCCGGTTCCCGCGAGGATCAGAACACCCGGCCTGCCCGCCAATGCACCATCAAAGGCCACGCGCACATCATTTTGCACCAAGGACTTCCCTGGAATAAAAGCCTGTGCCGCGGCTTTTTGCGCAGCGGTGTATTCAGCCACCTCGTCATGAAACGGCACCCCAAGCACGGCGGCATCGACCCGCTTCAAAGCCAATGCATCTTGGTTCAGCATTTTCTGGAGGGTTTGTGCCCAATTCTTATTCACCGAAGGGTCCAGCCCCCTGTCCCGATGTAAACTTACAATTTGTCCGCGGCGATCCGCAAAAGCCAGAATGGTTTTGGTGCCGCCACTATCCAGACCCAAAACAAGGCTCATGTTCTGATCTTATTGAATGCAGGGATGGTTCCTGTAACGACCCGCGTTTCGCACCCAGCCTCTTTCAGGCGTGATTTCCAGTTTAGGGTGATCCCGTCATCCGTGACAATCGCGGTGTCAGCGGAAAGCTTGGCGACCCTAAATGTCAATTGTCGACCAAATTTGCTGGATTCGAACAACAGATTTTTGCTCGTGGCTCGAGATAACATCTTTCCGTTCAACCGCGCCTCCACTTTGTTACAAACTGTAAAGGCAGCAGTCCTCGTCTATAGCGCCAGTGCCGAGGAAAAGTTGATCAAACCACAACTGATCCAGCATCGCTTCAGCAAAACCCCTTACCAACGAAACACTTTGCGGCCGAAGATGTCCGCCAAGCAGCGTCAGTTTCAGATCGTGAACTCTCACCAACACCTGCGCAATCGTCAAGCAATTTGTGAAGACCGAAAACGGATCGTGTCCCTGGGCGTGGTGTAGGTTGTGACTGAGGTGGTCACCGGCGTTTTCCGGCTAGGGTCTGGTTGCTAACGCCACCCTTGACCGGAGATTGCACCAATGACCGACGAGATGATGAACCTGCGGGCGCTTGTT
>CAIYZT010000273.1 GCA_903930735.1 uncultured Paracoccaceae bacterium | reverse complement strand
TGACGCTTTTGCCATGGCCTGCGCCTCGAAATATTACGACGACATCGGCTATCCCGGTCATTCGAATTGCTCGGACAATTTCAACCATGCGCTCGCCCGCCACGGCGTTGATGCGCGGCCGGGCTGGATGGCGGTCAACCTGTTCTTCAACACCAATATCGACGCGCATGGCGTGCTGATTTCGGACGAGCCTTGGTCCCGTCCCGGCGACTACGTGCTGATGCGCGCGCTGACCGATCTTGTCTGCGTCAACTCTGCCTGCCCCGATGATACCTCGCCGGCGAATGGCTGGTATCTGTCCGATATCCACGTCCGCACCTATTCCGGGGCCGAGGATTTCGCCCGTTCCATCGCCATCCGCACGACGCCCGATCAGGAGCCGAAGATGTCCAAGCAAACCGCGTTTCACGAGCGTATCTCGGCCAAGACCCGCCACCTTGTTGAATACAAAGGCTATTGGTTGCCCCACGTCTATGCGCAAAACGGCGCGACCGAGGAATACTGGGCCTGCCGTGAGGCGGCCGTCGTGCTCGACCTCTCGCCCCTGCGCAAATTCGAGGTGACGGGCCCGGACGCCGAGGCGCTGATGCAATATGTGCTGACCCGCGATATGAAAAAGCTGTCGCAAGGGCAGGTGGTCTATTCGGCCATGTGCTATGAACATGGCGGCATGATTGACGATGGCACGGTGTTCCGGCTGGGCCGCGACAATTTCCGCTGGATCGGCGGCGATGATTTTGGCGGCGATTGGATCCGCGGGCAGGCAGAAAAGCTGGGCCTGCGGGCCATGGTCCGCTCCAGCACCGATCAGTTGCACAACCTCGCGGTTCAGGGGCCAAAATCGCGCGACATCATGCGGTCGATGATCTGGACCGCCCCGCATCAGCCAACGATTGACGAGCTGGGCTGGTTCCGCTTTGCCGTCGCCCGGCTGGGCGGGCCCGATGGCGCGCCGGTTGTCGTGTCGCGCACGGGCTATACGGGCGAGCTGGGGTATGAGATTTTCTGCCACCCCAAAGATGCCAACGCGGTTTACGACGCCGTCTGGCAGCACGGCGAGCCGCATGGCCTGCGCCCGATGGGTCTGGCGGCGCTGGATATGGTGCGGATCGAGGCTGGTTTGATCTTTGCCGGCTACGACTTCTCGGATCAGACCGATCCGTTTGAAGCCGGCATCGGATTCACCGTGCCGCTGAAATCCAAGGCCGATGATTTCATCGGGCGCGATGCCCTGATCCGCCGCAAAGAGCATCCCTCCCATAAATTCGTCGGTCTGGTGATCGACGCCAATACCGATGTCGGCCACGGCGATACTCTGCACTTCGGCCGGGCGCAGGTGGGGGTGGTGACCTCGTCAACCCGCTCGCCGCTGCTGGGCCGGAACATCGCGCTGGCGCGGGTGGATGTGGCCCATGCCGAGGTCGGAACCGTGCTGGAGGTGGGCAAGCTGGATCATCAGCAAAAACGTCTGCCTGCCGTGATCGTGCCGCTGTCGCATTACGACCCCAAGAAAACCCGGCCGCAAAGCTAGTATTGGTGCGCGCCCTCGTGGAGCGATTTAAGGGTCTGATCGAAACCCAGCCCGAGGGCCCGCAGATTCTGGATCTGCACCTGCAGTGACATGTCCGATACGCGCCGGCCTTGAGCCATTCGCAGGCTTGGAGCGGATTGCCTTCAATCTGATTCAATTTGAAGGCAATCCAATGCCGGTAGAGGCTGGGAATGTTGCGGTTGCTTTTCTTTGGGCGGAACCGAACAAAAGCAACACGCTTCAGGCGGCTAGCCCCGGTCGCACCCCAGTTCGTTGACCGCAGAGCGTTTTGGACCTTGCTTTGCAGCAAGAACGGGCCTTCCCATTGACAGTCTGTGGATCGTTCCATAATTACTTGTGGAACGATCCATAAAGCGGTGGGGTGGGCCAGGCCCAGCCGGTTTCCGTAGCCTAACCCTGACTCTTGGAGAGACCCGATGAGCAAGCTGACCAGCGCCGCGGATGCCGCCGCCCGTATTCCCGACGGGGCCGTCGTCACGGTGTCTTCGTCCTCTGCCTTGGGCTGCCCGGATCTTGTGCTGGCGGCCATCGGCGCGCGTTTTGATGCGGTGGGCCACCCGCGCGATCTGACCACCCTGCATCCGATTGCGGCGGGCGATATGTACGGCGTCAAGGGCGTGGATCACATTGCCAAGGATGGGCTTTTGACGCGGATTCTGGGCGGCTCTTATCCTTCGGGGCCTTCCAGCAAACCGATGCCGGAAATCTGGAAGATGATCGTGGAAAACCGGGTGGCGGCGTATAACGTGCCCTCGGGCATCTTGTTTGACATGAACCGCGATGCGGCGGCCCGGCGGCCCGGCGTGTTGACCCAGGTGGGGCTTGAGACTTTTGTCGATCCGATCCGCGAAGGCTGCGCGATGAATGCGGCGGGGGCGGCCGCGCCCATCGTCGCCCGCGTAGAATTTGGCGGCGATACCTGGCTGCACTTTCCCAATATCATCCCCAATGTCGCCATCTTGCGGGCCACCACGGCGGATGAGCATGGCAATCTGACCTATGAACACGAAGGCGCCTATCTGGGCGGGCTGGAGCAGGCGATTTGCGTGCGCAATCATGGCGGCCTCGTGATTGCTCAGGTCAGCCGGATGACGAAACGCGGGTCTATGCGGCCCCATGACGTGCGGGTGCCGGGGCATCTGGTCGATGTGATCGTGATCGACCCGGATCAGAAACAGACCTGCGAGACCCCCTATGACCCGGCGATTTCGGGACAGATCATGCGGCCCTGGGACAGCTTTGAATTCGCCGAGCACGGGGTCGAGAAAATCATCGCCCGGCGCGCGGCGATGGAGTTGCGCCCCGGCATGACGGCCAATCTCGGCTTCGGCATCTCGGCCATGGTGCCGCGCATCTTGCTCGAAGAGGGCCACCCCGAGGCGGTGACCTGGGCGATCGAACAGGGGGCTGTGGGCGGCATGCCCTTGATGGGGTTTGCCTTTGGCTGTGCGTCGAATGCCGATGCTTTCGTGCCCTCGCCCCAGCAGTTCATCTATTTCCAGGGCGGCGGGTTCGATGTGTCCTTCCTGTCCTTCATGGAGGTTGACCGCGAGGGCAATGTCAATGTGTCCAAGCTGGGCAAAAAGCCCTATCTGACAGCGGGTTGCGGTGGATTCGTGGACATCACCTCGGGCGCGAAAAAGATCGTTTTCTCGGGCTGGTTCGAGGCCGGGGCGCAGATTGATCTGACGCCCAAAGGCATCAAGGTCGCCGCCCCCGGCAAGTTCACCAAGATGGTTGAGGCGGTGGAGCACGTCACCTTTTCGGGCAAGCGCGCGCGTCAGTTGGGGCAAGAGATTCTGTACATCACCGAACGCTGCGTGATGCGTCTGACCGAAACCGGCCTTGTCGCAACCGAGATCATGCCCGGCATCGACCCTTCGCGCGATATCGTCGCCGCTTCTGACGGGCGGGTGCAGATCGCGCCGGATGCGATCACGCTGCCCCTCTCGCTTTTGGCCGACGCGCCGATGGGGTGGGGCAAATGAGCGTCGTTCATCTGATCCGTCATGGCAAGATTGCCGAGCTTTGTCTGGATAACCCGGCCAAAATGAACGCATTTACCGTCGAAATGCTGGGCCAGTTGGCCGCGCATCTTGAAGTGATCGACCACGACACCAGCATTGCCGCCGTGATGCTGACCGCCACAGGCGAGCGGGCCTTTTGCACCGGGGCGGATATCAACGCTTGGGGCGATCTGAGCCCGGCCGAGTTTGCCCGCCATTGGGTAAGAGATGGGCACCGGATTCTCGACCGGCTGGCACGTTTGGGCAAACCCACCATTGCAATTTTGAACGGTCACGCCTTTGGCGGTGGACTAGAGCTTGCTGCTGCCTGCGATCTGCGGGTGATGGCGACCGGCGCCAGCCTCGCACTCCCCGAGGCTGGCGTCGGAATTGTGCCGGGATGGTCGGGCACGCAGCGACTGCTGCGACTTGTGCCCGAACCGATGGTCAAGGAAATGGCTCTGTTTGGTGGTCGCATCAAGGCCGACCGCGCGCTGGCTTGCGGCTTTGTCGCCGCCGTTGGGGATGACCCGCGCGCATTGGCGATGACCCTGCTGGAACGCGCGGTCGCCTTGTCGCCCCGCGCGGTCGAAATCTCCAAATCCATGATCCACGCCGCCATCGGCGAGGACCGCGGCGCCATGATCGAGGCGCTGGGAAGTGCCGCTATCGCCGCCTCCGCTGACCGGGATGAAGGTGTGGCCTCGTTCCGCAAAAAGCGCAAACCAGAATTTTCGGGAAAATGAGAATGAAAGACCTGCACATCATCTCTGAGCAGACCATCGCGCTGCCGAAAGCGGCCTATCAGGCCCGCCATTTCATCAATGGCGTGGCACAAGACAGCGCCGATGGCCGCAAGTCCGACCGCATTTCGCCGTCGCATGGCGTGGTGGTCAGCCAAGCTGCCCTTGGGTCCGACGTGGAAACCGAGGCCGCGATCAAGGCCGCCCGCGCCGCGTTTGATGACGGTCGCTGGAGCCGCCTTACCGCCAAGGCGCGCGGCGCTGTGCTGAACAAGGTGGCCGACCTGATCGAGGCCAATGTCGAAAAGCTGGCACTGATCGAAACGCTGGAAAGCGGCAAGCCGATTTCCCAATCCCGCGGCGAATGCGGCGGGGCGGCGGATCTGTGGCGCTATGCGGCCTCTTTGGCCCGCACCAGCCACGGCGACAGCCACAACACCCTTGGCCCCGATATTCTGGCCATGGTCCTGAAAGAGCCCATCGGCGTCGTCTCGATCATCACACCGTGGAATTTCCCGTTCTGGATTCTGTCGCAAAAGCTGCCCTTCGCGCTGGCCGCTGGCTGCACTTGTGTGGTCAAACCCTCCGAAGTGACGCCGTCGACCACCGCGATGCTGGCCGAAATGCTGGTCGAAGCGGGGCTTCCGGCGGGCGTTTGCAACATCGTTCTGGGCTATGGCAATCCGGTCGGGGCACTGATGACCAGTCACGCGGATGTCGACATGGTCACCTTCACTGGGTCCACCGCCGTGGGCAAGATGATCACCAAGACCGCAGGCGACACCCTGAAAAAGGTGGCGCTGGAGCTGGGCGGCAAGAACCCTCAGGTGATTTTCCCGAACTGTGATCTGGAAAATGCCGCCGATGCCGTGACCTTTGGCATCTATTTCAACGTTGGCCAGTGCTGCAATTCCTCCAGCCGGATTATTGTCCACGAGGATATCGCCGATGCTTTCGTTGCGCGGGTGGTCGAAATGTCAGGCCGCGTGGCCTTTGGCAATCCGTTGCACCATGACACGCAGGTCGGGGCCATTGTGACGCCGGAACACGCGGCAAAGGTTGACGGATATGTGCGGGCGGCGGTTGCTGCTGGGGCCGAGGTTTGCATCGGCGGCGCCGTTCTGACGGTTCCGGGTCTTGGCGGTCAGTTCTATCAGCCAACCGTGGTGCGCGGGGTGACGCCCGACATGGCGATTGCCCGCGAAGAGGTGTTCGGCCCGGTTCTGGTGGTACTGACCTTCCGGACGTTGGACGAGGCCATCGCCCTGACCAATGACAGCGCTTACGGCCTGTCCGCCGGGATCTGGTGCGATGACGTCCACACTTGTCTGGAGTTCAGCCGCCGCGCGCAGGCAGGCACGGTCTGGACCAACACATGGATGGACGGCTTTCCCGAGGTCGCCTTTGGCGGGGTCAAGCAATCCGGCCAGGGCCGCGAGATCGGAAGCTACGGCTTTGATGAATTCCTTGAGGTGAAGTCGCTGGTCATGCGGATCGGCCACACACGTGCACCTTGGGTGAAGAAGGCCTGAAACCTTGCGGGTGGCGGCAGAAACGGGCGCAAGGGGAGGAGATCCAAGTGCGGGGCGACTTTGGTAGGATTACGGCGCGCGTCGATGCGGCCAGCGCGGCTGTGCCGATCCCGGTGTTTGACTTTGTGGCCAACATGAAAAAAGCTGCCCCAGCCGGCCCCGATATCCAAGAGCGCATCAGCCCATGACGACCCCGGCTGTGATCATCATCGGTTCCGGCATCGGCGGCGCCACGCTGGCGGCCGCGCTTGCCCCGACCGGCATGCAGATCCTGATCCTTGAGCGGGGCGATCGTCTGCTGCCATCGGCGCAGGACCGCAGCGACAAGGCGATTTTCGCCGAGGGCTATTTTCGCCCGGAAGAGGAATGGCTGGACGGTGAAGGCAAGCCCTTCAACCCCGGCAACTATTACTATGTCGGGGGCAATTCCAAATTCTATGGCGCGGTGCTGATACGCTATCGCCGCGAGGACTTTTCGCCATTGGCCCATATGGGCGGCACCACGCCCGGTTGGCCGATCAGCTATGACGATCTGGAGCCGTCCTATGGTCTGGCCGAGAAAATGTATTCGGTACGCGGACAGATCGGGCAAGACCCGAGCGAGCCCGCCCATTCGAGCGGCTATCCCTACCCTCCCGTCCCGGACGAGCCGCCCATCGCCGCCCTGCGCCAGCGTTTGACCAAGGTCGGACTGCACCCCTCCTCCCTGCCTTTGGGCGTCGATCTGCCGCTATGGCTGACCCGCGCCCGAACCCCGTGGGACGCCTTTCCCGATACGACCGGGGGCAAGATGGATGCCGAAACCGCGGCCCTGAAACTGGCCCTGCTGCATTCAAATGTGCAGTTGCGGACCAAGGCCTTGGTCACAAAGCTGCATACAGGCAGCGGAGGCCAGATCACCGGGGTCGAGCTGGCCTCGGGCGAGATCCTGAGCGCCCCGATCGTCGTTCTGGCGGCAGGCGCCATTCGAACCGCAGCGCTATTGCTGGCTTCGGCAAATGAGGCCCTTCCGAACGGGCTTGCCAACAGTTCCGATCAGGTCGGGCGCAATTTCATGAACCACAACTGCTCGGCCGTGCTGGCGATCCATCCGTTTTGGACGAATGACAGCGTCTATCAAAAGACGCTGATGGTGAATGATTACTATTTGACCGGCGGCCCCAAGGGCGAGCCTTTGGGCAATATCCAGCTTTTGGGCAAAATCTCGGGCACCATTTTGCGCGCCACGACCGCGATGCCGCGCAGTGTGGCCAATTGGGTCGCCCGGCGCTCGGTTGACCTTTACGCGATGTCCGAGGATCTGCCCAATCCCGATAGCCGCGTGACCCTGAAAGACGGGCAGATCGTGCTGGATTGGAAGCGGTCAAACTGGGAGGCGCATCTGGCCCTGGTCGCCAAGTTAAAGGCCAAGCTGCGCCGTGCCGGTTATCCAATTGTCCTGTCCCGCCCGTTCGATCGGCGCACGCCGTCGCATCAATGCGGCACGGCGCGGATGGGCAATGATGCGAAAACCAGCGTGGTCGACATTTTCTGCCGTTCCCATGACCATCCGAACCTGTTCATAACCGACGCGTCGGTGCTGCCAACCTCGGCGGCGGTCAATCCGGCTCTGACGGTGGCGGCCTTGGCGATCCGGGCGGCCGGGCACATGAAACGAACGGAATTCGCTTGAGGGAGGGCCGCATGGCCATTGGATACGACTTTATCATCATCGGCGGTGGCTCGGCCGGCTCGGTGCTGGCCGGGCGCCTATCGGAAGACCCTGCGGCGCAGGTGCTTTTGCTGGAAGCTGGCGGCAGCGACCGCCACCCGTTCTATCACCTGCCTGCAGGTTTCGCCAAAATGACCAAGGGGATTGGCTCGTGGGGCTGGGACACCGTTCCGCAAAAGCACATGCAGAACAAAGTATTCCGCTATACCCAAGCCAAAGTGATTGGTGGCGGTTCGGCAATCAACGCCCAGATCTACACCCGCGGCAATGCACAGGACTATGACGGCTGGCGTCAGGCGGGTTGTGCGGGCTGGGGCTATGACGATGTCTTGCCCTATTTTCGCAAGTCCGAAGACAACGAGACCTATGACAACCACTACCACGGCAAGGGTGGCCCGTTGGGCGTGTCCGAACCCCGTGCCCCGCTGCCGATTTGTGAGGCGTATTTTGAGGCTGCGGCGGCGCTTGGCATCCCGCGCAACTTTGACGTCAACGGCGAAAAACAGGACGGGGTCTGCTACTACCAATTGAACCAGCGCAATGTGCGCCGTTCCTCGGCGGCTATGGCTTTTGTCAAGCCGAACCGGCATCGCAAGAATCTGACAGTGCGTTTGTGCGCGCAGGTGCGGCGGCTGATCGTGGAAGCCGGTCGCGCCACTGGGGTTGAACTGACCGACGGCACCCGCCTGACCGCAAATATCGAAGTCATCCTGGCCGCGGGCGCCATCGGCTCGCCGCGCTTGTTGCAACTGTCGGGCATTGGTCCGGCCGATCATCTGTCGGGCCTCGGCATCAAGGTTGTCCATGATCAACCGCAGATTGGCGAGAATTTGCAGGACCATCTGGACCTGTATTGCATCGCCGAACTCTCTGGCCCTTACAGCTATGACCGCTATGCCAAACCGCATTGGGCGGCGATTGCCGGGCTGCAGTATATCTTTGGGCGCAAGGGTCCGGTGGCCTCGTCGCTTTTTGAAACCGGCGGGTTCTGGTATGCCGACCCTGACGCGCGCTCGCCCGACATCCAGTTCCATCTAGGGCTGGGCACCGGGATAGAACACGGCGTCGCAGCGATGTCGCAGGGGGGGATCACGCTGAATTCCTGCCACCTGCGCCCACGCTCTCGCGGTTCGGTCCGGTTGCAAAGCGCGGATCCGGCAAAGGCGCCGCTGATCGACCCCAACTATCTGCAAGACCCTTTGGACCGCGAGATGACCATTCGCGGGCTGAAACTGACCCAACAAATCCTTGCCCAGTCGCCGCTGAAAAAATACATCCTGGCCCAGCGCCTGCCCGGGCCAGATGTGCGCACCGACGAGGACTATTTCAACTTCATTTGCCAGCACTCCAAAACCTCACATCATTGCGCAGGCACCTGCCGGATGGGCGCCGATGCGGCGGCGGTGGTGGATATCCGGCTGCGGTTCAACGGCATTGCGGGTTTGCGGATCGTGGATAACTCGGTCATGCCATCCGTCATTTCCTCCAACACGAATGCGGCGGCGATCATGATTGGGGAAAAGGCCTCGGACATGATCAAGGCCGATCACGGGATGGCACGGGCGTGATCCAGCGCAGACCAACCATTATAGATGTGGCAAAGCAGGCCGGGATTTCAAAATCGACGGTCAGTCTGGTGCTGCAAAACAGCCCCTCGGTGCGCGCGGAAACGCGGGTGCTGGTGCGCAAGGCGATGGCCGAAATCGGCTATGTCTATAACCGCGCTGCCGCCAATATGCGCCTGTCAAATGCCGGTCTGATCGGTCTGGTGATCAACGATCTGCGTAATCCCTTCTTCACCGAATTCGCCACATCCTTGCAAATGGCGCTGGCCGAGCGGGGGTATTCGACGGTGATCGCCAATACCGATGAAAGCCCTGAACTGCAGGACCAGGTCGTAGGCTCGATGATTGAACATGGCGTGTCGGCTTTGATCATCTGCCCTGCTTATGGCGATACGCAGGCCACCTTTGACGCCATCGCGCGCGGCGCTATTCCGACGATCCAGATGCTGCGGCGGGTGGATGAGCGGCTGGATCTATTCCCGCTGATCGCGCCCGATTACCTGTCAGGCAGCCGCGAGGCGACCCGGCATCTGATCGCCTCTGGCGCGCGCCGCATCGCTTTTGTCGGCGGCTTGGATGGCCGCGCCGTGACAGAAGAGCGCAAGGCCGGATATCTGGAAGTGCTGGCGCAAGAAGGGATGGAGCCGATCATCATGACCGGCAAGGCCACCCGCGCCTTTGGCCGCAACGCCGCGCGCCAGCTGTTTGACGCCCGCAGCGGGGTGGATGCGGC
>CAIYZT010000272.1 GCA_903930735.1 uncultured Paracoccaceae bacterium | reverse complement strand
GTGTTCATCGGCGCCTATGCCCAGCAATTCCTGTTCGCGATCACCTTTAACAACAAGCGTGAACTGCAGCCCCTGCCTGCCGGGCTGTTCGAATTCGTCGGATACCAGGACACGACCTGGAACGAGATGATGGCCGCCGCCCTGACCGGTGTGTTGCCCGTCATGCTCTTGTTCCTGTTCCTGCAGAAATACCTCGTCGCGGGACTTACCGCCGGCGCGGTTAAAGAGTGACAAAAACCAAGACCAACCAAGGGAGACTATAATGAAGTATATCAATACCTTGACAGTCGCCGCCGCCCTGATGGGCGCATCGGCCCTGTCAGCCCAGGCGCAAGAGCTGCATTTCATCATGTGCGGCGGCGAAGTGCGCCCCGCCGACCAAGTGGTTATTGACGCTTTCATCGCGGCGCGTGAAGGCGTCACCGTGAACATGGAAGCTGTTCCATGGGGCACCTGCCAGGACAAGTCGATGCAGCTGGCCTCGGCCGGTGATCCGCCGTCGATCGCCTATATGGGCTCGCGCACGTTGCGCCAGCTGGCCAAGAACGACCAGATCGTCCCCGTGACCTTTACGCCCGAAGAAGAGGCCATGTTCCAGCCCGGCGTTCTGTCCACCGTCTCCTCGGGCGGCCAGTATTGGGGCATCCCGCATGCCTTTTCGACCAAGGCGCTGTATATGAACTGCGCCGTGATCGAAGCCGCCGGTGCCACCTGCGCTGCCCCCGCGACCTATGCTGATCTGGTGGCCCTGGCCAAGCAGGTCACCGACAACACCGACGCCGCTGGCATCGGCATTGCCGGCAAGGATTTCGACAACACGATGCACATGTTCCTCGACTTCCTCTATTCGAACGACGGCATGGTCTATGACGCCGATGGCAATCCTGCCCTCGACAGCCAGAACACCCGCGAGACCCTGCAGCTTTATGCAGACCTGCTGCCCTACATGCAGTCCGGCCCCACCGAGTGGGAGCGTGACCAGATGAAGGACCTGTTCAACGACGGCCAGATCGCCATGTATGTCACCGGCCCGTGGGGCAAGGGCCAGCATGCTGAAAAGGTTCCGACCCAGCTGGTGGTGCCAATTCCGCATGGTCCTTCGGGCGATTCGGGTTCGATTTTGATCACCGACTCGATCGCTGTCTTCAAAGGCACCGGTCACGAAGATCTGGCGATCGAACTGGCCAAGGCTCTGACTTCGGGCGACGCGCAGTATGACCTCGACAGCACCTGGGGCCTGACGCCGATCCTGGACTACGAGAAAATGGGCAAAACCGACGTTTACTACAAGGCTGACCCATGGCCGATCTTTGTGGCCAACATCGCTTCGGGCGGACCCGAGCCGATGGTCGAAGACTTCAAATCGCTGCAGGCCGTATTCACCAACATGATCCAAGGCATCATGCTGGGCGAGGGCTCTGTTGATGGTCTGGTCACCGAAGCCGGCGTCGAGCTGGCTGAAGTACGCTAATCCAAAATACGAAGGGGGCGCCCGCGCCCCCTTCATCCTCCAATCCTTCTGACCGAGTGAGACCGATGGCATCTTTGACCCTGCAGAACATCTCCAAGGATTTCGGAACCGCCAAGGTTCTGCAAGACATCGACCTTGCCATTCATGACCGCGAATTCATCGTGTTTGTCGGCCCCTCGGGCTGCGGAAAATCGACGCTGCTGCGCATTATCGCCGGCCTCGAATCTGCCACTGCGGGCCGGATCATCATCGCAGATCAAGACGTCAGCGCCCTGCCCCCGGTCGAGCGCGGCATCGCCATGGTGTTCCAATCCTACGCACTTTACCCGCATCTGACCGTGTTTGAGAACATCGCCTTCCCGCTGCGGGTGCAGAAATTGCCTGAGGCCGAGGTCAAGGCAAAGGTCGCCAAAGCCGCCGAGATATTGCAGTTGAACGACAAGCTGATGCTGAAACCGGGGCAGCTTTCGGGCGGCCAGCGGCAGCGCGTGGCCATCGGTCGTTCCATCGTGCGCAATCCCAAGGTGTTTTTGTTCGACGAGCCGCTGTCCAACCTGGATGCCGCCCTGCGCGGTGACATGCGGGTCGAGCTGTCGCAGTTGCACCGCGATCTGTCCGCAACGATGATCTATGTCACCCATGACCAGATCGAAGCGATGACCATGGCGCACCGCATTGTGGTGCTCAACAAGGGCCGCATCGAACAATTCGGGACGCCGATGGAGCTGTACCACCACCCCGCTACCAAATTCGTCGCCACTTTTATCGGCCAGCCCAATATGAACCTTCTGCCCGCCAAGGTGATGGGCACCGGGGCCGAGGGGCTGTCGGTCGAGTTTCGCGGCGGATTGCGCATGATCCTGCCCGTGGACACCGCGAATGCCATAGCCGGCGATACGGTCGATGTCGGCCTGCGCCCGGAAAATGCGGCACTTGGCACGGGGTTGTCGATGAAACTGCGCGTGCTGGAGCGGCTGGGCGGGGTTACGATTGCCTATTGTGTGATGGCCGATGGGCAGCGTTTTTGTGCCTCTCTGACCGGCGACACCGCGCTGGCGGAGGGTCAGTCCATCGACGTCACCTTTAATCCGGCCGACTGCCATGTGTTTGATGCCTCTGGAAATGTCATGCGGCGTCGCATTGCACCTGCCATAGCTGCCTGAACGGAGAATAAGATGCGTATTGTGACAGCAGGCATGGGCCTGCGCGCCGGGCATGTCTTGTCCGCGCTCCTGGCCGAAATGCCCGAGGCCGAAGTGGTCGGCTACTACGACCCCCAGCCCACCCATGCCGATATGCTGGGCGATCCGCCCCGTTTTGACAGCATCGAGACCATGCTGTCGGATGCGCGCCCCGATCTTTACTGCGTCTTCTCGCCCAATGTCTTTCACCTGGATCAGATCCGTCTGGGACTGGAGGCGGGGGTGCAGGTTTTCACCGAAAAGCCGGTCGTGACCTCGATTCCCGATACGTTGGAGCTGGCCCGTCTTTTGGCCATATATGGCGGGGCAAAGCGGGCGATGGTCGGGCTGGTGCTGCGCTATTCGCAGCATATGGTCGATCTGCGCGGCGCGATGGCGGCAGGCATGCTGGGCGATATCGTTTCGTTGGAGGCGAACGAGCATATCGCCCCCTACCACGGCGCGTTTTTCATGCGCGACTGGCGGCGGAGCGACGCCTATGCGGGCGGCTTCATGCTGGAAAAATGCTGCCACGATCTGGATATCTACAACATGGTCACCGGCTCGCGGCCCGCACAAGTGGCCAGCTTTGGCGGGCGCAAATCCTTTGTTCCGGCGAATGCGCCACAGTCCAATGCCGAGGCCGAGATCTTTCACGTCAAGAAATCGGTCTGGGAATCCGCCCCTGATCCATTCCATTCGGACGGCGACATCATCGACTACCAAACCGCGATCCTGTCCTACGAAACAGGCTCTACACTTGCCTTTCACACCAATCTGAACACCCCGGACGAGCATCGTCGTTTCTGCATCATGGGCACGCATGGCATGGCCGAAGGCGATTTCGTTCGCGGGTTTTTGCGCGTGACGGCCCGCGATGGCCGCCGTCTGATCGACAATGACTATACGCAGGGTGCCGCGGCCAAAGGCGCGCATTATGGCGCGGACGAGATGATGTGCGCCGACATCGCCCGCTATCTGCGCGGGCAATCCTCCGGGCTTCCGGTCTCGATCCTGGACGCGATGGAGGCGGGCGTGGCGGCACTGGCGCTCGATCAGGCGCGGACCCAGCGGCGCATCGTCGATCTGACCGAAACCTGGGCGAAACTTGACAGCTTTGGATTGCGCAGATGAGCCTTTCTGCCTATGCCGGCCACCACATGCGCGCTGAAATTGCCGAAGCACCGGGCGTCTTTGTCCGTTCCGCCGCGCAAAAGCCTGCCTTGCCCGATCTTTCCGCACTGAGGGCGATCTACACCGTTGCGCGCGGCTCGTCCGATGCCGCCGCCAACATCCTTTCCTACGAATTCATGCGCGAGACCGGCCTGCCGATGACCTCGCTGCCGCCGTCGATCTTTTCGCTTGGCCGGGGAGTGCGGCTAAACGATACGGCGGTTCTGGTTGTCTCGCAGTCGGGCGCGAGTGAGGATCTGGTCCGCTCGGCAAAGGGCGCAAAGGCGGCGGGGGCACAGGTTCTGGCGCTGGTGAATGCCCCCGGCTCGCCGGTCGCTGTAGTGGCCGACCTGACGGTGCCGATCGGTGCGGGGGCCGAACTTGCTGTGCCCGCCACCAAATCCGTGATAGGCGCCGTTGCTGCGGGATTGGCCATTTTGGGCGGTTTAGTGCCTGATTATGCGCCCAGGCTGGCCGCTTCGGCGCATAATCTGGCCCAGATATCGGACAAGAAACTGCCGATGACCGCCGCCATCCTGGCCGCTCTGCTGCGCGCCAGCCATGTTTATGTGATCGGCCGCGATACCGGTTTCGGCGCGGCAGAGGAGCTGGCGCTGAAGATCAAGGAATGCTGCGCCCTGCATGCCGAGGCCTATTCCAGCAGCGAAGTCCTGCACGGGCCCCTGCAATTGGTCACCAACCCGCTGCTGATCCTGATCCTCGACACTGAAGCGCCCGATGTTCAGGACAGTCTGGATACCGCCGAGGCGCGGTTTCGCGGCGCGGGCGGCACGGTGTTTCGCATCCGTCCCTCGGATGTGGGCCTGCCCGCACTTACCCCTGCCGCCGCCGCCGCCGCCCTGCTTATTCTGACCTATCCTTTGGCCTTGCAAACCGCCCTGTCCCTCGGGCATGACCCCGACCGCCCCGCGACTCTTTTGAAAGTGACCCAAACCCGATGACTGACGTCTCCACCTCAGCAACCTGGCGCGAAATTCACGCGCAGCCGGCCATCTGGCGGGCCTGGGGCGCGGTTTTGGACGTGGGCCAGCTGCGCGACTGGCTCGCGGCGCAAGATGTTGCCGAGGTCTGGTTTTGTGGCGCAGGCACCTCGGCCTATATTGGCGAGATTGTCGCAGCGGGACTAGAAGGTCAGCCCGGCCCGCGCCTGCGCGCCGTTGCCAGCACCGATATCGTTGCCCGCCCGCAGGCCTATCTGCGCGGGCCGCGTCGGTTGATCGTCAGCTTTGGCCGTTCGGGCAATTCTACCGAATCCATCGGCACGCTGCAGGCCCTTGATGCCCTCACGCCCCACTGGCCGCGCCTGCATATCACCTGCAACGCAGAGTCGGCGTTGGCCAGGGATCCCCGCGCCCGCGTGATCCTGCTGCCCGAAGCCACACATGACGCCGGCTTTGCGATGACCTCCAGTTTTTCGACCATGCTGCTGACCGCGCTGGCGATCTTTGATACCTCTTGCGCCGCAGAGGCCGTTTTGGGCCGTTTAGAGACACTTTCGGCCGAATTGACCCGCCTTCTGCCCGGTTTCCACGCTGCCGCAATTGCCGCCCCGCCACCGGCCCGTGCGGTTTTTGTCGGCTCTGGCCCACTTGCCTTTGCCGCGCGCGAGGCGGCGCTGAAGGTGATGGAGCTTTCGGCGGGCCGCATCCCGGCCTTGTGGGATTCTTGTCTAGGATTTCGTCATGGGCCCAAAAGCTTTGTTCTACCCGGCACCTCTATCTGGATTTTTCCCGCCTCCGATCCCCATACAGGCGCCTATGACGCCGATCTGACCGCCGAGTTGCGCGAGCAATTCCCGCAGTCGATCATCACCTCGGTGCCGGTGCCGCAGCCCTTTGGCGATCTTTGGTCGGTGCCCCTTTCGGTGGCGCTGGCGCAGGTCATGGCGGTGGTCTGGTCGGGCGCGCTGGGCCTGCCTGTGGATGATCCTTTTGCAGGGCAAGGCACGCTGTCGCGCGTTGTTTCTTGCGTCAGGCTGCATGCCGTGGTGCCAAGATGATCGCGGCGGGCATCGATCTTGGCGGCACAAAGATCGAGGCGCAGCTGTTTGATGCCGCTTGGCAACAAATGGACCGCCGCCGCATCGACACACCCAAGGATTATCCCGGATTGGTGGCGGCCATGGCCGATCAGATCGCCTGGATCGAGGCGCATTCGGACCGGATGGTGCCGATCGGGATATCGGCGGCGGGGTTGATCAACCCGCAGAGTGGGCTGGCCCTGACCGCCAATCTGCCCGCCTCCGGCCACCCCTTTCCGGCGGATATTCAGGCCGCTTCGGGCCATTTAGTGACTTATATCAACGATTGCCGCGCCTTTATCCTGTCAGAGGCGACCTTTGGCGCGGCCAAGGATGCCAGTCCGGCGCTGGGGTTGATCTTGGGCACGGGGATCGCGGGCGGCGTGGTGGTGGACGGCAGGCTGTTGTCCGGTCATGCCAGCGTCGGCGGCGAGTTTGGGCATTTTCCGGCGGCGGCGGGGCCGGTCAGCGCCCATGGTCTGCCGGTGGTCAAATGCGGTTGTGGGCGCATGGGATGCAGTGAGACGCTGCTTGCCGGGCGCGGGCTTTCGCGGATCGGGCGCCATGTTACCGGGCGCGATCTGACACCTGAGCAGATTACCGCAGGGCGGAGCGCGGAGCCCGATCTTGCCAGGGTCTGGGCGATCTGGCTGGAACTGGCGGCAGAGATGCTGGTGACTTTGTGTTTCACCATCGATCCTCAGGTGATCGTTTTGGGCGGCGGGTTGTCGAATGCGCCGGGGCTGACGGGTGATCTGACAGAGGCGCTCGCGCGCGCGCAGTTTCCCGGATTTCGGATTCCGCAGATCGTTTTGGCGCAGGGCGGCGATGCCAGCGGCGCACGCGGAGCCGCTTTTGCGGCATGGCAATCACAGGTGGCCCATGACTGACCCCTCCGCGGCGATCTGGCTGTGTCCCGAGCGGCTGTTTGACGGCAAGACCCTGCGCACGGGAATGGCGTTGGGGGTAGAGCGCGGGCGCACGACGGTAACGCGCGAAGCGGCGAGCCTGCCCGCGGCGCAGCGCCGTGCGGTCAAGGGCACGCTGACGCCCGGATTTATCGACCTGCAGGTGAATGGCGGCGGCGATGCCTTGCTGAATGCCGCGCCGACGGTGGCTTCGATGGTGACCATGGCGGCGGCGCATCGGCGCTTTGGGACAGTCGGGATCTTGCCGACCTTGATTACGGATGCGCCCCATGTCCTCGCCGCAGCCACTGAGGCGGCGATTTCGGCCACGGGGATGACGGGGATTTTGGGTCTGCATATCGAAGGCCCGCATCTGAGCCTTCCGCGCCGGGGCACGCATTCGGCGGCTTGGGTCCGGCCCTTTGAGGCGGCCACCATGGCCCATGTCGAACGGCTACGCGCGGAAGGGATTTTCGTCAAGATCACCGTCGCGCCGGAGGCGATGGCCAAGGGTCAGATCGCGGCTTTGGTGGCCACTGGCGCGGTCGTCTCCATCGGCCATTCCGATACGACGGCCGAACATGTGCGGGCCGCGCTGGACGAAGGCGCCAGCTGCTTTACCCATCTTTTCAACGCCATGTCCCCGATGCTGAACCGCGCGCCGGGGGTGACGGGGGCTTGCATCAATTCGACGGCCTATGCCGGGATCATCTGCGACGGCTACCATGTCGCCGATGAGATGATCGGTCTGGCTATCCGGGCGCGGCCTGTCCCGGGGCGGATGTTTCTGGTGTCGGATTCGATGTCGACGGTGGGCGGATCGGACCGGTTCATGCTTTATGGTCAAGAGGTTCGGCTGATTGAGGGCCGGCTGATGAATGGTGAGGGCTCGCTCGCGGGGGCGCATGTGACCATGGCACAGAGCCTCGCGCGGCTGATCACGGTGCTGGGTATCGCGCCGGAAATGGCGCTGTCCATGGCCATCAGCACCCCGGCAGAGTTGATCCGAAGGCCAGATATGGCCGACCCACAGAACCGCGATCTGTCGGATCTGGTTTTGCTGGACGATGGCTGGCAGATACAATCGCTTTCCCTGCAGGAAATTTTTTGACACTGACGTGATAGCCTGACTATCTTGCTACAAAGCGCTGGACGCAGGTCCGCGGCCAATCACCAAGGGGTATTACATGACGAAACGAGTGGCGGTTATCGGGTCGGGACCATCGGGTCTGGCGGTCTTGCGGGCGTTTCAGTCTGCCAAAGCCAAGGGCGCCGAGATTCCGGAAATTGTCTGCTTTGAAAAGCAGGGCAATTGGGGTGGGCTGTGGAATTACACCTGGCGCACGGGTCTGGATGAATTTGGCGAGCCAGTCCATGGCTCCATGTACCGCTATCTTTGGTCGAACGGCCCCAAGGAGGGCTTGGAATTCTCGGACTATTCCTTTGAAGAGCATTTCGGCAAGCAGATCGGCAGCTACCCACCCCGCGCGGTGCTGTTCGACTATATCCAAGGACGGGTGCAAAAGGCCGGGGTCCGCGAGTGGATCCGGTTCCACACCACCATCCGCTTTGTCCGCCACGATGCCCAGACCGGCAAATTCACCGTGACCGCGCATGATCTGAAGAAGGATTCGATGTATGAAGAGGTCTTTGACAACGTGATCGTCGCTTCGGGCCATTTCTCGACCCCGAATGTGCCTGAATTCCCCGGCTTTACCACCTTTAACGGCCGCATCATGCATGCCCATGACTTCCGCGACGCGATGGAGTTCAAGGGCAAGGATCTGCTGGTCGTCGGCACCAGCTATTCGGCCGAGGATATCGGCAGCCAGTGTTGGAAATACGGGGCGAAGTCGATCACCGTGGCGCATCGGACCGCGCCGATGGGCTTTGACTGGCCGTCAAACTGGGCCGAAGTGCCGATTTTGACGCATGTCGACGAGGATACCGCCTATTTCAAGGACGGCACCTCGCGCCGGATTGATGCGATCATCCTGTGCACGGGCTATCAGCACCATTTCCCCTATCTGCCCGACGATCTGCGCCTGAAGACGCGCAACCGGCTGGCGACGGCGGATCTGTACAAGGGCGTGGCCTATGTCCATAATCCGGGGCTGTTCTATATCGGCATGCAGGATCAATGGTTTACCTTTAACATGTTCGACGCGCAGGCGTGGTGGGCGCGGGATGTGATCATGGGACGGATCGCGATTCCGGCGGATAAAGCAGCCTTGCTGAAGGATGTCGAAGACCGGGTTGCGGGCGAAGAGGAGGGCAAGGATGCCCATGACGCGATCCATTATCAGGGCGATTATGTGAAAGAGCTGATTGCCGAGACCGACTATCCCAGCTTTGACGTCGATGGCGCTTGTCAGGCCTTCTATGACTGGAAGGACCACAAAAAGGCGGGGATCATGACCTTCCGGGATCATGCCTACCGCTCAGTGATCACCGGAACCATGGCGCCTTTGCACCATATGCCGTGGAAAGACGCGCTGGAGGATTCGATGGAAAGCTACCTGCGCAGCTAGAGCGTGTTGCGCTCCATCGGGTTCACCCTTTGGCGCGCAACTGCAATACTCCCGGCCTGTGCGGGTCTCGGATTGCCTTCAATCTGAATCAGATTG
>CAIYZT010000271.1 GCA_903930735.1 uncultured Paracoccaceae bacterium | reverse complement strand
GATCATGGGGATGGCGACCGTCACCTGCTTTGTCTGTTTCAACGCCTATGTGCTGGACTATGTGGCGCGGGCCGATCTGGGGCGCACTCAAAGCCTGCAGATGGTCTATGCGGCGGCGCCTTGGGCCATCGGGCCGCTGGCTGGGGTTTGGATGCGGGCCTATTGGGGGCCTTTGCCGTTTCTGGTGGCAGGGGCTTTTGCGCTGCTGCAGGTCGCGATTTTCCTTTATCTGCGGTTGGGCAATGGCAAGCAGATCACCCGCGCAAAGGGCCCGGCTGTCAATCCGCTGGCCTATCTGGGCCGGTTTTTCAAACAGCCAAGGCTGATCGCGGGCTGGCTTTACGCGGTGATCCGCAGCTGCGGCTGGTGGGTCTATGTCGTTTATTTGCCGATCTATTGCATTGAGAACGGGCTGGGCGAGACGCTGGGCGGGGTGATGCTGTCCACCACTAATGCGACCTTGCTGCTGTCACCCTTCATGGCCGCCTGGGTGCGCCGGGTGTCGGTGCGCGCGGCGATGCGCGGCTCGCTGGCCTATTGCGCGGTGTTGTTCATTGGAGCGAGCCTTTTGTCCCATTGGCCTATGGTCGCCGTGGGCCTGCTCTATGCCGGATCGTTCGGGCTGGTGATGCTGGATGTCGTTGGCGGTCTGCCCTTCATGATGTCTGTCAAACCCTCAGAACGCTCCGAAATGGCGGCGGTCTATTCCAGCTTTCGCGACGTCTCGGGGATCGCCACACCCGGGGCGGCATGGCTGGTCCTGTGGGTCGCGCCTTTGGGGGCGATCTTTTCCGTCTCGGGCGCAGCCTTTGCAGGAGCCTTTGTGATGGCCGGGGCGCTGCATAGCCGGTTAGGCGCAGAGCGGCCGTCGCGTGGGCGCGCCTAGCGCCTTCAGGCCCAGACGAGGCCGCGCTTGACCAGCCATTCGGCGCTGATCTTGACCACCTCTTCAGGCGGAGTAAACTGGATGCCCATCTCGCTCACCGCGCGGGTGTTCAGGACGCTATGGGTCTTGTTCAACGCCGGCAGCACCGAGGCCAGCGCCGAATCAAACAAGGCCAGGATCCGCAGCAAAAACGCCGGTGCCGCCCGCGTCGCGATCCGGCGGGTCGGATATTGCGCCTTCAACATCCGGCCAACATCGACCATCATCAGACTGCCCGCAACGGCGGCATAGCGTTTGCCCGCCGTTTCCGGGCGCTGCACGGCGGCAAGATGCATGGCCGCGACATCGACCACATCGACCACGGCAAAGTCGACCATCGGCAGCATCGGATCGTGGCCCTTGAGGATGCGCTGGATCAGCTCCAAAGACGAGCCAAAGGTGCCGTCCAAAGGCGCACCCAGCACGAGGCCGGGGTTGATCGTCGTCAGGCTCAGCCCGTTCTTTTCGGCAAAGTCCCAAGCCGCGCGTTCGGCCAGGATCTTGGACCTCGCATAGGCGCTGGCGCTAGGCGCATCGGGATCGGCCCAATGGGATTCATCGTAAGTCCCCGAGGTCTCGGGCGGAAGGATGGCAACTGCAGACGAGGTTAGCACCACCCTTTTCACCCCCGCAGCATGGGCGGCGCGCAGGGCCCGCAGCGTGCCGTCCACCGCTGGGCGGATCAGCTCATCGGCGTCCTTCGGCTGGGCCAGCGGAAAGGGCGAGGCGGTATGGACCAGCGTATCCACGCCCTGCATCGCCGCCTCCCAGCCCGCATCGGCATCCAGATCGGCCTGCACAAAGCTGAGCCGCTCCAGCGCCGCCGGATCCAGATGCGGGGCAAGCGCGCGCCGCACCTCCTCGCCCAGGTCCATCCGCCGCAAGGTGCCGCGCACGGTGAACCCGGCCTGCAAAAGGGTAAGCGCGACATGTTTGGCGATAAAGCCGGAGACGCCGGTCAAAAGGATGGTTTGGGACATGGGGTTTGGGCTCCTGAAGAGAGGTTAACCCCTAAATAGCCCCGCGCGCGGCGATTTAAACCCCTAGTCCAGCAAGCGCCGCGCAATGACCTGCGCCTGAATCTCAGCCGCACCCTCGAAAATATTCAGAATCCGCGCATCACACAGGATCCGGCTGATCGGATATTCCAGCGCAAACCCGTTACCGCCATGGATTTGCAGCGCATTATCCGCCGCCGCCCAAGCCACCCGCGCGCCCAAAAGCTTGGCCATCCCCGCCTCCAGATCGCAGCGTTGGCCGTTGTCCTTTTGCGCGGCGGCAAAGTAGGTCAGCTGCCGCGTCACCATGATCTCGACAGCCATCATCGCCAGTTTGCTCGCGATGCGCGGGAAATCGGCCAAAGGCTTGCCGAATTGCTGGCGGTCCATCGCATAGCGCAGCCCCAGATCCAGCGCCGACTGCGCCACCCCAATCGCCCGCGCCCCGGTCTGGATCCGCGCCGATTCAAAGGTCTGCATCAGCTGCTTGAACCCCTGCCCCGGCACCCCGCCCAGCAGGTTCGCGCCCTTGACCGCAAAACCGTCAAAGGCCAGCTCATATTCCTTCATCCCCCGGTATCCCAGCACCCGGATCTCGGTCCCGGTGATGCCCTCATCCGGAAACGGGGCCGCGTCGCTGCCGGGAATCTTTTCGGCAAGAAACATCGAAAGCCCGCGATAATCGGTGCTGGCGGGATCGGTGCGCGCCAAAAGGGTCATCACATGGGTGCGCGCGGCATGGGTGATCCAGGTCTTGTTGCCGGTCACCATGTAATCCGCGCCCTGCGGGGTGGCGCGGGTCCGCAGCGCCCCCAGATCAGAGCCGGTGCCCGGCTCGGTAAAGACCGCCGTGGGCAAAATCTCCCCGCTCGCCAGCTTGGGCAGCCACTGCGCCTTTTGCTCGGCCGTGCCGCCGCACAGGATCAATTCCGCCGCAATCTCGGTCCGCGTACCCAGCGAGCCCACCCCGATATAGCCGCGCGACAGCTCTTCCGACACCACGACCATCGAAGCTTTGGACAGTCCCAGGCCGCCAAACTCCTCCGGAATAGTCAGGCCAAAAACGCCCATCCCGGCCAGATCATTGATGATTTCCATCGGGATCAGGTCATCGTTCAAATGCCAGCCATGCGCAAAAGGCGTCACCTTTTCCGCCGCATAACGCCGAAACTGGTCGCGGATCATCTCCAGCTCATCCTCCAGACCCGTCGCGCCAAAAGTGGCGCTGGCCGGGGCCTGACGCATCAGTGCAACCAGGCAAAGGCGGGCGGCAATACTGTTGCCATCGGCCATCAGTCGGGCGGCCGCTGGCCCGGGCGGCGGCAGATCAAGCCCCAGATCCGACAGACGCGCGACCTCGCCCTGCGACATCGAAATCCCGCCGCGGATCTGGCTCAGATATTCACCAAAGGCGATCTGCAACAGCAGGCCCTCGATTTCGGTAAACTTGCCCGCCGCTTGCAGTCCGGTGGCCCAGTCCTGCATCTGATGCAGGGCCAGCGCATAGCAAGCGAGCCATGACAAAGCATGCGCCGCGTATTGATCCCGCTCCAGCGCCGCCGCCGAAATCTTGCCTTCCCGCACCACCCGCGCGCGCAGCGCCGCGATTGCCGCGACCAGCAGCGCATCCACCTCCGGCAGCGAAGCCTTCGTCAACCCGGTCAGGTCGGGAAGCAAAGCCGTTTCGGACGAGGAATTATCAAGCGCCATGGGAAAGGCTCCGGGATTGCTGCAGGTGCAAATTGACTAACAATTTCGCGGACGCAGCGCAATATTAATTCGTCTGAATGCGAGGCGAAGACCGAAAAGTTCGCCGCCGATCTCCTTTCCGCCACCTTGCCCCTTCATCTTGACTTAAATATCTGGGACTGGGGAGGTCAGACAGCCCGCGCCAGCCGCTCAGCCGATCGCCGCGGCGCGGACCTCGGCATTGATATGGGGCAGATACTGGCTGAAATTCTCGCTGAACATCCCAACCAACCGGGCCGCCTGCGCGTCATAGGCCGCCTTGTCGGCCCAGGTATCGCGCGGGGTCAAAAGCTGCGCGTCGACTCCCGGCACAGAGACGGGCACGTCAAACCCGAAATTCGGGTCCCTGCGAAAAAGCGCTTTGGCAAGGCTGCCGTCCAGCGCCGCCGACAACAGCGCGCGCGTGGCCTTGATTGGCATCCGGCGGCCCGTGCCATAGGCGCCGCCCGTCCAGCCGGTATTGACCAGCCAGCAGCTGGCCCCGGTCTGCGCGATCTTTTGCTGCAGCAACTGACCGTAAATCTCGGGCCGGCGCGGCATGAATGGCGCGCCGAAGCAGGTCGAAAAGGTCGGCGTCGGCTCGGTGATGCCGCGCTCGGTTCCGGCGGTTTTGGAGGTGAAGCCGGACAGGAAATGATACATCGCCTGCGCCGGCGTCAGGCGCGCGATCGGCGGCAGAACGCCAAAAGCGTCACAAGTCAGCATGACCACATGGAGCGGCGCCCCGCCCAGACCGGTGGCCGAAGCATTGGAAATCGCCTCCAGAGGATAGGCGCAGCGGGTGTTTTCGGTCAGGCTGGCGTCCGTGAAATCCAGCTCCAGCGTTTCAAGGTCGTAGACCATATTCTCGACCACGGTCGCGAAACGCCGGGTGGTGGCATAGATCTCGGGCTCGGCGGTCGGCGACAAGTTAATGGTCTTGGCATAGCAGCCGCCCTCGAAATTGAAGGTGCCGGTGCCTGACCAGCCATGTTCGTCATCGCCGATCAGCGTGCGGTCCGGCGCGGCAGAAAGCGTGGTCTTGCCGGTGCCCGACAGGCCAAAGAACACCGCCGTCTGCGCCAGATCGCCGGGCGCATGGTTGGCCGAGCAATGCATCGGCATCACGCCTTTGTCGGGCAAAAGATAGTTCAGCAGCGTGAAAACCGCCTTCTTATTCTCGCCCGCATAGGCAGTGTTGGCGATCAGGATCAATTTTTTGTCGAAATTCAGCGAAATGACGGTTTCGGTGCGGCAGCCATGGCGGGCGGGGTCAGCCTTGAACGAGGGGCAGTTGATCACCGTCCATTCCGGCATGAAGGCGTCCAGATCCTCGCGCGCCGGGCGTCGCAGAAGATGGCGGATAAAAAGGCTGTGCCAGGCCAACTCGGTCACCACCCGCAGATCCAGCCGGTGCGCGGGATCAGCGCCCGCATAAAGATCCTGCACGAAATACTCGCGGCCCTGCATATGGGCCAGCATATCGGCATAAAGCCGGTCAAAGGCGTCGGGAGCCATGGCTGCGTTGTTTTCCCACCAGATCGTCTTTTCGACCGAAGGCGTGCGCACCACGAATTTATCCTTGGGCGAGCGCCCGGTGAATTGCCCCGTGCTGCACAAAAACGCGCCGCCCTGGCCCAAAACACCCTCGCCGCGTGCAAGGGCTGCGTTGACCAAAGCAGGCTCGACATCGTTGTAATGGACGGCGCGTAGCCCGCTGATGCCGAAGGTTTCCAAAGAGGCGAGGGGGTTCACGCGTCCGGTCATCATATGGCTGGCTCCCTTTTTTGCCCGTAAAGAGGCGCTTCAATCAGGCAAGTTCGGCCGCCCAAGCATGAACTCAGCCATGCCCGGCTGTTAGGCGGCGTCCTTGTGTCCCTATATCATGCGAAAATTCAGGGGCATAGCGCCCGCTCGGCCTGTTAGCGCAATCAAATCACCCGGTAGCGCAACCAAGCCAAGGGGTTCCCCCCACTGAGGCAAATTAGCCAATTCTTGGGAATTTTCATGAATGATCAACGGGCGTAGTGCCCTGATTCGCACATAGATATTGATTATGGGCCGCGAAAACCCGACGATGTGTCAAAATAAAAGAAACCGCTGAGAAGAACAGGAAACCCAAATATGGCAAGGATCGCCCTTGTGGACGATGACAGGAATATCCTGACATCGGTCTCGATGACTCTTGAAGCCGAAGGGTTCGAAGTCGAAACCTATAACGACGGGCAAAGCGCGCTGGACGCCTTTACCCAGCGGATGCCCGATATGGCCGTGCTGGACATCAAGATGCCCAGGATGGACGGGATGGATCTGCTGCAGCGTTTGCGGCAGAAAACCACCATGCCGGTGATCTTTTTGACGTCGAAAGATGACGAGATCGACGAAGTTTTGGGTCTGCGCATGGGCGCGGACGATTATGTGAAAAAGCCCTTCAGCCAGCGGCTCTTGGTAGAGCGTATCCGCTCGCTTTTGCGCCGTCAGGATGCGATTGCCACCGGCGAAGTCGCGGTGACCGAAGAGACCAAAGTGATCGAGCGCGGCCATCTCACGATGGACCCTCTGCGCCATTCGGTCGGCTGGAAGGGTCAGGATGTGTCGCTGACCGTGACCGAGTTCATGCTGCTGCAGGCGCTGGCCGTGCGGCCCGGCTTTGTGAAATCGCGCGATCAACTGATGGATGTGGCCTATGACGATCAGGTCTATGTGGATGACCGGACGATCGACAGCCATATCAAGCGGTTGCGCAAGAAAATGCGCGCGGTTGACGATGATTTCACCGCGATCGAAACGCTTTACGGAATAGGATATCGTTACAACGAAGAATGACCGCCGTGCCTTACCCCAGATCGAAACCGTCCCAAGCCGGGCGCCCTGGCGATGTGCTGCTGGGGGAAGACTGGGTTTTACCTGATGCCATGGGCGAAGTTTCCGCTGCGCGCCGGTCGCGCCGGGGCGGGATCTTTGTGCTGGAGCGCTCGCCTTTGGCGCGGAAAATCATCCTGTTCAACCTGCTCGCGCTGGTGGTGCTGGTCTCGGGCGTGCTGTTCTTCAACCCGTTCCGCGATTCCTTGGTGGTTCAGCACGAACAAGCGCTGGTGACCGAGGCAAGGCTGATTGCTGTCACGCTTGAGGCGGGCATGCCTGCCAAAGAAGCCGCCGAACAAGCGGTGCTGGACCAAATGGCAGTCAAACTGCCGCAGCTGCCGGTTGGGCTCGGGGTCGAGATTTTCCTGTTTGATGGGCGCGGAGCGCTGGTTTCCTCGGCAATCGGGGCGGGCGCTTCGGCAGCGGACCAGATTGAGCGGAACACCTTTATCACCGATTTTCTGAATTTCCTTTGGAAGACGGTCTCTTCTGTTTTTGGCAATCGGGACGCGGAAAACTGGCCCAGCAACCATGAAATCGTGACTGACCTGACCAAAGATGCGCTCCGCTCGGGGAAGACGGTTTCTTTGGGGGTCGGCGGGCAGTCGGGTTTGCTTTTCGCCGTCGCCAGCCCTCTTTTGAAGGGCGGCAAAGTGATCGGAACCGTGGCGATGACCTCGGCCGAGGGTGATATCGAACGGCTGCTGCGCCATGAGCGCGAGCAGATCCTGCAGATGTTCGTCATCGCGCTTTTGGTGTCGATCGGGCTGTCGCTGGTGCTGGCCTCGACCATCGCCAACCCGCTGAGCGATCTGGCGGCGGCGGCTGAGATGGGCCAGAACCGCGACGCCAGGCGCATGTCGCCGGGCCGGATCCGGATCCCCGACCTCGCCGCGCGCCCGGACGAGATTGGCCGGCTCTCGGTGGCGATGCGCGGCATGGTGACCGCGCTTTATGACCGGATTGAGAGCAACGAGCAGTTCGCGGCCGATGTCAGCCATGAAATCAAGAATCCGCTGGCCAGTCTCTCTTCGGCCGTTGGATCGCTGCGGGTGGTCAAGAAAGAGGATCACCGCGAAAAACTGCTGCATGTGATTGAACATGACGTGCGCCGGTTGGACCGTTTGGTCAGCGATATCTCCAATGCTTCGCGGCTTGATGCCGAATTGGTCAAGGAAGAGGAAGAGCCGTTCAACCTTCTGACGACGCTGGGGAATCTGTCGAGCCATCTGGGCGATCAAGCGGGCGAGAAGGGGGTGAAATTCATCACCGATTTCCCGCCCGATCCCATCGTGATCACTGGGCTCGAGGCGCGGTTGGCGCAGGTCTTTGTCAACGTGATCACCAATGCGATTTCGTTCTGCGAAGACGGTGATGCGGTGCGGCTATGGGTACGCAAACGCGAAAACCGGGTGCTGATCGTGGTCGAGGATACCGGCCCCGGCATCCCCGAGGCGGCGCTGAAGAAGGTGTTCAAGCGGTTCTATTCAGACCGCCCGGTCACACATTTCGGCAATAACTCGGGGCTTGGCCTGTCAATTTCCAAGCAGATCGTCGAGGCCCATGGCGGGGTGATCTGGGCCGAGAATATCCGCCCGACGCAGGCTGATGTCACCTCCGAACCCCTCGGTGCGCGGTTCGTTGTGGGTCTGCCCGTTTGACCGAACCGGGCGCGCGCAGCATTTTGCATGCCACCACCGTTTCCATAGCCGATCGCGGCCTCTTGATCATCGGCCCTTCGGGGGCGGGCAAATCGGGGCTGGCCTTGCAATTGATGGCCTTGGGCGCGGCCCTCGTGGCCGATGACCGAAGCCAGATCTGGGTGCAGGACGCCGGGATTTGGGCCGGCGCGCCGCCCGGACTGCCAGCGTTGATCGAGGCGCGCGGGGTTGGGCTGTTACCCGTCCCGCAGAGGGGTAAACCCGTGCGCTTGGTGCTGGTCGTCGATCTGGGGCAAAGCGAAACCGATAGGCTACCCCCTTTGCGAACCCATCCTCTTCTGGGCCAGACTTTGCCGCTTGTATTTAACAGCGCCGCCGCCCATTTTTCTGCTGCAATCCTGCACTATATCCAGCACGGGCGCAGCGCCTGATTTGGGAATGATGATTGAGGAAAGCGATCCTGTGAGCGCGCACCGGATGGTGTTTGTCACCGGCCCCTCGGGGGCGGGGCGGTCAACCGCGATCCATGCGCTGGAGGATCTGGGCTATGAGGTCATCGACAACCTGCCCCTGTCCTTTATTCCGCGCTTGATGGACGGCCCGCCCTTGCACCGCCCGATCGCCTTGGGCGTGGACGCGCGCAACCGCGATTTCAGCAGCGCCACGCTGATCGAGTTGATCGATCAGATGACCCGTGATGCAAGGGTGCAGCTGGAAATCCTTTATCTGGACTGCGCGCCCTCGGTGCTGATCCGCCGCTTTTCCGAAACCCGGCGGCGCCATCCGCTGGCCAATGCGGACACGCCAGACGAAGGCATCGCGCGCGAATCCGATCTGCTGGCCCCTATTCGGGTGCGGGCGGATCATCTGATTGATACGACCGAGCTTTCGCCGCACGAGCTGCGTGCCGAAATCGGCACCTGGTTCGCGCTCGCGAAGTCGGGCGGACTGGCGGTGTCCGTCCAATCCTTTAGTTACAAACGCGGACTGCCGCGCGGGGTGGATCTGGTTTTTGATTGCCGGTTTCTGGCGAATCCCCATTGGGTGCCAGCGCTTCGGCCGCTGGACGGCCGCGCGCCCGAGGTGGTGGCCCATGTCGAATCCGACCTGCGTTTTGCCGATTTTTTCGAGCGAATGCACGGTCTGGTTGAAATGCTGCTGCCTGCCCAGATCGACGAGGGCAAAAGCCATGTCGCAATTGCCTTTGGCTGTACCGGAGGGCAACACCGCTCGGTCGCAGTTGCAGAAAAACTGGCCAAAGTCCTTGCGGAAGCGGGCTGGGCAGTGTCAAAACGTCATCGAGAATTGGAACGCCGGATGAGCCAAGAGCCATCTGCGGATGCGGGGTGAAGCGCGCTTGATCGGAATCGTGATCGTGGCCCATGGGGGGCTTGCCCGCGAGTATCTTGCGGCGGTCGAGCATGTGGTTGGCCCGCAACAGGCCATGCTGGCTATTGCCATGGAAGACAACCATGACCGCGGCCAGAAACAGACCGAAATCTGTGAGGCTGCCGATGCGGTGGACCGGGGCGATGGGGTCGTGGTGGTAACAGATATGTTTGGCGGCTCGCCCTCGAACCTTTCGCTGCTGGCCTGCGCGATCGGTTCGGGGCGGCGGATTGTCTATGGGGCCAATCTGCCGATGCTGATCAAGCTGACCAAATCGCGCGATCTGCCGGTGTCAGAGGCGGTCGCTGCCTCGCTGGAAGCCGGGCGCAAATATATCGACAGCTTGGATCTGGGCGGAGGGGCCTGATCATGGCAGAGGCGGTTCTGGCAATCATCAATGAAAAGGGTCTGCATGCCCGCGCCTCGGCGAAATTTGTCGAGGTCGTCGAAGGTTTTGACGCGCGGGCCGAAGTAACCAAGGATGGCGAGACGGTTTCGGGCGATTCGATCATGGGTCTGTTGATGCTTGGGGCGGCGCGTGGCACGAAAGTGTCGGTCGTGACCGAGGGGGTCGAGGCGGAAAACCTCCTGAAAGCGTTGCAGTCACTTGTAGCGGATCGATTTGGCGAAGATTATTGAGCCGCAGGCATGAAGGCAGGGGCTTGGTGACAAAGGTTCAATCTCCGTTGGCGACAAAGCTCGCCCATAGCGCCACCAAGGCTGGCGCCGAGCGCAAGTATGACATGCGCCGCTTGTCCTATGCGGGTACTTTCACCAATCCGTTCAAAGTGTTCACAATTCAGGCCATCGAATGGCTGACCGCCAAACTGTATTTGCTGAGCCTGATCCGGGCCTTTGAAAAGTCGGGGGCCCCGGTCGGGGTGCCGTTCTGGTCCAAGGCCGTGCGGCAGATGGGGATCAGGGTTGAAACCCCGGCCGAGGAGATCGCGCGGATCCCGGCAACCGGAGCTGTGATCGTGGTGGCCAACCATCCGCATGGTCTGGTGGACGGGATGATCATGGGCGAGCTCGTCTCGCGGGTGCGGGGGGATTTCAAGATCCTGACCCGCTCTTTGCTGACCGGCATCCCCGAGATCGAGCAGTTCATGATCCCGGTGCCATTCCCACATGAGGAAAACAGCCGCGAGCTGGGTCTTCAGATGCGCGATCTGACCATGACACATCTGAAGGCGGGCGGTTTGGTGATCCTGTTTCCGGCGGGCAAAGTGGCGACCTCCGAAAGTTGGTTTGGTCCGGCTGTTGAGGCGGAGTGGAACGTCTTTACCCATAAGATGATCCACCGCAGCGGCGCGCAGATCGTGCCCATCAATTTCACCGGACAGAACAGCCGCGCCTTTCAGATCGCCAATCACTTGGGCGATACGCTGCGGCAGGGCTTGTTGCTTTATGAGATCAAGCGCGCCTGTTTCAAGCCGCAGCGTCCCTTTGTCGGCGGGCCCCTATCTGCGGACGAGCTGAAGAAGTGGGAGGGCAATCCGCGCGGATTCCTCGCTTGGCTGCGGCAGCATACGCTGGACCTCAGCAAATAGGCTCTAGTTGTAACGTCTCAATAGATTGTTCACGGGCTGAAACTGGTGATGGTGGTGTTTGCGACGCAGCACAATCTTCAGGAGACAGCCCGTGAACATTCACAAGAATGCCAAAACCACGTCAAAGATGCGAGCGTTGATTGTCGCCCGGAGGCAGGGCGGCGAGACGCCTGGTCAGATTGCCGTCGGGCTTGGGGTTTCGGTCGTGACGGTGCGCAAATGGCTGGCGCGTCACGCCTCCGAGGGGGCAGCGGGACTGGACGACCGCTCCAGTCGGCCTCGCCAGTTGCAAACGGGCGACTGATGATCGGCGGGCTAAGGTCGG
>CAIYZT010000270.1 GCA_903930735.1 uncultured Paracoccaceae bacterium | reverse complement strand
CCAAGATGGGGTGGACCGATGTCGTGCTGCTGGAACGCAAGCAACTGACCAGCGGCACCACCTGGCACGCCGCAGGCCTGATTGGGCAGTTGCGCGGATCGGCGAACATGACACGTCTGGCCAAGTATTCCGCCGATCTTTACGTAAAACTCGCCGCCGAAACCGGGGTTGAGACGGGCATGCGTCAGGTCGGCTCCATCTCGGTTGCGCTGACCGCGGCGCGTCACGAGGAATTGCTGCGTCAGGCCACCGTCGCGCGGATTTTCGACGTCGAAGTGCATGAGATCTCGGCTCAAGAGGCGCTGGCGAAATATCCTCATCTGAATATCGACGGCGTTGTGGGCGCGGTGGCGCTGCCTTTGGACGGGCAGTGCGATCCGGCCAATATCGCCATGGCGCTTGCCAAAGGCGCCCGGATGCGCGGTGCGCAGATCTTTGAGCATACAAAGGTGACGGCGGTCACAAAGGCGAATGGCCGCGTTACCGGGGTCGATTACATCGACAAGGACGGTGAGCCGGGCCATATCGCCTCCGATGTGGTGATCAATTGCGGCGGCATGTGGGGCCGCGATCTGGCCGAGCAATCGGGCGTGACCCTGCCGCTGCATGCCTGCGAGCATTTCTATCTGATCACAGAACCCGTGCCCGGCCTTGGCCATTTGCCGGTGCTGCGGGTGCCCGATGAATGCACCTATTACAAATCGGACGCGGGCAAGATGATGGTCGGTGCCTTTGAGCCAAAGGCCAAACCCTGGGGTATGAACGGGATCCGCGAGGATTTCATGTTCGACACGCTCCCCGAGGATTGGGATCATTTCCAGCCCATCCTCGAAAACGCGATGAACCGTCTGCCGCTGTTCCAGACCGCCGGGATCCATACCTTCTTTAATGGTCCCGAAAGCTTTACCCCCGATGACCGCTATTACCTTGGCGAAGCGCCAGAACTGGGCGGTTACTGGATCGCGGCCGGCTATAACTCGGTCGGCATTGCCGGCGCGGGCGGGGCGGGCATGGCGCTGGCGCATTGGATCACCGAAGGCGAGGCGCCCTTTGACCTTTGGGAGGTCGATATCCGCCGCGCCCAGCCCTTCCAGAAAAACCGCAAGTATCTGAAAGAGCGTGTATCTGAGACGCTTGGCCTGCTTTACGCCGACCATTTCCCGTACCGGCAGGTCGAAACCTCGCGCGGGGTGCGCCGCACGCCGCTGCATGACCACCTGCGCGCGCGCGGCGCAGTGTTTGGGGAATTGGCGGGCTGGGAGCGCGCCAATTGGTTTGCAAATCCGGGGCAGGAGAAGGAATACAAATACAGCTGGAAGCGGCAGAACTGGTTTGAAAACCAAAAAGCCGAGCATATGGCCGTGCGCAACGGCGTCGGGTTTTTCGACATGACGTCGTTCGGCAAGATCCGGGTAGAGGGGCGCGATGCCTGCAAATTCCTGAACCGGATCAGCAGCGCCGAGATGGATGTCGCCTCGGGCAAGATCGTCTACACCATGTTCCTGAACCAGCGCGGCGGGATCGAGGCTGACCTGACCGTCACCCGCCTGTCCGAAACCGCCTATCTCGCGGTGGTGCCGGGGGCTACCTTGCAGCGTAATCTGGCCTGGATGCGGGCCAGTCTGGGCGATGAATTCGCCGTTATCACCGATATGACGGCGGCGGAATCGGTTCTGTGCATCATGGGACCAAAGGCGCGGGATCTGATGCAAAAGGTCTCGCCCAATGACTTCAGCAATGCCGCCCATCCCTTTGGTCTGGCAAAGGAAATCGAGATTGGTATGGGGCTCGCGCGGGCGCACCGCGTTACCTATGTGGGCGAGCTCGGCTGGGAGATCTATGCCAGTTCCGACCAGACAGCCCATGTTTTTGAGGCGCTCGAAGAGGCAGGCGCGGATCTGGGGTTGAAGCTGTGCGGACTGCACACCCTGGACAGTTGCCGCATTGAGAAAGCCTACCGGCACTGGGGCCATGACATCACCGACGAGGATCACGTTCTGGAGGCGGGTCTTGGCTTTACCGTCTCCAAGAAAAAGCCGGCCTTCGTCGGGCGCGAGGCGGTTTTGCGCAAGGGGGAGGCGGGGCTGGAGCGCAAGATGCTGCAGTTCCTGCTGAAAGACCCGGAGCCCTTGCTGTTTCACAACGAGGCTTTGGTGCGGGACGGCAAGATCGTCGGCCCGGTGACCAGCGGCAATTACGGCCATTACTTGGGCGGCGCGGTGGGCATGGGCTATGTGCCCTGCCACGGACAGGGGGACGAGGAGATTCTCGCCTCGTCCTATGAGATTGAAGTGGCGGGGGTGCGGCATGAGGCCGTAGCCAGCCTGGTGGCAATGCATGATCCGAAATCCGAAAGGGTGCGCGCTTAAAGGCGCGCGGCAGCGGGGGGCCAGCCCCCAAAGGTTGAATTTTCAGGAGAATTCAACCCTATCCCCCCGGGATATTTTAGGACAGATGAAAGGCGAAAGCGATGGAAGACGGTATGGATCTGGGCGAAGTTTGCGAGCCAACGCGGGCGCGGGCGGGACGTTCGGGCGGGCGCTCGGCGCGGGTGGCGATGCGCTCGTCGCCTTTGGCAGATGACGTGCGTCCGGTGCGGCCGGGCATGCCGGGGGGCAAATACCGGCCTCTGACCGACGCGGGCGTTGCCCAGATACATGAAAGCGCCCTGCAGGCGCTGGAGCAGATCGGCCTGTCGCAAGCGCCGCCTTCGGGGGTCAAGTTGATGACCGATGCGGGCGCCATTCAGGGCGATGATGGACGCCTGCGGTTTCCGCGCGCCCTGGTCGAGGATATGCTGGCGGTGGCGGCGCGCGACATCACGCTTTACGCGCGGGACGAAAAGTTTGACCTGCACCTGTCGGGCACAAACGTGCATTACGGCACGGCGGGGGCGGCGGTGCATATCGTTGATCCGATCACTCTTGCCTACCGCGAGAGCACGGCGCAGGATCTGTACGACGCGGCGCGTCTGGTGCAAAACCTTGACAACATTCACTTCTACCAGCGTACCATGGTTTGCCGGGATGTGATGGACAATCAGGAGATGGATCTGAACACGCTGTACGGTTGCCTGTCGGGCACCAAAAAGCATGTCGGCACCAGCTTTAGCGATCCGTCCTATGTCGAGAAATGTTTTGACATGATCTATATGGTCGCTGGCGGCGAAGAGAAATGGATCGAGCGGCCTTTCGTCAGCAATTCCAATTGCTTCGTGGTTCCGCCGATGAAATTCGCCGAGGAATCCTGCATCACGATGGAAGATTGCATCCGGCGCGGCATGCCGATGCTGCTCTTGTCGGCCGGTCAAGCGGGCGCGACCGCTCCGGCACCGATCGCGCTGACGATTGTGCAGGCGGTGGCCGAATGCCTTGCCGGCGTTGTCTATGCCAACTCGATCAAAAAAGGCGCGCCTTGCATTTTCGGAACCTGGCCCTTTGTCAGCGATCTGCGCACCGGGGCCATGTCGGGCGGATCGGCCGAGCAGGCGCTGCTAACCGCCGGCTGCGCACAGATGCACCAGTTCTATGGGCTGCCCGGCGGCGCTGCCAGTGGCATCTCGGACAGCAAATTGCCGGATATGCAGGCGGGCTGGGAGCAGGGCATCACCAATGCGCTGGCGGGCCTGTCGGGCCTGAACATGTGCTACGAGGCGGTGGGCATGCATGCCTCGCTCTTGGGTTTCTGTCTGGAATCGCTGGTTCTGGGCGACGATCTTTTGGGCCAGACCATGCGTCTGGTGCGCGGCATCGATGTGACGCCGGACAGCACCTCCATTCAGGCGATGAAAGAGGTTTGTCTGGGCGGGCCGGGCCATTACCTTGGGTCGGACCAGACGCTGAAGCTGATGCAGACCGAATATATCTATCCAAATGTCGGCAATCGGATGAGCCCGAAGGAATGGAACGAGGCTGGCAAGCCGCTGCTGCTTGACACGGCGATCCGCCGGAAGAATGATATACTGGCCAAGGCCGGATGTCAGGTGGACGCCGAGATCGACCACGCCATTCGCGCCAAATACAACATCTACTTCAAGTGAGGTTGCCATGATTTCTGCGAATATGACCAAATTCTACATCAATGGTGCATGGGTAGAGCCGATTTCAAAGCAGCGGATGGGTGTTGAAAACCCGGCCAATGAGGAAATCGTCGCGCAGGTCGCCATCGGCAATGCCGAGGATGCGGACCGCGCGATCATGGCGGCGCGGGCGGCTTTTGACGCCTATACCGTCTGGCCGGTCGCGGACCGCATCGCTTTGGTCCGCCGAATCCTTGAGGTTTATAATTCCCGTTACGAGGATTTTGCGCAGGCGATGACCACCGAAATGGGCGCGCCGATTGAATGGGCGCGCGGGGCGCAGGCTTGGGCGGGCCAGGTTCATATCGAGGCGACGATCAAGTCCGCCGAAGATATGAAATGGGAGTATATGCGCGGCACGACCAAGATCGTCTACGAAGGCATCGGGGTTTGCGCGCTGATCACGCCTTGGAACTGGCCGATGAACCAGATCGCGTGCAAGGTGGCTCCGGCGCTGATTGCGGGCTGCACCATGGTGCTCAAGCCTTCGGAAATCGCACCCTTGTCGGGCGTTCTGTTTGCCGAGGTCTGCCATGAGGCGGGGGTGCCGCCGGGCGTCTTCAACCTTGTGAACGGCGACGGGCCGGGCGTCGGCACGCGCATCACCTCGCATCCCGAAGTGGATATGGTGTCCTTTACCGGCTCGACGCGGGCTGGAACGCTGATTGCCGCTGCCGCAGCGCCGACGGTCAAGCGTGTGGCGCAGGAAATGGGCGGAAAATCGGCCAATATCATCCTGCCGAGCGCCGATCTGGAATCGGCGGTGACCGCCGGGGTCGGGGCCATCATGGCTAACACCGGGCAGTCCTGCGATGCGCCAACGCGGATGTTTGTCCAGCGCGGCCAACATGCCGCGGCCTTGCGCTATGCCAAGCTGGCGGCCGAGACCATCGTGCCCGGCGATCCTTTAGCGACGGGCACGACCATGGGGCCGCTGATCTCCAAGGTGCAGTTCGACAAGGTGCAGCGTCTGATGCAGACCGGCATTGACGAAGGTGCGACCCTTGTGACCGGCGGTCTGGGCCGGCCTGCGGGGCTGAACCGCGGCTGGTTCTGCAAGCCGACGATCTTTGGCGATGTGCAGAACGAGATGACCATCTCGAAAGAAGAGATCTTTGGCCCGGTTCTGGCGATCTTGCCCTACGACACGGTGGATGATGCGGTGCGGATGGCGAACGAATCCGTCTACGGTCTGGCGGCGTTTATCTGCGGCCCGGTTGAAGAGGCCAAGCCGATTGCGCGCCGGTTGCGGGCAGGCACGGTCAACCTGAACTATCCCGATTGGGATCTCTATGCGCCCTTTGGCGGCTACAAACAGTCCGGCAACGGGCGTGAATATGCCGACTGGGGCATCCATGACTTCTGCGAGGTCAAGGGAATCGTCGGTTACGGCGCCTAAAAACTTAAGGGGCGATGGCAACATCGCTCCGTAACCCACGAGGATAACATGCATTACGGATATATCGGCCTTGGAAATCTTGGGGCCGCTTGTGCGGGCTGTCTGCTGCGCGACGGATTTTCGGTGACGGTTTTTGACCTGAACGAAAGCCTTGCCGCGCCGCTGATCGCCAAGGGCGCAGTCCTGGCTAAATCGGCAGAGGATCTGGCGGCATCGGTGGATCATGTGATCACCTGCCTGCCATCACCTGCCGTGTCAGAACGGGTTCTGCGTAACATTCTGCCGGGGATGAAGCCCGGCGCATCCTGGGTGGAAATGTCCACCTTGGGCCGCGACGAGGTGCTGAAATTGGCTGCCATTGCTGCCGTTGCAGGCGTGCGCATGATCGAATTGCCGGTGACCGGCGGCGTGCATCTGGCCCATCAGGGCAAGATCACCATGCTGGCGGGTGGCGACAAGGATCTGTTTGATCTGCACCACAAGGCCATGCAGGCCATGGGCGACAAGATTTTCCACATCGGGCCTTTGGGGGCCGCGTGCATCATCAAGGTCATCACCAATATGCTGGCCTTCATCCATCTGAAGGCGACCTCTGAGGCACTGATGCTGGCCAAGCGGGGGGGCTTGGATCTGGGTCAGGCCTGGCACGCGATTGCGGCCTCTTCGGGCAACAGCTTTGTCCATGAGACCGAAGGTGCGCTGATTTTGAACGGCTCCTATGACATCGCTTTCAACGTCGATCTGGCACTGAAGGACCTCGGGTTTGCGCTGGGATTTGGACGCGAATTCGGGGTGCCGCTCGATCTGGCGGCGGCCACGCAACAGACCTATATCGCGGCAAAGGCGGCCTATGGCGGCGAGGCGCAGTCGCCGATGATCGCCAAACTGCTCGAAGATTTGCTCAGCACCGATCTGCGCGCACCGGGCTTTCCGGCGCGGCTGGAATAGGGGCGGGCAGGGACGCCTTACCCGCCGGGCAAACGCAAACTTTCCCCTGCAGGATATTTTTGGACAGACGAAAGGGTTACAGATGGATGATCTGGCGCGGGCGCGGGTGGCGCGGATGCTGCATCATCGCAAAGCGGGCCTTGGCGTAGGTGAGCCGATAGTGCCGTCGATCAGCCTTTCCACAAGTTTTCATTTGCCGCAGACCCAAGGAGCGACCCATATTTATGGCCGCAACGGTCAGCCGATGTGGGATGCGGTCGAAGCCCAGCTTGGCATTCTGGAGGATGCCGAGGTCGTAGCCTTTCCTTCGGGGATGGCGGCAATTTCGGCGGCGCTGTTTGTCAGCCTGAAGGCCGGGGCACGGGTCATGATCCCCTCGGACGGCTATTACGTCACCCGGCTTTTGGGGCGCGATATGCTGGCGCCTTATGGGGTCGAGGTGACCGAAGTGCCGACTCTGGAAATGCCGACGGCGGATTTCACAGGGTTTTCCGTGGTTTATATCGAGACGCCCTCCAATCCGGGCCTGGATGTTGTCGATATCGCAGCGCTCAGCGCGCGGGCTCGGGTTGCTGGGGCGCGGGTGATTGCGGACAACACGACGATGACCGGTCTTTTGCAGCGCCCGCTGGATTTGGGGGCCGATCTGGTGGTGGCCGCCGATACCAAAGCGCCGGCGGGGCATTCGGATGCGCTTTTCGGCCATGTCTCGGGGCGAGATCCCGTTCTAATGGGCCGGATCCGCGAATGGCGGCGGCAAACAGGCGCGGTGCCAGGGCCATTTGAGGCTTTTCTGGTCCATCGCGGGCTGGAGACATTGGAGCTGAGGCTGGAGCGGATGTGCGCCTCGGCGCAGATCATCGCCGAAAGGCTGGCGGCGGTGCCGGGGATCCGGGGCTTGCGTTATCCGGGGCTGCCGGGCGATCCGGCCCATGCCATCACCCGCCGCCAAGCCAGTGGCTTTGGTTTTCTGATCGGCTTTGAGCTGGCCTCCGAGGCGCAGGCCGAGGCCTTTTTGGCCGCCTGTCCCTTTATCGTGCAGGCGACCTCCTTTGGCGGCACCCATACCGCGGGCGAGCGGCGCGCGCGCTGGGGCGATAATGTGGCCCCCGGCTATATCCGGCTTTCGGTCGGGATCGAGCCGGCCGAGGCGCTGTGGGACGCGGTTTCCGCTGCGCTGACCGAGGTTGGCGCGCAGATCAGGGCTTGACCGCGCGCCTCAAGCGGGGGAGCAAGGGGCCATGAAAACTCTGAACCTTTGCCTGCTTGCGTTGTTCCCGATCTCCTGGTTCGCGCCCTTGATCCGGGCCGGATTGCTGCCGATCTTTGGGCTGGACGAGATCTCGGTGGTCACCGGCCTGCAGTCGCTTTGGGGCTCTGACGTGGTTCTGGCCCTGATTGTGACATTCTTTGCCGTCTTTGCCCCGATGCTCAAGACCCTTGGGCTGGCGCTGATCCAGTTTGGCCTGCTCTCGCGCCGGGTCCTGCCCGCGCTGCATGTGCTGGGCAAACTGGCCATGGCGGATATCTTTTTGATCGCGCTCTATATCGTGCTGGTCAAAGGCATCGGCATGGCCACGGTCGAGGTCGCCTGGGGCCTTTACCTTTTCACCGGCTGCATCCTGTTGTCTT
>CAIYZT010000269.1 GCA_903930735.1 uncultured Paracoccaceae bacterium | reverse complement strand
GTCGAGGGAGCCGAAAAAGTTCGTCTCTGCCAATTCCTTTTCGCGTCGCGCCTTTGCTTCGGCATGGGTGATCGCGCCCGCCGCCATATCCGCGTCGATGGCCAATTGTTTGCCCGGCATTCCGTCCAGAGCAAATCTTGCCCCGACCTCAGCCATGCGGCCGGCGCCCTTGGTGATCACCACGAAATTGACGATCATCAACACGATAAAAACCACGATCCCCAGCATCAGATTGCCGTCCATGATGAACTCAGCAAATCCTTCGATCACATGGCCGGCCGCGTCGGTGCCGGTATGACCCTGCCCGATGATCAGCTTGGTTGATGAGACGTTAAGCGACAGGCGCAGCATCAGACTGGCGAGCAGGATGGTCGGAAAGGCGGAAAAATCGAGTGGGCGTTCGATGAACAGCGTCACGGTCAGCATCAAGATGGCGAGCGCGAAGGACAGCGCGAGGCCGACATCGAGCATCCAGGATGGGACCGGCAAGATCATCATGATGATGACGCCCATTAGGGCGAGGGCCAGCAGAATTGTCGGGCTGAACAGTTTGTCGGGGTGCAGGAAAGAGGGCATGGTCAGTCGGCTGCGGCGAACAAGGGGCCGAGGGATTCAGTTTGGGGGACGATGGAGCCGCCTAGCCCCTTGGCCCCCGTCTTCAAGAGTAGGAAATTGTTTTCGCGCAGAACTTGCAGGCCGCCTTCACCGGAAGCTTCCGCGAATTCGGGGGTCAGCCTGCCGCCCAAAAGCGCGTTAACCTTGTAGATATAGCCCGCAGCCAGATCTTTGGTCTGCGAATGATAGGCGCCGGTTGCCTGTGTCCAGTTCCCCGAGGATTGATAAAGCGAAAGCAGAAAACTTGCGGCATAGAGCGCATTTTCTTCGGGATCGAACATGGATTCCATGGAGGCAAAGGCGCCGCCGTGCCAGCGATAATTCAGCTGAAAGCACCCGACATCAAAGCTTTGGGTGCCGCTATCCAACAAGACAAGGGCCTGATCGCGGGCGGCGGCCGCCTCGTCATAAAAACTGCCTTCACCGCCGACGTTTATAGTCCAAGGCCAGGGGGCAAGACCATTTCCAATGTCCCGACCGGTTTCAATCCTCGTAACGGCCATAAGGATGTCCAATGGCACCCCTGTCATCCGCGCGGCGCGGTGCGCGGCCTGATCGCACAGCGGCGCCTGATCTTGAATGGCCTGAGATGCCGGCGCGAAAAGGACGAGGGGCAGCGCCAGCACAGTTCTTCGCATCGGATTCTCCGGTGATCGCCCCGCTTTGCCGAGCCTGTCCCCAGATTAGACCGCGAGTCCTTTCCGAAGTGTAAGCATCCGGCTAAAGGCGCAGATTATTCCACGCGGGGAACAGCGGCGAGCAGCGCGCGCACGGCGTCCCTGGTGCCCAGGGCCTGATCGGCCAATGCCGTCGCCTCGGCCAAGGGGCCAGCGGTCCCATCCGCCGCAGATGAGGTCAATTCAAGGGCGGTTTGCTGCCATTCTGCTTGCCCTTCGCGGCCCAAAGCTGACCAGTCGCGTGCGCGCGCCAAGGCCCTAGATGCGTTTTGTCCGTCTCCGGCGCGCGAAAATGCTGCGGCAGCGGCCAGATCATCGCCGCTTAGAACGAGGCCATCGATTCGCATTGCCTCGGCCTCTTCGCCTTCCACTCCCTCCAGATATTTCAACGCCGAGCGCCCGTCTTGAACCGCAAGGGCAATTCTAGCAGCCAGAACACGGTCAACCGACTTCGCCCCTGTGAGCCAGGTTTGCGCCTGATCCGGCAGACCAACCGTCAGAAATATTTCAGCAAAATCAGAGGCAACGGCCTGCGCTTCTGCGGGGGCTGCAGTGCCCTTCGCTATTGCGGCCTGCTCCAAAATGACCTCATCGGTACCGAGGCTAGCCAAGAGGCGCCATAGATCGGCCTGAAGCGCTGGATCGGAGCGCGCTTCATCAAAGGCGCGCCGGAAATCGCCGGTCAAAGCGAGCGCCAGAATCAGGGCTCGCTGAAATTTGGGTCCCTCGGGCCCGCCATCCCGGTCGT
>CAIYZT010000268.1 GCA_903930735.1 uncultured Paracoccaceae bacterium | reverse complement strand
GTCCTTCTTGGCATCAAGGCTCGCATAGCGATCTGAAAGATCAAAGAAACCCATCTGTGCCATCGTCAAACCCCAAGCAAACGACCGTCCATGGCATCATACCGCCAACGCAGGGTCAGAGCAATTTTTCGAGGTGCCCTTGATCTTTGAATCCGCCCATCGCAGCAAGAGACCCCGACCGCCAGACCGCCGAAATACAGATACGCATCGCACTGATGAACCGCTTCTAGGCCCTCGGGACGGCCGAGATCATTCGCGTGGCCTTACGCTGAAGAGGAAAGCGGCCATCATGCACTAGTCGTGAGTTACGCAACAACGTCGATCAGGTGCAACGCGGATGTCGTCATCGTCGCCGGGGTCTGGGGGCCAAGACATCAAGAATTCCTGCAGCTGATCCCTGTGCTGCGCCGGCACCACGCCCAGGCGCAGTACCGACCTTGCCTGCCGGTCCCGGCTGTTCGGGTTACCGGGTGATCACTCCGACATCCGGTCCAGGACCTGCTGCGCCAACTCGGTACAGATGCTGATCGACCGGTCATCGCCGTGATAATAGGCATTGGCTTCGCCACAGGACTGGACACGGACCGTCAGCTCATCCGGCAAAGCAAGAATGTCGTTGAAATAGTCCACCTCAGCGCGGATCGCCTCTGTGATTGGCGACTCGGCCTCAGGGTCTTCAAAGACGATGCTCGATCCGCCGCCGCCCTCACGCAGCGGATCGAGATAGGCTGCCCAGGAGGCGTCAAGGTCCAGGTATTCCTCGGCGCAGGACTGGGCCCGCTTGTCCGGTATTCCGCGAGCTTCGGCAAATTCCGCGCGCGTCTCGGGAGATGCCCCGTAGAACAGGCAGGACATGGTGGCAATCCGCTTGCCGTCTGGGGCGTGGACGTCCCAGTAATCCGGTTCCTCGCCCGCGTTGGGGGCGTACATCGAATCCCAAGTTGCAAGCGAGGCGCTTACAATCTCTTGGGCATCGGCATCTTCCCAGAACGTCGTAATCAGATAGATCGACAGCGAGTCTGCGGCATCTTCTTCCGCGCCCATGATGGGGATCTGCAGAATGTCGATCAGGGCATGGCCCATTTCGTGATAGAAGTCCGTGGTCACGCTGCCGATGATCTCATCGGTCTGCAATTGCGACAGGTTGTCCCAATCTTGCGCCGCGGCCGGAACAATGCACGCTAGAAGCACAACGGCAGGCAAGATCAAACGGCGAACAGACATCTGTGCACTCCCGTCCCGCCGGGGGACTTTCTGGTGGTCACGGCATCCCCGCACTAGCGCGGAAAAGCGCCCAGTAGTCAAGATCCAACGGCACCTCCGGCAGATATCTTGCGTCACCCATCGTCGACGAGGAGAATATAGGCCCCGATAGAACGCTTTCGGGCCTCCTGGCGCTGGGGCCGTGGTCAGGTTCATCCATATAACCCTCGAAAACAACGGGAAAATCCTGCCGCAACCGGGTCGAGAGAAACTTCTCTGTAAGGCAAGTGGCGGAGGGAACGGGGTTCGAAAGTTTGGCTTGGGGCTTGTCGAAGGGTCAGGGCTGGGCGACAAGGGCTTTGAGCCGGTGACGGCGGGGCAGGGGTAGCGAAAAAGGGGCTGCAATGTTTGATTTGACGGGAAAGTCGGCACTGGTCACGGGGGCTTCTGGTGGGATCGGGGCGGAGATTGCGCGGGTGCTGCATGGGACGGGGGCAAATGTGGCCCTGTCGGGGACGCGGGTTGAGCCGCTGCAGGCGCTGGCGGAGGAGCTGGGGGCGCGGGCGCATGTGCTGCCTTGCAACCTGAGCGATATGGCAAGTGTTGAGGCGCTGCCAAAGGCCGCGATTGCAGCCATGGGGTCGGTCGATATTCTGGTGAACAATGCGGGGATTACCAAGGATAACCTCTTTATGCGGATGTCCGATGACGAATGGCAATCGGTTCTGGATGTGAACCTGACATCGACCTTTCGGCTTTGCCGGGGGGTGCTGCGCGGGATGATGAAGGCGCGCTGGGGGCGGATCGTGAATATCTCCTCGGTCGTGGGGGCTACGGGAAATCCAGGGCAGGGGAATTATGCGGCCTCCAAGGCGGGAGTGGTTGGCATGTCGAAATCGCTCGCTTCCGAGGTGGCGAGCCGGAATATCACGGTGAACTGCGTGGCGCCGGGATTCATTGCGACGGCGATGACGGACAAGTTGAATGACGAGCAAAAGGCGCGGATCCTGACGCAGATCCCGGCGGGGCGGATGGGCGAGGTCGGGGATATCGCGGCGGCGGTGCTGTATCTGGCGAGCCCGCAGGCGGGTTATGTCACAGGGGCCGTGCTGCATGTGAATGGCGGCATGGCGATGATCTGAGGCCTCTGCCGCAGCCCCGCGATGGAAAGAGTTTGCCATGTGCCGCCGTGCTTGGTATAGGCCCCGGCAAGCCCGTGACCCAAGCGGATTCGCCCAGCGAATTCCTTGGGTGAAGGTGTGCAGGCCGAAATGCCAGCCAGACAAGTTGACCGGGAAAAGCCCGTAACACAGAGGAAATAACATGAGCGACATCGCTGACCGCGTGAAAAAGATCGTCGTCGAGCATCTTGGCGTCGAAGCTGAAAAAGTGACCGAGAATGCCTCGTTCATCGACGATCTGGGTGCAGATAGCCTTGATACGGTCGAACTGGTTATGGCTTTCGAAGAAGAGTTTGGGATTGAGATCCCGGACGATGCGGCTGAAACCATCCAGACTTTTGGCGACGCGGTGAAGTTCATCTCTTCGGCGGCGTGATTTAAATCCCGATCGGGACAAAAAGGCACCCTTTGGGGTGCCTTTTCTTTTGCGAAAAAAGTAGAGCAAAGGGCGCCTTTAGTGGGAAAGGCGCCCTCCGCCGTGTTCGGTTACTCTGCCGTGTTCGGTTACTCTGCCGTGTTCGGTTACTCTGCCGCGCGCAGGTTGGGCGGTGGCACATGTGCCAGCTTTTCCCGTAAGAAGGCTTGTTCTGCGGCTAAAAGCGCGATCCTTGAAGCAAGAACATCGGCGGGGGGCGCTTCGGGGTCGGCTTCTTTGGGGCCAATCACCCGGCTGAACAGCTTTGACAGCCAATAGCTGATATCATCCATGATCAGATAGAAGGAAGGCACGACGATCAGTGACAGCACCGTCGAGACGATGATGCCACCAATTACCGCCGTTGCCATAGGCGCGCGGAAAGAGCCGCCCTCGCCCACCCCAAGCGCCGAGGGCAACATTCCTGCCGACATGGCGATAGAGGTCATCACGATGGGCTGGGCGCGCTTATGGCCGGCCTCAACCACGGACTTGATCCGGTCCATGCCGTGGACACGCATCTCGATGGCGAAATCGACCAGAAGGATCGCATTCTTGGTCACGATGCCCATGAGCATCAAGATCCCGATAAGGACCGGCATCGACAGGGCCGAATTGGTCAGGATCAGGGCCGCCGCCACGCCGCCGATGGCGAGCGGGAGGGAGGCCAGGATGGTGATCGGTTGGATGACCGAGCGGAAGAGCAGGATCAGTACGGCCATGACCAGCAAGAGGCCCAGGATCATGGCATTGCCAAAGGATGAGAACAATTCGGCCTGAACCTCGGCGTCGCCCGCCGGGGTCACGCGGACGCCGGGAGGAAAAGGGGTTGCATCCAGGATTTCCTGAAAGCGGGTGGTGGATGTACCGAGCGCAACTCCAACCGGCAGGTTCGCGCCGATCTCGGCTTGCCGTTCGCGGTTCAGGCGTTTGACGGTCGCCGGGCCTTCGGAGACCGTAATGTCGGCAACGGCGGACAGCGGCACGGCGGCGCCGGTAGCGGTGGTCACCTTGAGGTTGGCGATCCGGTTCAAATCTTCGCGGGTGCCATCGTTCAGGCGCACGCGGATCGGGATCTGGCGGCCATCCAGCGAGATTTTGGCCAGAGCGGCATCATAATCGCCAATCGTGGCGACCCGTACGACGGCGGCGATAGACTGCGTGGAAATCCCCAGACGCGCGGCTTCTTCGAGGCGCGGGCGGATGTGGATTTCGGGGCGCGGCAGGGCGCCATCGGCAGAGACATTGGCGAGCAAGGGATCGCCGCGCAGGGCTTCTTCGAGGCGCGTGACCGCATCCGTGAGGACCGCGTCATTGGGCGCGAGGACGTTAAAGGTAATGTCCTTTGCGCCCCGGTCGTTCAGCTTGATGGCCCGGATATCGGGAACCGATTTCAGTTTGCCGAAAATTTCGGCCTCGATGACGTTTTGGGGGACCAGACGGCCCTTGTTTTCGACTTTTGGCACGATCAGGCCGACAATCGGGATCGTCCGGGCAAAATCCGAAAGCTTGAGGACCAGGCTGTGGTCAAGCTTGTCCAGAAGGACCGTGACGGTCGCGCGGCGCACGTCCAATTCGCCGGTGGGCGAAGAGCCGCCCAGGATGAAGACCTGATCAACCCATTCGACGTCCTTGATCTGATCATGGATCGCGCTGGCGACCAGATCGGTTTGATCAAGGGTGGTACCGGGCGGCAATTCGACTGAAATCGAGATGCGGCCGGAATCTTCGGGCGGAAGGAAAGAGCCGGGAACTTGCAGCATGAAATACATCGAAATCGCGAAGGCGACGATGGCGCCCAGCAAGGTGACGTAATAGGCCCCCAGTTTGAACCAGCCCAGACGCCAGGTCTTGGTCGTGGCCGTGATCATCCGCAAATAGCCGCGCATGAACACGCCGTCGCGGTGCTGTTCCTCGGTGCCGCCGTCCTTGGTGGACATCAGATAGGCGGCCATCATCGGGGTGATCAGTCGGGCCACGAGCAGCGAGAAAAACACCGAGAAGGCGACGGTAAGGCCGAATTGTTCAAAGTATTGCCCTGGAATCCCGCCCATGAAGGAGACCGGTACAAAGACGGCGATGATGGTGAAGGTGGTCGCGATGACGGCGAGGCCGATCTCGTCCGCGGCCTCGATCGCGGCGCGGTAGGGGGATTTTCCCATCCGGATGTGGCGGGCGATATTCTCGATTTCCACAATCGCATCATCCACCAAGATGCCGGTGGCGAGGGTCAGGGCCAGGAAAGAGACGAGGTTGAGCGAGAAGCCGAGCAGGTCCATGACCCAGAAAGTGGGGATTGCGGACAGGGGCAGCGCGACGGCTGAGATCAGCGTTGCGCGCCAGTTCCGCAGGAAAAGGAACACGACGATGACCGACAAAAGCGCGCCTTCGAGAAGGGTGTCGATGGCGGCGTCGTAATTGCCTTGGGTGAAGTAAACCAGATCGTCAATCGGCAGGATCTGCACGCCGGGATTGGCCGCGCGCAGGGCGTCGAGTTGCTTGATCACGACCTCTTTGACCGAAACATCCGAGGCGCCTTTGGCCCGGAACACGGAAAAGGTCACGACCGGCTCGCCGTTCAGCCGCGAAAACGACCGCAATTCCTCGTAGCTGTCGGTAACCGAGCCCAAATCTGAAAGTTTCACCGAGCGGCCCGAAGGCGTGGCGATGGTGGTATTGGCCAGACCTTCGACGGTTTTGGCGTCGCCAAGGGTGCGGATTGCCTGCTCGCCCGCGCCGATTTCAGAGCGGCCAGAGCCCAGATTGGCATTGGTCTGCGACAACTGCTGGCTGACCGAGCCGGCAGTCACGCCAAAGCTGTCAAGTTTGGCACTGTCGAGCTCGATCCGCACTTCGCGGTCGGCGCCGCCATAGCGGTCGACGCGGCCAATGCCAGGGCGGCCTTGCAGCGCGCGTTTGACGGTATCGTCGACGAACCAGGAAATTTCTTCGAAAGACAGATTGGGGGCCTTGATCGCAAAGGTCAGAATCGCCTGCCCCTCGACATCGATACGGGTGACGGTGGGCGATTCGATGCCGCCGGGCAAGGTGCCGGTAATGCGGTCAATCGCGTCTTTGGTGTCCTGCACGGCCTTGTCTGTCGGCACCTCGATGCGAAACTCGACCAGAGTGGTGGAAACGCCATCGGTGACTGTCGAGACGACGTTTTTGACCCCGGTAATCCCTGCAACGGCGTCTTCGATTTCCTTGGTGACCTGCGCCTCCATTTCCGAAGGCGAGGCGCCCGGCTGCACGACGGTCACGGCAACCAGAGGGATGTCGATATTGGGAAAGCGGGTGATCGGCAGGGCATTGAAGGACTGCCAGCCCACAACCATCAGCAGGAAAAATGCCAACAGCGGGCCGACGGGGTTGCGGATGGACCAGGCAGAAAAGTTCATAGCTCGCCCCTTAATTGGTGCCGGTTTCAGCAATCGGATTGATCTTGTCGCCCTCGCGAACGAAGGAGCCTGCTTTGGTTACGATGCTCGCCCCTTCGCTGAGACCGGCGGTAATCTCGACCCAGCCGCTATCGCGGATGCCTGTCGTGACCACCTGACGTTTTGCAACGCCGTCTTCAATCAGCATGACAGTGGATTGGCCCTGGAAGGATCCAAGCGAGGTTACCGGAACGGCAATGCTGGCGCGTTCGGTGACCAGAATTGTGGCTTCGACAAACATGCCCGAGCGGACCTGGGTGCTGTCGGCGAAGGCAATCCGGATGCGGCCAAGGCGGGTCGTGGTGTCGATTGTCGGCTCTACCAGCCGGACGCTGCCGGCGATCAGGTTTGGCGATGAGGACAGGTGGAGTTCTGCGATTTGACCCGGAAGAACGCGCAGCAGGTCGCCCTCAGAGATATCGGCGCGCAGTTCCAGCGCCGAATCGCGGATCAGGACGAACATCGGCAGGCTGGAGGCCGAGGCGATGCCGCCGAGGGTGGCATTGCGGGCGGTAATCTCGCCTGCAAAGGGGGCGCGAACCTCGGTCCGGGACAGTTGCAGGTCCACATTTTCGATTTGCGCCTCGACCAGCGCGAGATTGGCCTTGCTTGCCTCCAGCGATTGGGTGGCGACGGCAAGTTGCGCGGTTGCCGAAATCGCCGCCGCGTTGGTTTTGTCGGCGCTGGCCTGCGAGGCATTCCCGGCGGCCTTCAAAACGATGGTCCGATCGTTGGTGCGCGCGGCCTCGTCGGCGGAGGATTGGGCTTGGGTCAGCTGCGCTTCGGCCTGAGCGATGGTGGCGCGGGCGGAGGCGAGCGTGGCGTTCAACTGGCTTTTTTGCAATTCCAGCGAGGAGCGGGACAGGCGCGACAGGATCTGGCCCGCTTCGACCTTGTCGCCGACATCTGCGAGCAATTCCTCGATCTGCTGGCCTTCGATCAGTGGCGCGACATTGACCTGCTCGACCGGGCTGACCAGACCGGAAGCGATAATCTCGTCCCGCAACACTTGGGTGGCCACGGTGGAGACCGTGATTGCCGGCAAGACCTGCTCTTGACTGGTCTGCGCGGCGGCGTCTTCGG
>CAIYZT010000267.1 GCA_903930735.1 uncultured Paracoccaceae bacterium | reverse complement strand
CGCACGAAACCAAGTAAGAGGGGGCTGACACATGGCACATAAAAAAGCAGGTGGCTCCACTCGTAACGGCCGCGACAGCGCTGGCCGCCGCTTGGGCATAAAACTTTACGGCGGTCAGTCCGCCATTCCGGGCAACATCATCTGCCGCCAGCGCGGTACCAAATGGTTCCCCGGAGAGGGTGTCGGCATGGGCGTGGATCACACGATCTTCGCAAAGGTCGTAGGCCACGTGACCTTTAAGAAAGGCCTCAAGGGCCGTACCTTTATTTCGGTCCTCCCGGCGGCGAAGGCCGCTGAGTAAGCCGGAAAACCAAATACGAGTATAGTGTTTTGGGGATCGGCTGCAGGGCCGGTCCCCATTTCATTTTCTGTTTACCAAGCTGTGTTACCAAAGCAGCCTTGTCTGGCTGCGCATGCCAAAGCAGTCCGGATTTTGAAAATGGCGGACGACAAAGCGAGCCTGCCCGAATGCAGGGGCGATCTGAACTGTGAATTGAGCCGTTTTACCTTTGCTTTTGACCACCTCAGGAATGAAACCATGGTTCTCGACATCACCGCTACTCCGGCCCGTGCTGCAGGGCCTCTGGCAGCTGTGCGCACCGAAGATATCAATGCTGGCCGCTTTGTACTGCGCACCTTGCGCCGCTCGGATGCGGGGCTGATCGGGCATTATACGGCCGACAAACGTTTGGCCGAGGCGACCCAGTCGATCCCGCATCCCTTGCCGCCGGTTGCTGCCGAGGCCTTTGTTGCCCGCGCGACGAGCGCCGAAGCCATCGGGCTGCACTGGGTCATGGATGGCACGGAAACCGGCTTGCCCGAGGTTCTGGGCATCTTGTCGCTGAAACCGATGGAGGGGCAACGGGCCAAAGGTGGGCAGTCTGAGGTGGCTTATTGGGTGGCGCCGATGTTCTGGAATACGGGGTTTGCCTCTGAGGCGGTGCGGGCCTTGATCGAGGCTAATCCTCTAAGAGATCAGACTTATTTCGCCGAGGTGTTTCAGGATAATCCCGGATTGGCGCGGGTGCTGACCAATGCGGGGTTTCAGTATCTGGGCGATGCCGAGAGCTTTTCGGTGGCGCGCGGGGCGCGGGTGCCGACCTGGACTTATACGTTGAAGCTGAGCGGCGGGCGGTAACAACGGGGGGGATTTTGCATCCCCCCCCGGCCCCCCTGCAGGATATTTGTACCACATTGAAGGGGGAGGGGTGCGATGCGGATGGAGACCAAAAGGCTGAAGCTGCGCCCGGTGGATGAGGGCGACCGTGCGGCGGTGATGGCGGGCGTTGGCGATCTGGCGGTGGCGCGCTGGCTGGCTGTGGTGCCCCATCCCTATTCGGATGCGGATTTTGACCATTTTCTGCGCGAGATTGCCGTGCCGGGTGAGGTTTTTGCGGTTGAGGACCGGGGCGGATTTTGCGGCATTGTCGATGTGGGGGACAGCGTCCTCGGCTATTGGTTTGCCCCCAGAGCGCAGGGGCGCGGCTATGCGACCGAGGCCGCACGTTTGGCTGTGGCTGCGCGGTTTGCCGAATGTCCTGATCCTTTCGCCTCGGGGTATTTTCTGGGCAATGAGGCCTCGGCCAATGTACTGAAAAAGCTGGGGTTTGTGGAAGCTGGCCGGGACGAGATCCATTGCCGCGCGCTGGCCAGTTCGGTTCCGCATGTTCTGATGGCGGCGAGCAAAGAGGCTTTCACGGCCGCTCTGCCGATCGAAGCGCGTTCGGACCGGTTGACTTATCGCAGCCTTTATCCGACCGATGCAGCCGATCTGCACGAAATCGTGCGCCATTGGGACGTGACGCGCCAACTTGGCCCCTCCTGGCCCTGGCCTGCTGATCCTGCCAATAGTGCCACCCGCGCGGTGCCTTATGCGGGGGATGGTTTTGCCTGGGGCGTGCTGCGCGCGGGGCGGCTGATCGGAACCGTGGCGGTGACGGCGGGCGAGTTGGGATATTCCCTGCGCCCCGATCATCACCGTCACGGACTAATGCACGAGGCCTGCAAGACCGCATTGGCGCAGGCTTTTGGGCCTATGGCCTTGACCCGCGTCACCGCCGCCGTCTGGGCTGACAATGGGGCGTCGTTGGGTCTGCTGACCAAGCTGGGCTTTACCGTCACCGGCACCCATACCGAAACAACGCCCTCGCGCCCGGAGCCTAGCCCCGGCCTTGACCTTGTGCTGAATGCCGCAGATTGGCGCGGCGCTTGAGCCTGCGCGCCCTTTGCTGTATCGCCCCCAAATCCAACCTTAAGGCCTGACCCCATGAAGTTTCTCGACCTTGCCAAAGTTTACATCCGCTCGGGCGGCGGCGGCGGCGGTTGCGTCTCGTTCCGGCGCGAGAAATTCGTCGAGTTCGGCGGGCCCGATGGCGGCGATGGCGGCAATGGCGGCAATGTCTGGGCGGTGGCGGTTGAGGGGCTGAACACGCTGATCGACTACCGCTATCAGCAGCATTTCTTTGCCAAATCGGGTCAGCCCGGCATGGGCAGCCAGCGCACCGGCAAGACGGGCGATGACATCATCATGAAAGTGCCGCTGGGCACCGAGATTCTGGACGAAGACGAAGAGACGGTGATCTGCGATCTGGTCAATGCGGGCGACCGCGTGCTGCTAGCGCGTGGCGGCAATGGCGGCTGGGGCAATTTGCAGTTCAAATCTTCGACCAACCGGGCGCCGGCGCGGGCGAATGCAGGGCAAGAGGGAATTGAGCGTACCATCTGGCTGCGGCTGAAGCTGATTGCCGATGCGGGTCTCGTCGGGTTGCCCAATGCGGGAAAATCCACTTTCTTGGCGGCCGTCTCCAATGCCCGGCCCAAGATCGCGGACTATCCCTTTACCACTTTGGTGCCCAATCTGGGCGTCGTGGGGATCGACGGCAAGGAATTCGTCATGGCCGATATCCCCGGCCTGATCGAGGGCGCCTCCGAAGGGCGTGGGCTTGGCATCCAGTTTCTGGCCCATGTCGAGCGTTGCAAGGTGCTGCTGCATCTGGTGGATGGCACCTCCAGCACCATCACCAAGGACTACAAGACTATCGTGACCGAGCTTGAGGCCTATTCCGATATCCTGGGCGACAAGTCCCGGATCGTGGCGCTGAACAAGGTCGATGCGATGGACAGCAAGCAAATCTCGGATCGCAAGCGCGCCTTGGAAAAGGCCAGCGGCGGGCCGGTTCTGGTGATTTCGGGGGTTGCGGGCATGGGCCTGCCCGAGGCTTTGCGCGCCATCTATGCGGCGATTTTGGGCGAGGCTCCGGAAGTGGAGGCTGGCCCATGGCAACCTTGATCGCCCCCGATATTCGCAGCGCCAGACGGCTGGTCGTCAAGATCGGCTCGGCGCTGCTGGTCGATCCCGAAACTGGTCTGAAACAGGGCTGGCTGGCGGCTTTGGCGCTGGATGTGGCCGAGGCCAAGGCGCGGGGCGCGGATGTGGTGCTGGTCTCGTCGGGCTCCATTGCGCTGGGGCGCAAGGTGCTGGGCCTTGGAACCGGCGCGCTGACGCTGGAGCAAAGCCAGGCGGCGGCGGCGGTCGGGCAGATCCGGCTCGCACGCGCCTATGAAGAGGTGCTTGCCCCGCATGGCATCACCACGGGGCAGATTCTGGTGACGCTGGAAGATACCGAGGACCGGCGCCGCTATCTGAATTCGCGCGCGACGATGGAGACGCTGCTGGGCCTTGGCGTGGTGCCGATCGTCAATGAAAACGACACCGTAGCGACCGATGAGATCCGATATGGCGACAACGACCGGTTGGCAGCGCAGATCGCGGTGACTTGCGGCGCGGATCAGTTGATCCTGCTGTCGGACGTCGATGGATTCTATTCGGCCAATCCCAAAACGGACCCTTCGGCGGTCCGCTTTGATCTGGTGGACAAGATCACCCCGCAGATCGAGGCCATGGCGGGCGATGCGATTTCCGGCCTGTCCAAGGGCGGCATGAAGACCAAGCTTTTGGCCGCCAAGATTGCCGTGGCGGGGGGCTGCGCGATGGCGATCATGGAGGGCTCGGTTCTGCAGCCCTTGCAGGCGCTGGCCGGCGGGGCGCAAAGGACCTGGTTTGTTGCGCATAGCGATCCGCAGCAGGCGCGCAAACGCTGGATCAACGCGATGAAACCGCGCGGAGAGTTGAGCCTGGATGCGGGCGCGGCGCTGGCGCTGCTGGCGGGAAAATCGCTGTTGCCGGCGGGGGTGACGGCGGTCAGCGGCAGTTTTGGGCGTGGCGATCCGGTGGCGATTGTGGATCCAGAGGGAGCGGTGCTGGGCAAGGGTCTGGTGCGCTATACGGCGGTTGAGGCGCGGGCGATCGCCGGACACCGCTCGGGCGAGATCGAGGCGATACTGGGCTATCAGGGCAGGGCAGCGCTGGTGCACCGGGATGATATGGTCATCTGACGGCGGAAAGACGGGGGCTCGCGCCTCCGCGCTGGTTTTTCAGGGGAAAACCAGTGTCCCCCGTGGGATTTTTGGGAACAGATGAATGTCGAATGATTTCGGGGCGATGATGCAGGAGATCGGCGCCAAGGCGCGGGCGGCGACGGGCGAATTGGCCTATGCCTCGTCCGAGCGCAAGGCGGCGGCGCTGATCTCGGCGGCGGCGGCGGTCTGGGAACGGCGGCAAGAGATTCTGGACGCCAATGTGATGGATATGGCTTACGCGCAAGACAAGGGCCTGAGCCCGGCGATGATGGACCGATTGATGCTGAATGAGACGCGGCTGCGCGGCATAGTTGATGCCCTGCGCGCCGTGGCCGAGCAGCGCGATCCGGTGGGCCGGGTTCTGGCGGAATGGGACCGGCCAAATGGCTTGCATATTCAGCGGGTTGCGACGCCGATCGGGGTGATCGGCGTCATTTATGAAAGCCGCCCGAATGTGACGGTGGATGCGGGGGCGCTGTGCCTGAAATCGGGCAATGCGGTGATCCTGCGCGGCGGATCCGAAAGCTTTCACTCCAGCGAGGCGCTGCACGATTGCATGGTGCAGGGCCTACGGGCGGCAAACCTGCCCGAGGCCGCAATCCAGCTGATCCCGACGCGGGACCGTGCCATGGTCAGCGCGATGCTGGCCGCCACCGCCCATATCGACGTGATCGTGCCGCGCGGCGGCAAGGGCCTGGTCGGGCTGGTACAGGCCGAAGCGCGGGTGCCAGTTTTCGCGCATCTCGAGGGCATCTGCCATGTCTATGCCGACCGCGACGCCGATCTTGAAAAGGCGCGGCGCGTGGTCTTGAACGCCAAGACCCGGCGCACGGGGGTTTGCGGCGCGGCGGAATGCCTGTTGATCGATTGGCCGTTTTACACCAAACACGGCGCGGTTTTGATCGAGGACTTGCTGAAAGCCGGGGTCGAGGTGCGCTGCGAGGGCGAGCTCCTGAAGATCCCGGGTACCACGCGGGCGGCGCCTGAGGATTTCGGCCGCGAGTTCATGGACATGATCATCGCCGTCAAACTGGTCGATGGCGTGGACAAGGCGATTGACCATATAAAGACCTTTGGCTCCAGCCATACCGAGGCGATCCTGACCGAAAACGACGCCACCGCCGCCCGCTTTTTTGAACGGCTCGATTCGGCGATTCTGATGCGTAATGCCTCCACCCAGTTTGCTGATGGCGGCGAGTTTGGCATGGGCGGCGAGATCGGCATTGCCACCGGCAAGCTGCACGCGCGCGGCCCTGTCGGGGCCGAGCAGCTGTGCAGTTTCAAATACCTGGTCACCGGGGATGGGACGATCCGCTAGGGCCTGGAGCGGATTGCCTTCAATCTGATTCAGATTAAAGGCAATCCAAATCCAGTACAGGCCGGGAATATTGTGTTACCCCCAATCGGGTGAACCCGATTGGGGGTAACACAATCTAAAACGCGAAACGGACCTCGGTTCCGCTGATTTCGGTGGTCAAACGCCGGTGCTGGCGACCCAATTCCTCGTACACCAAAGCGAACTGCACCTGCGCGGGGGTCAGATCGCTGGTCCCGGTGCGGCTCAGATGCGCCCATAGCGCGGGGTCGACGCGAAGCCTCTCGGCCGTGCCGCGAATGGTCCAGCGGTCTTCGCCCTGGGTAATCTCGATCAGCCCGCCAAAGGGCATCGCGGTTTCAAGGCACATCACCAAAAGCAGCGCCAGCTTGACCGAGGCGCGGGGCATTTTGGCCCCCGATTGCAGATCGATCCGCAGCCTCGTGCCGCGCGTGGTGTCGGACAGGACCTGCATCACCTCGGTGCGCCCGACCGAATATTCGCCCAAAGCGGCCCCAAAGGCGAGCCGGAAGAAGCGGATCTTGGCATTGGCATGGGCCACGCTTTCGGCGATCAGCACCATTTCGGGGCTGTTTTGCGCGCCCTCCATCACCATCAGCTCCACCCCATTGCCGATGGCGCCAATCGGGCTGATAAGATCATGGCAGATACGCGAGCCGATCAGGGCCGTCAGGTCAGGAGTTTCGGGCATGGAGGCTACCTTTGAGCGGAAACGATACAGGGTCCTGGATGAGGTTTGAGCCGGGAATGCTGGTGCGCCATCCGGATCGCGCCGATTGGGGGCTTGGGCAGGTGCAATCGGCCATCGGGGCTAAGGTCACGGTGAATTTTGAAAACGGCGGCAAGGTGGTCATCAATCTGGCCAATGTGGTTTTGATCCCGGTTTTCACTGCCAGATAGTAGCGCGAAATTTGGCGCACAAAGCAACCCTTGATTGCCGCAGCCCCCCCTCCCGGCGCCAGCGTTGCCAACCGGTGCAATCTTGCCTATGTGCGGAGGCGAGCGTCCGGATGCGGACAAAAGTGAAAGCAGGCGATTGGCAGCGATGATCAGCGATGCAACGGGTCTGACCCTGCGTCTGGCGCGCGATGCGGATGATCTGCTATCCGCGCAGCGCCTGCGCTATCAGGTTTTTGTGCGTGAATTGGGCGCAACCGGCACCCTCGTAGACCATGAAGCCCGGCTGGAGCGCGATGCCTTTGACGCGCATTTCGAGCATCTCCTCCTGATCGACGAATCCCGTGCGGTGGCCGGATTGGATCATGTTGTCGGCGTTTACCGGCTGCTGACCAGCGAGCGAATGGCAAATGCAGGGCGGTATTACTCAGAGGACGAGTTTGATCTGAGCGCGCTCAAATCCTCTGGGCGCAAGCTGGTAGAGCTTGGCCGTTCCTGCGTGCATCCGGACTACCGGGGCGGGGCGGCGATGCTGCTTTTGTGGAATGGGCTGGCGGAGTTTGTGCTGGACCGGGGGATTGAGGTTATGTTCGGGGCGGCCTCGTTTCATGGTACAGACCCTCTGGCCCTGGCGCAGGCCCTGTCCTTTTTGCACCATAACCACCTGGCCCCCCCGACGCTGCGGGTGCGCGCTTTGGGCCCGAACCGGCAGGAAATGGCGCTTTTGCCGCCGGCCAGCCTGACCCGCGTCGCGGCGATGGAACAGGTTCCGGCCCTGATCCGCGCCTATCTGCGGCTGGGTGGCTTTGTCGGCGACGGTGCCTATATCGACCGCGCTTTCAATACGATTGACGTCTGCCTCGTGATGGATACCGAAAAGATGAGCGCCCGCCACCGCGACTTTTACGTCCGCCGCAAGGGCCGCGACGCATGACCCTGTGGAAGGACGCCCATGCCCCACCTCCGCCGATCAGAGCCGCCGGCTGGCTGCGCGCCCTGACGCGCGGGCTGGTTCTGGGCAGCGTTGTCTATCTTGGGCTTCTGATCCTTCTGGTTCTGCGCCTGATCGAGGCGCCGCTGTTTTCTCCGCGCCGCCCCCTGACCCCCTTTGTCACACAATTGGTCTGCCGCGCCGCCTTTCCGATTCTGAGGCTGCGAATCTCCGTCACCGGCACCCCAATGACCCAACGCGGCGCGATCGTGGCCAATCATTCGTCCTGGCTGGATATCTTTGCCCTGAACGCCGCGCAGCGGATCACCTTCGTGTCAAAATCCGAAGTAGCGGGCTGGCCTGGCATCGGCTGGCTGGCGCGGGCAACCGGCACCGTCTTTATCACCCGCAAGGGAACCGAGGCCAAACGCCAGCAAGAGATATTCGAAGAGCGCCTGCGCATCGGGGACCAATTGCTCTTTTTCCCCGAGGGCACCTCCAGCGATGCTATCCGCGTTTTGCCGTTCAAATCGGCCCTGTTTCAGGCCTTCTACACCCAAGAGTTGGACCGGATCCTGCATATCCAGCCGGTGACGGTGATCTATCACGCGCCCAAGGGTCAGGATGCGCGGTTTTACGGCTGGTGGGGCGACATGGATTTCGCGCCGCATCTGCTGATCACCCTCGCGGCGCGCCGTCAGGGCCGGGTTGAAATCATCTTTCACGCGCCCCTTGCGGTCGATCACTATGCTGGCCGCAAGGCGCTCGCTGCCGCTTGCGAGGCGATCATCCGCGGCGCGCATCCTTGTGGCGGCGTGTTTGCCGATGGGGCCGAGCCTCCGGCGGGGATACTTGGACCACATTGAAGGCGATTGCGGGGTGAATGCCCTTGATCTGACCCAAATATCCCGAGGGTGAGCGCTGAGGTGCGAGGGGCAGAGCCCCCTTTGCGGCGGTTCACATGATCGGGGCGATAAGGGATTTGAGCGCGGCCACTGGATCTTCGGCACCCCAGATCTCTTCGCCGATGCCGAAGAAATCGGTCACAGGGCCGAATTTGGCGACCAATTCGGCGGTCAAGGCGCCTTCTGCGATGCAGGGCATCTCGATGACCGCGCTCCACCATTCGAAGAGATCGAAATCCACGACCTCGCCCTTGCCCAGATCGGTCTGCCCGATCGGGCCAAAGGCGGCATAATCCGCCCCAGCCTCGCCCGCGCTCATGCCCTCATGGCGCGTAACGCCGCAATAGGCGCCGACGATGGCATCCGCGCCCAGATCCTTGCGCACCTTGCGCACCGAGCGCGCGCCGTCGGTCAGATGCACCCCGTCCAGACCCAGCCGCTCTACCATCAAGACGTGGTTTTCGATCACGATTGCCACATCCCTTTGATGGGCAACCTGCCGGCAGGCATCGGCGGCCCGCAAAATTACATCCTCGTCGCGGCTGGCGAGCGACAGGCGCAGGCAGGCGATGTCCACCGCGTCCAGCATGGCGGCCAGCCTTGCGGGATAGGTCTCAAGATCAAAGACGGGCGGGGTGATCAGGGTGATCTGCGGGCGTTCTGTGTCGGCCATTTTCTGTCCTCGGATGGTAATTGCTTTTCCCATATCTCAAGGCGCGGGCTTTTGCTACTCGGGGGCTCATGCATTTGCGCGCGGGCTGTCCCGGCGACCTGGCAGCGCGGACTTGCTCCATCCACCCTTGCCCCATCGACCCTTGCCAGGGATTGCCCCAAAAGAGTATCAGCCTTGAACCTGAAAAAGAAGGCTCGCCGATGATCCCTCCAGCCTTTGTCTTTGTCCGTCCCCAGATGGGCGAGAATATTGGGGCCGCCGCGCGGGCCATGCTGAACTTTGGGCTGGAGCGGATGCGGATCGTCGATCCGCGCGACGGCTGGCCCAATCCGCGCGCCGCCGCCATGGCCAGCGGGGCAGGCCGGGTGCTGGATTTCGCAGGGCTATTCCCTGATGTCCCCTCGGCCATCGCGGATTGCGACTATATCTTCGCCACCACGGCGCGCGGGCGCGAATTGGTCAAGCCGATCATGACGCCCGAGCGCGCCATGGCATTGACCCGCGAATTGGTGGCGCAGGGCAAAAGGGTCGCGGTGCTCTTTGGCCCCGAACGCACCGGCCTTGAGAACGAGGATATCATCCACGCCAATGCCATCGTGACCGTCCCCGTCAACCCCGAGTTTCCCAGCCTGAACCTCAGCCAATGCGCGCTGCTTTTGGCCTATGAATGGCAGCGCCAGACCACCGAGGTTGCGCCCGAGGTCATGTTTCTGGCGCGCACTGAATTTGCGGGCTCGGTGGAAGTCGAGCGTCTGGCCGATCACTTTGAAGAACGCCTTGAGGCCGCCGGTTTCTTTTTCCCGCCGACCAAGGCCCAAGGCATGCGGGACAATCTGCGCAACATGTGGTCGCGTCTGAACCTGACCCGCGCCGAGGTGCAGACCTTTCACGGCATGCTGCGGCAGATTGCCTATAAACTGAAAACTCAAGGGACCGCGGAATGACTGAGTATCGTTTGAAGCAACTTCGTCGCCAGATCATCGATGGCAGCGGATTTGCCGACGACACTATCTTCGCCGTCGAAGGAGATCTGGCCAAACTGCCCACGATCACGCTTGTTCGGCACCTCACCGCTGGCCGGGTGCCGCTTTGAATTTGCGGCTTCGGTCAAGGGCGCTTTGCGGTTCAGCGTCGGGGCGGATCCGGCCCATGTCTGCATCGGTGCCAACACGGTTTGCACCGTTGATGTCCGTCTTTGGCGCCAACCGGTGCTGGAGATAGGCGCCGGCACCACGATCAACGGCGCCCGCCTGATTGTCGATGATGCCGAGGTGACAATTGGCGCGGATTGCCTGATTTCGGACGAGGTTCTGTTTCAGTCCAATGATCAGCACGGCCTGTTCGATCTGACCAGCATGGCCCTGACCAATCAAGGTCGGCGCAAGATCACCGTTGGCGAGCATGTCTGGATCGGCCGCCGCGCGAGGATCATGCCGGATGCTCAGATCGGCGCGGGTTCGGTCGTTGGGGTGGGGGCGATCGTCACCTCTCGTTTCGGGCCCTGCTCTTATCTTGTTGGGGTTCCGGCGCGGGCGGTTCGTCAGAATGCCACCTGGACCGGCAGCCCCTTCCAAGCCTCGGCGCAAGAGCGCGCGTTCTTTGCCCGGATAAGGGCGCAAGGGGCCGATCAAGCCGGTCCTGATGTCGCAGGGTCTTGAAGCGCCTCTTGGGCAGGAATAGGATCCCGCTCAAACGGAGGCAAAGGCAATGGCGGCAAAGCGCAAGCTTTTTGAAGAGGTTGGGGCAGGGGTGCAGGCCCCTGTCTTGCCCATGGGCGGATTGATCGATGCGGCAAGCGGCGGCTCGGGCGGCGGGGCGCGACGCGGTATCCGGGTTTGGCTCGCGCTGATTTTTCTGCTCGTCGCCGCGATGATCGTGATCGGCGGGCTGACCCGGCTGACTGATTCAGGCCTGTCGATCACGGAATGGAAGCCGCTGCACGGGGCCATCCCGCCCCTTAACGCCGCCGATTGGGCCGAAGAATTCGCGCTTTATCAGGCCAGCCCGGAATATCTGTTGCAGAACAAGGGGATGGAGCTTGAAGCCTTCAAAACCATCTTTTGGTGGGAATGGGGGCATCGGCAGCTGGGCCGGATGATCGGCCTGGTGTGGTTGGTCGGCTTCTTTGGCTTTTTGGCCGCGCGTCAGATCCCCAAGGGCTGGACAGGGCGGCTTTTGCTGCTGGGCGCGCTGGGCGGTTTGCAGGGCGCGATCGGCTGGTGGATGGTTTCCTCGGGGCTGCAGGGGGAACGCGTTGATGTTGCCTCGTACCGTCTGGCCGTCCATCTGGGCCTGGCTTTCGTGATTTTCGGGCTGATCGCCTGGTATTACTTTCTGCTGGGCCGCACGCAAACCGCGCTGATGCAGGCCCGCCGCGCCGCCGAGGGGCGGCTGCGGGCGCTGTCCACCGCGTTGATGCATCTGACCTTTGTGCAGATCTTGCTGGGCGCGCTGGTGGCGGGCATCGACGCTGGTCGCGGCTTTCCCACCTGGCCGGATATGAACGGCCAGTTCTTCCCGGCGGATGCGTTTTATGTGCCTGGCGGCGCGCTTTGGCAGGCGTTTTTCGAAAATCCCGGTCTGGTGCAGTTCAATCACCGCATGGCTGGCTATCTGCTGCTTGGCCTTGGCATTTACGCTTGGATTCAGGGCCGAAAATCGGCGCATACCACCACGCGCAATGCCTTTCACGCGGTTCTGGCGATGCTGCTCGTGCAGATGACGCTGGGCATCAGCACCGCCCTTGGTGCCGCCACCGTTCCGATTGCCATCACCCATCAGATCGGTGCCGTGATCTTGTGGGTGCTGATCCTCCGCGCCCGCCACCTGTCCATTTACCCCCTTGCGGGCACCATCCGAGGCGGAAACCTATGAGCAATACCCAAGCCTATGCCGAACTGATGGCCCATCAGCGCCAGACTGAGGCGCTGGGTCTGGTGATGGAGCGTCTGGGCTGGGACCAGGAAACCATGATGCCCCGCGCCGCATCCGAGCAGCGCGGTGAGGAAATGGCGGCGCTTGAATCCGTGCTGCACGCCCGCAAGACCGACCCTCGGATCGGCGATTGGCTGGACCGCGCGCAAGCCCAAGGTCTGGTAGCGGGTCCCGCTGCCGAGGCGCAACTGCGCCACATCGCCCGCAGCTATGCCCGCCATACCAAAGTCCCCGCCGATCTGGCCGAGGCTCTGGCCCGCATCACCTCGACCGCCCAAGGCATCTGGGCGCAAGCCCGCGCGGACGAGGATATTCCGGCCTTTCTGCCCACGCTCAAAGAGGTCGCCCATCTGCGCCTCCTAGAAGCCGACTGCCTTGCCCAAGGCGGCGATCCCTATGACGCGCTGATCGATGATTACGAGCCGGGCGCGACGGGGAAAAGCCTGCAGGCGATGTTCGGCACTATGCGTCCGCGCCTTGTGGCCCTGCGGGAGCGGGTGCTTGCCGCCCCGAACCAGCCCAAACCAATCACCGGACATTTCCCGCAAGCCGCGCAGCTGGGCTTTTCGCGCGATATGGCTGGCACCTTTGGCTATGATTTCACAAGGGGCCGCATCGATCTTGCCGTGCATCCGTTCTCCTCGGGCACCTGGCAGGACAGCCGGATCACGACCCGCGTCGTGGAATCCGATCCGTTCAACTGCTTTTACTCGACGATCCACGAGGTCGGCCACTCCGCCTATGAGCTGGCCATCGACCCCGCCTATGCCCTGACGCCGATCGGGCATGGCTGCTCGATGGGAGTGCACGAAAGCCAGAGCCGGATTTATGAGAATCAGATGGGCCGCTCGGCCGCCTTTACTGCCTGGATGTTCGGCCAGATGCGCCAGCGTTTTGGCGATTTCGGGGTTGGTACTGCCGAGGATTTCGCCCGCAGGGTCAACCGCGTGCAGCCCGGCTTTATCCGCACCGAGGCCGATGAGATCCACTATAACCTGCATATCATGATGCGCTTTGACCTCGAGCGTGCGTTGATCCGCGGCGATCTGGGGGTGGATGACCTTGAATCTGCCTGGAACGACCGCTTTCTGGCCGATTTCGGCACGGCGGTGGACCGGCCCTCGCATGGGATGCTGCAGGACGTGCATTGGTCCTGCGGGCTTTTCGGCTACTTTCCCACCTATACGCTCGGCAATGTCTACGCCGGCTGCCTGTGGAAGGCTTTGCGCCGCGACCTGCCCGCAATCGATGCGGATCTGGCCGTCGGTGATACTTCGGCGGCCACCGGCTGGCTGCGGAGCAATCTGCAACAGCATGGCGGGCTGCATTCGCCCCGCGAAACCATCGCCCGCGCCTGCGGTTTCGAGCCCTCCGAAGCCCCGCTTTTGGATTATCTCGAAGCCAAGTTCGAAGGCCTCTACGCGCTTTGATCACCAAGGCCGAAGCTCCGGCGGTCTGGGCGTTGGCCCTCGCCCAGACCCTGACCTATGCTGGGGTCTATTACACCTTTCCCGCCCTCTTGCCCGATCTTCTGGCCCTGACCGGCTGGTCGGGAAGTCAGCTTGCCGCCGGCCCCACGCTTGCCTTTCTGATCACCGCCGCGCTGACCCCCTTTACCGGAAAGCTGGTGGACCGGGGGCTTGGCGGCGAGATGCTGATCGTGCTGCCGATCCTGGCCGCGATTTGCATCGCACTGATGGGCTACAGCCCCAACCTTGTGCTTTGGATCCTGCTCTGGGCGGTGATCGGCCTCACGCAGGCGGGCATGTATTACGAGACCTGCTTTGCCCTGTTGACCCGAAGCCTTGGTGCCAGAGCGCGCCCCGCCATTACCCGTGTCACTCTTGTAGCGGGCTTTGCGGGGACGCTGGCCTTTCCGCTGGCGCATGCCATGTCCGCCGCCTTTGGCCCGGCGCCAACCTTTGTCGCCTTCGCCGCGCTGATCCTGTTCGGGGCGGTGCCGCTGAATATCTTCGCGGTGCGGCGCCTTCAAAAAATCGCGCGCGCTGGTGATGCGCCGCTCCTCGCCGCAGACCCCGCCTCCCTGCGCCGCGCGCTGCGCAGGGCCCCCTTCTGGGTAATCGCGGGGATGAGCGGGGCGCTGGCGCTGAACCATGCCATCGTGCTGACCTTCATCCTGCTGCTCTTCGCCGAGCGCGGCGCCTCGGCGGGCATGGCCACCTTTGCCGCGGCCTGTATCGGCCCAGCGCAGGTCTTGGGCCGCCTCATCCTGATGATGAACGAAAGCCGGGTCAACAATGCCTTGGCCACGATCCTCTGCGTCATCTCGATGGCGCTGGCTGCTTTGGCGCTGATCGCGGCGGGAGCGGCCCCCTGGCTGATCTTTCTGGTCGCCGCCCTGCAAGGCGCGGGCATGGGAACACTGTCGATCCTGCGCCCGGTTGTTATCGCCCAAACCCTCGGCCATGCCGGATTTGGCGCGATTTCCGGGGCGATTGCCGTCGTTCCGGCCCTCGCGACCGCCTTTGGCCCCTCGATTGGCGCTTTTGCGTTGGATCATGGCGGGGCAGGGGCGGTTTATGCGCTGATATTGGGGCTGGCGATCTTGGGCCTTTGCCTAGCGCTATGGCTACTAAGTCTCGGGCTGAAGCCGGGATAAAGGCGATCGGCTTGACTTTGGGCGGACAGTACAGGCTATGTAGGCTGTGGCAGGCCGTCATGGTATTTTGATTGGGGTCTTAAAATTGAAACGCATTACCTCTGCTTACGAATGGTTCGACCAATTTCAGCAGTCTGAAAACGGCCTTTTATCATTGGCCTCCAATTCCGGCCTTAGCCCGGCGGCACCTTTGCGCGCCATCCAGCCTATGGCGGTCTTCACCGGAACATCGGGTAATAACACTCTGACTTCCGGCTCGGGGTCAGACAGCCTTTCGGGATTGGGCGGCAATGACACGCTGAATGGCGGCGGCGGCAACGATACGTTGAATGGTGGTACAGGACTTGATTCGATGGTTGGCGGAACTGGAAACGATCAATTCTATGTGGCCGACCTTGGCGATACTGTGATCGAGGCCGTCGGCGGCGGCAATGACACAGTCTACTACAGCGGAAACCTGTTCTATTCATTGGCTGACAACGTCGAAAACCTTATCGGTCAAGGTACCTACGGTAGTTCGCTCGGCGGAAACTCCTTGGCAAATACCATTACCGGCACATCGCATGATGATTATCTTGTCGGCGGTGGGGGGGCCGACACTTTGAAAGGACTGGGCGGTGACGATGCTTACATTCTTGAAACTGTCAGCGATATCATAATAGAGACGACTGGGGCCGGATATGACGATGCCATTTTCGACTTCATCAGCTATACACTCCCTAACAATGTGGAGAATGCTTATGCCACAAATTCCGCTGGCGCATCGGTAATGGGAAATGGCCTAGATAACTACATCGGCACACATTCCGGCAACGACCTGTTGAACGGGGGCGGTGGGGTTGATTATCTCTACGGGGACATCGGCAATGACACGATGACGGGCGGCTCCGGTGCGGATTGGTTTGAATTTGGTTTACCGCTGGGCGCCACCAATATCGACACAATCACGGATTTCGACACCAACGCGGACACGTTTTCTTTGAACGGCTCTACCTGGAACTTGACCCAGGGCGAACTGTCGGCTTCGGCTTTCAAGGTGATTGGCGGGGCGGGGGCGGGGCCGCTCGATTCGTCAGACCGGATCCTTTACGATCAGGCGACGGGCAAGCTCTACTATGATGCGGATGGAAATGGCGCAGGCGCGCGGGTTCAGTTCGCCGTGCTTACAACCAAGCCGGTCCTCGGTTTCGACGATTTCGGGGTTTATTGAGCGGCCCAGACAGGCAATAACTGTCAAGATCTGGTTAGAATTACCCGGCCAGGCATTGGCCGGGAAAAACCAGGTCCGGGCTGGGAGCAACCTACTTTGTGGTCACTTGCCCGCCCAATCCGGGCTGCGCTTTTCCAGAAAAGCCGCGATCCCCTCGGCGGTATCGGGCGCCATCATGTTCTCGACAATCGCGCGGCCCGCGACGCCGTAGGCCTGAGGCATCGGCAGGCCATGCTGGGCCCAAAACGCCGCCTTTCCCAGTCGCAGCGCAAGGCCGAGTTTGCCCGCGAGGCCGGCGGCGAGCCTCCCGGTCTCAGCGCGCAAGTCGTCTGCCGCTACCACGCGGTTAACCAGCCCCACCTCACGCGCCCGCGCGGCCGAGATAAACTCGCCGGTGGTCAGCATCTCCATCGCAACGCTGGGCGCAACTTTGCGGGTCAGGGCGACCATGGGGGTAGAGCAGAACAGGCCCAGGTTGACGCCGTTCACGCCAAACTTCACCCCCTCCGCCGCTACCGCCAGATCGCAATGCGCCACCAGTTGGCAGCCCGCCGCCGTCGCCACGCCCTGCACCTCGGCCACCACGATCTGCGGCAGCGCCGACAGGGCCTGCATCATCGCTGAGCAGCTTGCGAATAGGGCGGTAAAGCGCGCGCGCCCGCCATCGGCATCTTCGCGCCCGGCCTGCATCTGGCGCAAATCATGGCCGGCGCAAAAGGCCCGGCCCTGCGCCGCGATGACGACAACCTTTATCTCCGTCTCTTGGGACAACAGCGCGATCTGCCCTGACAGCGCGGCAATCATCAGATCCGACAAAGCGTTGAGCCGCTGCGGATCGTTCAGTACCAGCCGCACCACTGCGCCGGTCTGCTCGCGGATCACAAGCTCGCTGGTCATTTGGTTTCCTCGCCCGTTTCTGCAACTCTAGCCCTCACAGGCGCGCAGGGAAAGCCGCGTGTCGCAAGGCCAGTGTTGCGACGCCGTCAAAAAATGTCGATTGATCAGTCGCGCTGAACAGTAAAGCGGCCTTCGACCGTGGCGCCGCTGTCAATCACCAGCGTCTTGTAGCTGACATCGGCCACCACAACCGCCGAGGCCCGAAACGCGCAATCGGTCGAGGCCAGCTTGCCTTCGAGCCGGCCCTTGATCTCAACCGTATCGGCCGAGATCTGCCCCGAAACCCGTCCTTCGGCCCCCAGGATCACGCCGTGCGCCGCGACGTTGCCGTCAACCTGGCCCAGGATCTCGACATGGCCGGCCGATGAAATTTCGCCGGTTATGCGCAGGTCCGAGGCCAGCACCGAGCGGGCATTGCTGCTGCGCGGAACGGGAGAAGCAGTTGGGTCGGCGGTTTTGGAGAACATCGCTTGGTCCTTTGCGTCAATGGACGGATAAGGGCGCAAGCCGCGCCAAGGGTCAAGGGCCGAGAGGGGCCGGGGCACGAACCCGGCAGAAATTGACGCTTTTGGCCTGTCCTGGCGGGCCAGAGCGCGGCAAACTTGGGTTGATACGCGGCACGAATCATAGGGCCGCCGGAAATCCAAGGATGAAGCGCATGGAAGCCGATAGTTTCTTCACGCCGGTCTCGGGCTTTGATCTGCCGCGATTCGCCGGGATCCCGACCTTCATGCGCCTGCCGCATGTGCCCTTTGATCATCCCCGCTTTGGAGAGGTCCAGATCGGCCTGATCGGCGCGCCTTGGGACGGGGGTACCACCAACCGCCCCGGCCCGCGCCATGGACCGCGCCAACTGCGCGATCTGTCCACCATGATCCGCGCGCAAAACGGCGCCACTTGGGTTGCGCCCTTTGAGCTGGCCCGCTGCGCGGATCTCGGCGATGTGGCCCCCAATCCCGGCGATCTGATGGATAGCCTCGCGCGGATGGAGGCGTTTTATGACAGGGTGGTTCAGGCCGGGATCCTGCCGCTGACCGGTGGCGGCGATCATCTGTGCACGCTGCCGATCCTGCGCGCGGTGGCCAAAAGCCGCCCCGTCGGGATGATTCAGTTCGACAGCCATACCGATTTGAACGACATCTATTTCGGCACCTCGCGCTATAATCACGGCACGCCGTTTCGCCGCGCCGTCGAAGAGGGCCTGCTCGACCCCAAACGCTATGTCATCATCGGCATCCGGGGCACGGCTTACGGCCGCGAGGATTGGGATTTCGCGGCCTCGGTCGGGATCACGATTGTCCCGATTGCCGAATTCCACGCGCGGGGCGCAGAGGATGTGATGGCGCAGGCGCGCGAGATCGTGGGGCAGGGGCCGACCTATGTGACCTATGACATCGACTTTGTGGACCCGACCTTTGCCCCGGGGACGGGGACGCCCGAGGTGGGGGGGCCGAACTCTTGGGCTGCTTTGCAAGTGGCGCGGGGCCTGCGCGGGTTGAACGTCGTCGGTG
>CAIYZT010000266.1 GCA_903930735.1 uncultured Paracoccaceae bacterium | reverse complement strand
TGGCCGTGATCACCGCCATTCAGGCGATGTTCAACCACCTCGGCATCAAGGTCACCACGATGCTTACCGACATCTCGGGCTATATCATCTTTGTAACGACCGCCGTTCTGGTCGTGGCGTGCCTGTACTACGCCCCCGCGATCGATATCTCGCGGCTCTGGACCTTTACCAACTACTCTGGCGAAGCGGGCGGCAATGTGTTCCCGCAGTCGGACAACATCGGCTACCTCTTCCTTCTGTGTCTTCTGCTGCCGGTCTATACGATCACCGGCTATGACGCCTCGGCGCATACTTCGGAAGAGACCAAGAACGCTGCCATGTCGGTGCCCAAGGGCATCGTGACCGCGGTTTTCTGGTCCTCGCTGATCGGCTGGGTCATGATCTGCGCCATCACTCTGGCGATCCCGGATATGGCCGTGGCCGCGGGCCAGGGCTGGGGCATGTTCTTTGCCACCTTGAACGCGATCATGCCTGCCGGCCTGACCACCGTTCTGTACCTCGGCATCTTCATCGCTCAGCTGCTCTGCGGTCTGGCAACGGTCACCTCGGCCAGCCGGATGCTGTTCGCCTTCTCGCGCGATGACGGTCTGCCCGTCGGCTCCACGGCTTTGGCGAGCGTTTCGCCAAAGTACCGCACCCCGGTGACCGCAATCTGGACCTCGAGCGTGCTCGCCGTCCTCTATGTGGTTCTCGCCATGTCCATCAAGGTTGCCGGCACCTCGATCTATGTGATCGTGGTCAACTCGACTCTGGTGTTCCTGTTCTTGTCCTTCACCGTGCCGCTGGTGGCGGGTCTGTTCGCCTATGGCACCGCAAAATGGCCGAACCCCGGCCCTTGGGCGATGTCCGCGGGCCTGTACAAGCTGGTGACGGTTCTGGCCGTCGTCGGCATGGCAGTGATCCTGTTCATCGCCGTCGCCCCGCCGAACGAGCGTGTGCTCTACGTCGTGCTTGGCTTCCTCGCGCTGACCTTGGCTGTTTGGGTTCTGTTTGAGAACCGCCGCTTCAAAGGCCCGCCGATCGGCGATGAAGTCAAAAAGCGTGCAGCGGCGATTGCGGCTGCCGAAGCTGCGGTTGGCCAAAAAGCCTAAGGCTTTCACCGCCAAGAAAACAAAGGGCCGGAGGAAACTCCGGCCCTTTTTCATTGACGCTGGGCCCCGTCCAGCTGCACCTTGCCCCCCATGAGCTATCTCCTCCTCAAAGCCGCCATCTCTGGCATCCTGATCGCCCTCGCCTCGGAAGTGGCCAAACGCTACGCGGGTTTCGGCGCCCTGATCGCCTCCTTGCCACTCGTTTCGGTTCTGGGGATGATCTGGCTCTGGCGCGACACCCAAGACCCGCTTCGCCTCGCGAACCACGCACAGGGCACCTTGTGGTTCCTTGCCCCCTCAATCCCGATGTTCCTGACCATCCCCGCCATGCTGCGCGCCGGTTTCGGCTTTTGGACCAGCCTGATTGCCGGCTGCGCCCTGACCATCCTGCTCTACCTCGCCATGATCTGGCTCGGCCCCCGCTTCGGGCTAAAGCTCTAATACCCGCCCGGCCAAACGCCCTTTCTCCCCTCCCCTAAATCCCGCGCCTTCAATGTGGCCCAAATATCCCGGGGTCCGGGGCAGCGCCCCGGTCGGCACGGCCCTGACCGCCCGGCTCCCGGTAAAACCCCGCCCCGAATCCCCTTGCACCCCACCGCGCGCTGGCTATAACCCGCAAAGTTTTGCGCAAATTCCGGGGGCCGCCATGCCGAAAAGAACCGACATAAAGTCGATCATGATCATTGGTGCGGGCCCTATCGTGATCGGACAGGCCTGCGAGTTCGACTACTCGGGCGCCCAAGCCTGCAAGGCCCTGCGCGAGGAGGGCTACCGCGTCATCCTCGTCAACTCCAACCCCGCCACGATCATGACCGATCCCGGGCTGGCCGACGCCACCTACATCGAGCCGATCACCCCCGAGGTTGTCGCCAAGATCATCGAAAAAGAGCGTCCCGACGCTCTCCTGCCCACGATGGGCGGACAAACCGGGTTGAACACGGCGCTGGCCCTCGCCGATATGGGCGTGCTTGAAAAGTTCGGCGTCGAGTTGATCGGAGCCAAGCGCGAAGCAATCGAGATGGCCGAAGACCGCAAGCTCTTTCGCGAGGCGATGGACCGCATCGGCCTTGAAAACCCCAAAGCCACGATCATCGCAGCACCCAAACTGCCCTCAGGCAAATATGATTACGCCGCCGGCGTGCGCGAAGCCATCGAGGCCATCGACTATGTAGGCCTGCCCGCCATCATCCGCCCCGCCTTTACCCTCGGCGGCACCGGCGGCGGCGTCGCCTATAACCGCGACGACTACGAGGCGATCTGCCGCTCCGGCCTCGAAGCCTCGCCCATGGCGCAGATCCTCGTCGATCAATCGCTGCTCGGCTGGAAAGAGTTCGAGATGGAGGTGGTGCGCGATACCAAGGACAACGCGATCATCGTCTGCGCCATCGAAAACGTCGATCCGATGGGGGTCCATACCGGCGACAGCATCACCGTTGCCCCCGCCCTGACCCTGACCGACAAGGAATACCAGATCATGCGCAACGGCTCCATCGCCGTGCTGCGCGAGATCGGGGTTGAGACCGGCGGGTCGAACGTGCAATGGGCGATCAACCCTGCCGATGGCCGCATGGTCGTTATCGAGATGAACCCCCGCGTGTCGCGCTCCTCTGCTTTGGCATCAAAGGCCACCGGGTTCCCGATTGCAAAGATCGCGGCCAAACTCGCCGTCGGCTATACGCTGGACGAGTTGGACAACGATATCACCAAGGTCACACCAGCCAGCTTTGAGCCGTCCATCGACTACGTCGTCACCAAAATCCCGCGTTTCGCCTTTGAGAAATTCCCCGGCTCCGAGCCCAACCTGACCACCGCGATGAAATCGGTGGGCGAGGTCATGGCCATCGGCCGCACCATCCACGAATCCATGCAAAAGGCGCTGGCGAGCCTTGAAACTGGCCTCTCCGGCTTTGACGACATCGCGATCCCCGGCGCACCCGACCGCACGGCCATCTTCAAGGCCCTCGGCCAAGCCACCCCCGACCGCCTGCGCGTCATCGCACAGGCCATGCGTCACGGGCTGACCAACGACGAAATCAACGGCGCTACTTCCTTTGACCCTTGGTTCCTCGCCCGCATCCGCGAGATCATCGAGGTCGAAGCCGAGGTGATGAAAGCCGGCCTGCCGCTAGGCGCCGCTGGCATCCGCCGCCTCAAGATGATGGGCTTCACCGACGCCCGCCTTGCCAAACTGACGGGCCGCGACGAGGCTCAGGTCCGCCGCGCCCGCCGCAACCTCGGCGTATCTGCCGTGTTCAAACGCATCGACACCTGCGCCGCCGAGTTCGAAGCCCAGACCCCCTATATGTATTCCACCTACGAGGCCCCCGCGATGGGCGACGTGGAATGCGAGGCCCGCCCCTCGGCGGCCCGCAAGGTCGTCATCCTTGGCGGCGGTCCCAACCGCATCGGTCAGGGGATCGAGTTTGATTACTGCTGCTGCCATGCCTGCTATGCCCTGACGGCGGCGGGCTATGAGACCATCATGATCAACTGCAACCCCGAGACCGTCAGTACCGACTACGACACCTCGGACCGCCTCTATTTCGAACCCCTGACGTTGGAGCATGTCCTTGAAATCCTGCGGGTCGAGCAGGAAAACGGCACGCTCCACGGCGTCATCGTGCAATTCGGCGGCCAGACCCCGCTGAAACTGGCGCAGGCGCTGGCGAATGAGGGCATCCCGATCCTCGGCACCACGCCCGACGCCATCGATCTGGCCGAAGACCGTGAGCGTTTTCAGGGGCTTCTGCACAAACTGGGCCTGAAACAGCCGCATAACGGCACCGCCCGGTCCCGCGACGAGGCGTTCCTTGTGGCCAAAGACGTCGGCTACCCCCTCGTGATCCGCCCCTCTTTCGTCCTCGGCGGCCGCGCCATGGAAATCATCCGCGACGACGCCCAGCTGGAGCGCTATATCGCCACCGCCGTGCAGGTCTCCGGCTCCTCGCCCGTGCTGCTCGACAGCTATCTGTCCGGCGCGGTAGAGGTGGATGTGGATGCCCTTTCCGACGGCACCAACGTCCATGTCGCGGGAATCATGGAGCATATCGAAGAGGCGGGGGTCCATTCGGGCGATTCCGCCTGCTGCCTGCCGCCGCACCAGTTGTCCGATGCCACTGTGGCCGAACTGACCCGCCAGACCGTTGTCATGGCCCTAGCACTAAAAGTCGTCGGGTTGATGAACGTGCAATTCGCGATCAAGAATGGCGATATCTATGTGCTCGAGGTCAACCCCCGCGCTTCGCGCACCGTGCCCTTCGTCGCCAAGGCCACCGACAGCGCGATTGCCTCCATCGCCGCTCGCCTGATGGCCGGCGAGCCGCTGTCCAACTTTCCGATGCGCCCGCCCTATGCCAGCGGCGTCGGCCCCGACACGCCCCTGCCGCTGATGGACCCGATGACGCTTGCCGATCCAAAAACCCCGTGGTTTTCGGTCAAAGAGGCCGTGCTGCCCTTCGCCCGCTTCCCCGGCGTTGACCCGGTTCTGGGGCCGGAAATGCGCTCCACCGGCGAGGTGATGGGCTGGGACCGCACCTTTGCGCTGGCCTTCCTCAAGGCGCAGATGGGCGCGGGCGTGCATCTGCCGCTAGAGGGCCGGGTGTTTGTGTCGGTCAAGGATATGGACAAATCCGCCGCCATGGCCGGCGCTGTGTCGGGCCTGATCGGGCTTGGATTCGAGATCGTGGCGACCAAAGGCACCGCAAGCTGGCTGTCGGGCCTCGGGCTAATGGCAACCTCGGTCGCCAAGGTCTATGAGGGCCGCCCCAATATCGTGGACCGGCTAAAGAACGACGAGATCGCGCTGGTGATGAACACCACCGACGGCACCCAGGCGATCTCTGACAGCCGAGACATCCGCCGCGTCGCCCTGATGGACAAGATCCCCTATTTCACCACGGCCGCGGCGAGCATTGCGGCGGTGGAGGCGATGAAGGCGCGGGGCGAGGGGTATGGGGTGAGGACGTTGCAGGGGTGAGGGAAAGTACGTTAGCTTAGAACGATATCCGATAGCTCTTCGAAACGACGCGCTACATACTGGTCCTTCAAAAGCCGAGCCACTTCAGAGTCACCCTTTAAGGAAATCAAATCATCCCTCAAGATATCCGCGCTATCCTTTACTATTTCGCGAATGACCGGCGACGCCGAGTTGCTATAAAACACATGTCTGACGTTTCCGTACTGCGTTTGTCCGCCGGGTTTTCCAATGAAGGTCAAGACAAGGTATTTTAGAATTCCCCTTCTCTCGGCTTCCGGGCAAAACTGCAATGCTCCGACCTCTTTAAAAGACCTCAAAAGCTCACCATGCTTGGCGTAGGCGCTCCAGTCCGTTCCAACACTATTCATGCTTTCAAGAATACCTGCGTACAGATCCCTTCGAGCGCTCTGCTTCAAATATGGCATGACACCAATAGCTGACGCAACTCTTGCATGTCGTTCGTCAAGTCCGGACCTACCAATTCTGTCTTGAAACCATCTTGCAACTTCCACCAAAACTGCGTTAAGGGCGAGAAGTCGAAAATAAGTTAGAAATCCAAAAGAGTTCTTTTGAACCAAATCCGACTGCTTCTTATCAAGTGCTAACGATATACTTCAGCCCGTTGCGGTCATGAAACCGGTCGATCCACTGCCCGTTCAGATCGGCCAGCGCCTCCCGGTTCTCGGGCAAGGCAAGTGTCTCGGTCTCG
>CAIYZT010000265.1 GCA_903930735.1 uncultured Paracoccaceae bacterium | reverse complement strand
CCAAAGCATCCGGGCAACCGCCAGCTCTGTGACAAGCGCGGCCGCCCGGATGCTGGCGCACGCTTATGCAGCAATCTTGCAGACCCTAAAGTGGCAACATTTTGCGTTGCCCATTGGCTCACTTTTACTCTGCCGTTGACACTCTATTTCAATGCCTTCACTGAGGATCTGTTCGTCTGGGAAAACGACCTTGAAGGCGACAGCGTGCGCCGCATGCAATTGAACGAGAAGTCGTCCTTCTTCAACGCAATGACGGAGCTGGCGTTGGATGAGACCATAGCTGGCTACCTTTCCCGCTACGCCGACTTCGAGTTCGACTTCACCTACAAGGAGGTCGAGCAAGGTGGAGAGAAGCTCTTCAAGCCGGATTTCGTGAGTTTCCGAAAGGGCGGCGAAGCAAACATCAAGGTGTCACGCGGTGAGCAGAACATCTTCATCTGGTGCATCTTCATGGCGATTTGCGAACGGATGCTGGATGGGCATGAATCCTATCAGGGGAAGAAGTATCTTTACATCGATGACCCGGTCTCGTCGTTGGACGACAACAACGCGATCTCCGTCGCCTGCGACCTTGCCAAGCTGCTGCGTCGGGCGGCCACGCGAAAGAATGCCGATGGTGCGCCAGCTCCGATCAAGGTCATCTTCTCTTCGCACCATGCGCTGTTCTTTAACGTGATGTGCAACGAAGTCGGCCGGAGGATTGATGACGCGCCTTCGATCGACCACCGGCGCTATTTCCTGCACCGACCGAGCGGCGACGGCACCTACATGCTTCAGGCGACGGAAGACACGCCCTTCTTTCATCATGTGGCGACGCTCGCAGAGTTGCAGCGTGCAGCTGATCCAAAGAAGGGGAGGCTCTACACCTTCCACTTCAACGCCCTGCGCAGTGTTATGGAGAAGACGGCATCGTTCTTCGGGCACAAGGGCATTACCTTTTGCCTGAAGGCTCTCAATAACCCGACAGATGAGGCCCTTTTCAATAGAGCTGTGCAGCTGTTGAGTCACGGTGCCTATGCCATCCATGAACCCACAGAGATGGGCGAGGACAACAAGCTGCTCTTCCGCAGAATCCTGCGAGACTTCACTACTCAGTTTGAATTTGCCTTGCCCAATATTGGTCCGGCCAACACTCCAGCTCCAGCTCCAGCTCCAGCTCCAGCTCCAGCGCCAGCAGCACTAGCAGCACCAGCACCAGCACCCCAAGGAACGCCCGCACCATGAACGACCAAATCCAAAAACAGCTGGGCAAAACACTCTGGAACATTGCTGACCAGCTGCGCGGTTCCATGAATGCGGACGATTTCCGCGACTACATGCTGTCCTTTCTGTTCCTCCGCTACCTCTCGGACAACTACGAGGCGGCGGCAAAGCGCGAGCTTGGGAATGACTATCCCGATCTTCCGGACGTTCTAGCTCGCACCGGCGCCAGCACGCCGCTGCAGGCATGGTACGAGGATAACCCGGACGACGTGGCCGAGTTCGAAAAGCAGATGCGCCGCAAGGTGCACTATGTGGTCCAGCCGCCATATTTGTGGAACAACATCGCCGACCTCGCCCGCCGACAGAGCGATGAGCTGCTGCTGACGCTGTACGACGGCTTCAAGTACATCGAAAACGAGTCCTTCCAGAGCACGTTCGGGGGCCTCTTTTCAGAGATCAACCTTTACTCGGAGAAGCTCGGCAAGACCCAGGCGGACAAGAACAAGAAACTCTGCTCCATCATCGCCGAGGTCGCAAGGGGGCTGGCCGAGTTCTCGTCAGAGGTGGATCATCTGGGTGATGCCTACGAATATCTGATCGGACAGTTTGCTGCTGGTTCTGGCAAGAAGGCGGGCGAGTTCTACACCCCGCAGCAGATATCGGACATTCTTTCGACGATCGTGACTCTGGACAGTCAGGAACCGGCCACGGGAAAGAAGGACCGCCTGGCAAGCGTTCTGGATTTTGCATGCGGATCAGGGTCGCTGCTGCTCAACGTACGCAAGCGCATGGGGCCGCACGGCATCGGCAAGATTTTCGGACAGGAAAGCAACATCACGACCTACAACCTCGCCCGCATGAACATGCTTCTGCATGGGGTGAAGGACACCGAGTTCGAGATTTTCCACGGCGACACCCTCGAGAACGAGTGGGATATGCTTCGGGAGTTGAATCCTGCCAAGAAGCCCTCGTTCGACGCCATTGTGGCTAACCCGCCCTTCAGCCTGCGCTGGGAACCGACCGATGCCATGGGCGACGACGTGCGGTTCAAGAACTATGGGCTCGCGCCCAAGTCGGCCGCGGATTTCGCCTTCCTGCTACACGGTTTCCACTTCCTAAAGGATGAGGGCGTCATGGCCATTATCCTGCCCCACGGCGTGCTGTTCAGAGGCGGGGCCGAAGAGCGCATCCGTACCAAGCTGCTGAAGGACGGTCACATAGACACAGTCATCGGCCTGCCCGCGAACCTGTTCTACTCTACCGGCATCCCGGTTTGCATCCTCGTACTCAAGAAGTGCAAGAAGCCCGACGACGTCCTCTTCATCAACGCGGCGGAGCACTTTGCGAAGGGAAAACGCCAGAGTCAGCTCACGGACGAACACATCGCCAAAATCATCGATACCTACCAATTCCGCACCGAACAAGACCGCTACTCCAAGCGGGTGAGCATGGAGCGGATCGCTGAGGAGGGCTACAACCTCAATATTTCCCGCTACATTAGCACCGCTGTGGGCGAGGAAGAGATCGCGTTGGAAGATACACAAAGTGAGCTGGTCGCGATTGAAAAGCAGGTTCGTGAGGCAACGGTAAGGCACAATAGCTTTTTGAAGGAACTTGGCCTTTCGCTTCTGCCAGGGGGTGATTGAGTCGAGTCTGACGGAAGTCCAGGCGCTGGGTGTCGTGTTCCAGCGTTCTAGGAAATAGAAGTGAGTGTGACGGAGACGATCGGGCGATTGAAGCGGGTCAACAATAGGTCAACCTGTTTAACTACCTCGTTCCCCGTTTGGACCCGTCCGCTGCGGTTGGTTGCGGCGCAATGCGGCTAGAAAGCGGCGACAGTTCAAGGGGTTATCGCGTAACCTGTTGAAATTAAAGGACAGCCGTTCTCCCGGGAGATGGGGCTCATAACCTGAAGGCCGCAGGTTCAAATCCTGCCCCCGCAACCAAATTACCTAACCTTTACAAATGGTTAGAACCCGACAAAAACGCTTGTGTATAGACACTCGCGTTTTACCTCAACGCCACCTCAACGTTTGACGAGCTCCCTGAAAAGCGGGGTCTCTTTGCGTTTGGCACCGAGAAGGATCTTGTGGCAGCATCGCGCCATGATCGAGTTCCGCACCCTTCCCAATGACCACCGTGAACTGGCGGCCTCGCCTCTGCTGCGGGCTGGGCTGCTAACGCTTCGGTACGCGCAGGAGCACGGTGCAATCGGCCTGACCAAGACTTTGGCCTTCAAGCGTGTCTTTGTTCATTGGGCGGTTGAGAACTTCGAGTGGCCCGGAAAAAGTGCCGAGGAAATGTTCCGCTACAGCAAGGTCATCAATGAATACGAATTCCCGCCGCTCGAGGTGCTGCACCAGCTTCTGATCACCCTGCGCCTGGGGCGCCACTTCAAAGGCGAATTTCGTCTGACGAAGCGCGGGGCAGAGTTCGCGGCCGCGCCAGCGCAGCTGTTTGCCGAGCTCATCCCGTTCTTCGTTCTCAAGATCGACCACTCATCCTACGCCCGTTTCGATGATCGCCCATTCGGCAAATGGGATGTGTGGATGAACGTCATCAACGTTGAGGCCGATCATGGCACCACCGAGCGGGCGTTGTTCGCGGCCTTCTATGGTGAGGACCATGATTGGGATAATGCGGGGTGGCGCGAAATGGCAGCGTTCTCTTCCTGCGTCCTGCGACCGCTGGAATGGGCGGGATTGCTTGCCGAGACACGTGAAGTGCGCGACGGCAAGCATGTGCACCACGTCTTCAAAACACCGCTCTGGCGCAGTGTGCTGAAACTGGACACCGATGACATGCTGCGCCCGGTCCTAATTCAGTAGGTCGACGTGATCGGCCCGAAGCTGCCTGTCGGGACGAAGATGGGCGTTCAGGATATTCCTTGGAAGCGGACGTTCACTCTTGCCGCAAAGATACCGATCAATTGATGCAGCCGGGCGCTGAGCCAATCCGACTATCTGTTTACTGATCGGGCGGAACTCACTCAAATGTGCGCTTCGGGCTGAATTTGCACGCACGGCTGGTGAAGAATGGCAGAATGAAAGGTGCAATTTAGGCAGCGGTCAGGATCGCCAATGCCTTGCCCTTTGCAGGGCCGCGTCAAACCGGGCCTGCCAGTCCGGGCGTGGCTCCGCCATGGGGACGGACAGAGGCGCTCCGACCGGGTCCAATTCTGCGCCCAGGGCTCGCGCCGCCAATTGCGCTACGCCAAGCGCCGTGCATTCGCCAAAGCCTGAGACGGTGAGGGGACGTTGGCACAGCCGGGCCAGAAACTGGGTGAAATAGGCGCTGTTGGCCAGGCCTCCGTCGATCGACAGCGCCCCGGCCAGCGGCAAGAGGCGGCCAAGTTCAGCCACCAGGGCCGCGGTCTGAAAGGCCACGCCCTCGATCAGCGCCTGACACAGGTCACGCCGCGTCATCTCGGGGCCAAGCCCAATGATAAGGGGCGCGGCAGAGCGGTCCCAATCGGGCGCACCAAGGCCGGAAAAGGCGGGAAGGAAGATCAGCCCGCGATCCACCGCCGAGAGGCCAAAGCCGTCGAAGTCCTGAAGCCCCTCGGCGATCCCCGCCCGCAGCGCCCATTCCACCGCTGACCCCGCATCCTGCACCCCGCCATCCAGCGCATAGACCATCCCCGCGCCCAAATCCCAGGCCACGGTCGGGACAAGCCCCCCGGCCTGCGGAACCCTTGGCCCCGTGACGGCCAGCGCAAAGGCTCCGGTGCCGAAGGTGATCTTGGCCTGCCCGGGGCTGCGGCAGCTATGGCCGTAAAGCGCCGCCTGCTGGTCGACGATGGCGGCGGTTATCGGCGTGCCCTCCACCCGGCCAAAGCCCGCCAGGTTGCCACGGATTTCCGGCAGCGCCGCCATCGGCACGCCGAAGATCGCGCACAGCCGAGCGTCCCATTCCCCGGTCGCAAGGTTAATCAACCCCGTGCGCGAGGCCGTGGCGCGGTCGGTCGCAAAGGCTCCGGTCAGGTTGTCCAGAAGGAAGGCATCCGTCGTCCCCAGCCGTGCCCCGGGATGGCGCCGCGCCAGCCAACCCAGTTTCGAGGCCGAGAAATAGGGGTCCAGCGGCAGTCCGGACAAGGCCTTGACCTCTTCGGCCTGGGGGGCAAGGGCGGAAAGCTCCGCCAGGGTCCGGCGGTCCTGCCAGGTCAGGATCGCCGACAGCGGTTCTTTCGTCACCGGGTCCCAGGCGAGGCAGCTTTCCCCCTGGTTCGCCAGGCCAATGGCATCCGCTGGCCCCGCTGCCGCCAAAAGAGCGCGGCAGTTGGCAAGGATCTCGCGCGCATCCTGCTCGACCCATTCCGGCTGTGGATAGGTCGTCGCATGGCGCATCTGGCCAATGATCCGCAGGTCCCCCCCCAGCGCCTCAAGCACGCGGGTCGAGGTCGTCCCCTGGTCCAGCGCAAGGATCCGCATCATGCCTCCATCGTCACGGTCAGCGGGCCATGCGCGCCGTCAAGGTTTACCCCCCGCAGGTCGAATGTCACCCTCCGTTCCGGCGCGGAGCCGGTCTGAAGGCTGGCCAGCCGCCGCCCTTTTGCGTCAGTCAGGGTCAAAGTGCCCCGCGCCGCCCGGTCCAGCCGCAGGTTCAGGACCGCATCCGGCCCCAGCCTTTGCGGCGTGACATAGCGCAGGCCGGGGCCGGGGCGCAGCTCCAGCGTAGAAGGCGCAGGGTCGTCCAGCATTGCCCGGGCGATCCGGCGACCCTCGGCCCAGCAATGGCCCGCCGTCTCGATCCCGCGCAGCAGGTTGCCCGCTGCGAAGATCTCGGGCCGTGAGGTGCGGCCGTGCTGGTCGGTCACCGGGCCCATGGTCGCGGGGTCGATCAGCAGCCCGGCCATCCGGGCCAGACCGGCCTCGGGGCGAAATTGCCCGGTCAGGATCAGCCCGTCGCAGGCGATGTCCCGCAAAGTCTCGCCCTTGCGGATCACCAGGCGGCTGATCTGGCCGTCGGTGGCGATGATATCCTCGATGGTCGCGCCCAGATGCAGCGGGAGGCCCAGAACCCGGGGCAGCCAGCGGAAGGGCGCGCGGGCGATCATCGGGCCACTGTCCACCAGGGCCACGGGCCGCGCTCCGGCCTCGCGGCAGGTCAGGATGGCCGACATGGCAACCAGTTCGCTCCCCAGGATCACCGGGCGGCGAAAGGGCGTGATGCCGCGCGCGAACCACAGGTCTTGCAGGGCGCCGGTGGTCAGGATGCCTTGCGGCCGCTCGCCCGGAAGCAGGCGTTCGGCGCGAGAGGCCTCACGTGCGCCGGTCGCCAGAAGGATGCGGTCAGGCGTCAGGGTCAGGGGGCCGTCGGGCGTCGAAAGGTGGACCCGGTCGTCGATGGCGGTGACCGCATGGCGCGTCAGGATGCGCGCGCCGGCCTGCGTCGCTTGACGCGAAAGGCGCTCGGCATAGGCCGCGCCGCCCATGATCCGGTGAAACTCCCGCATCCCATAGGGCGAGTGGCCGCAGAGCCTTGGCACGCCGCCCGCCATGGTCTGACGTTCGACCACCGTCACCTCGGCCCCGGCAAGGGCCAGGGTCTTTGCCGCCGCAAGCCCCGCAGGGCCAGAGCCCACCACCAGAACCCTCATGCGAACCTCCCCTTCGTCAGTTCGGTGATCCGGCCCTGGCAGTTGAAGCCCTGACAGCGCCCCATCATGGCCCTTGTCCGCCGCTTCAGTCCGCCCAGGTCGCCGGGCGGCAGGGGGCTGGCAAAGGCCGCCTCGATCTCGCGCCGGGTCACCATCTCGCAGTTACAGACGATCTCGCCCCAACCCGGGGTCTGGTGATCGCGGGGCAGGTGTTCGGCCAGGTTGGGCATCGCCGGGCCGGGGGGCTCGGCGCCCGTTGCCCCCAAAAGCCCTGCCACATGCTGCGCGATCCCAAGGCTGGCCGTCAGCCCCGTCGACCGGATGCCGCCCACCGTGACCCAATTCCGCCTGGGCTCATGGCGGATGCGGTACTCCTTGAACTCGGTCGCCGGGCGCAGCCCCGCATAGGTCGCGGTGACGGCCATGTCGCGCAGCGCGGGCAGGATTTCGACGGCGCGGGTGATCAGCGCGTCAAGCTCGGGCCGCGTGGTGGTGGCGCGGTGGCGATCGTCGGTCTCTTCGGCGGTTGGGCCGACCAGCAGGTTGCCAAAGATCGTGCGGGTCAGGACGACGCCTTTGGTGCGGGCATCCGGGACAGGCAGGATGATGGCATTGAGGTACTGCGAAGCGGCCTTGTCGAACACGACGAACTGCCCCTTGCGCGGGCGGATCGTGAAATCCTGATGGCCGAGCAATGCCGCTTCCACCCGGTCGCCATAAAGCCCCGCGCAGTTGATCACATGGTTCGCCCGGATCGGGCCGTTCGAGGTCTGCAAGTCCCAGGCCCCGTCGAAATCGCCGCCCGTGACCTCGGTCCTGCGCAGGATCGTGCCGCCCGCGTCAAGGATCTGCGCGGCATAGCCGTGAAAGGGCGACCAAGGGTCGATGACATATTCGCCGGGCACCCAGACGCCGGCGCGGGCCGGGGCCAGATGCGGCTCTGCGGCGTGGATCTCGGCGGCGGTCATCAGGCGCGTGTCGGTGACGCCGTTGCGATGGGCCTGGGCCAAGATGGCGGGCAGGGCCGCCTCCTGCGCTTCGGTCCAGGCCAGGACCATGGCGCCGGTCTTCAGCACCGGCAGGTTCATCGCTTGGGCCAGACCCAGAAAGGCGCGGTGACCGGCCTGCATGCAGGCCAGCTCCAGGCTGCCCTCGGGCGCGTCGAAACCGGTGTGCAGCAGGGCGCTGTTGGCTTTGGAGGCGCCCGACAGGATATCGCCGCCCTTTTCGATCAGCACGACGCGCCGCCCGTCCAGCGCCAGCCGCCGGGCGGTTGCGACCCCGGTCACCCCCGCGCCGATCACCGCCACATCATAGTCCGTCATCGCGTTGACCCCCGGGCCGATTCATGGCTTGATGGTTAGGGGCAAATGCCCGAACGGTCAACATGTTTCCTTGAACGGTAAGCGATGAACCCTGAATCCCGACGCGATGCGATCCTGACCCAGGCCAGAGGCGGCGGGCGGCTGGAGGTCGAGGATCTGGCCCGGTTGCTCGGCGCTTCCCGCGAGACGATCCGCCGCGACCTTGCGCGGCTGGACCGGGCGGGGCTGTTGCGGCGGGTTCATGGCGGGGCGCAGCCGGTGGCCGAGGGCCCCTTTCCTCAGCGCATGCATGAGGCGGTCGAGGCCAAGCGAGCCATGGCGCGGCATGTGGCGGCGGGGCTGCAGCCGGGCGACAGTCTCTTCTTGGACACCGGCAGCACGACGCTGTTCTTGGCCGAAGAGATCGCGCGGCTTAACGGTCTGATCGTGATCACGAATTCCGCCGATATTGCCGACCTGTGCCAGAAGGGAAACCGCGTCATCCTGCTGGGTGGCGAGTATCGGGCCGAGGGGCGCGAGACACTTGGCCCCCTCGCGGTGGCGCAGATCAGCCAGCTGCGGGCCGGGCGGGCGATCTTGACCGTGGCCGCGGTGACCGAACGCGGGGTCTTTGACATCGACCCGCAAGAGGCCGAGGTCGCCCGCGCCATGGTCGCCCAGGCCGATGAGGTCACCATCCTCGCCGATGGCAGCAAGATGGGACGGGCGGGGGTTTTCGAGATCTGTCCGATGGCCCGGCTGGCCCGGATCGTGACGGATGCGATGCCAGAACCGCTGCAGGCCGCAGCAAAGGCGGCGGGTGTCCGGGTGGAGATCACGGCCTGATGTGACCGAACGGTCACTTTTTTGGCCCTGCACGGCGAATCCGATTGCAAGGGACACCTGATTGCCGCAGACTGTGCATACCTATTCAACGGAGGAAAGCGTGAAGGGACCACATTGAGTCAGAGTTCGGAACGCTTGGGAATCCCCAAAGAGTCACGCGCGAAGGCCGTTGGTATTACTGAACTTTAACGAACTCTGATGTGAACCATGCAGATTGGTACGCAAATAATCATTTAAATTCGGGCATCAGAGCCTGACCCAGATCCCGCCTTCTTTGTTTGATCGAACTCCGGCCGCTATGAAACGCATGCCCGCCAGCCCTTCCGAGACGGTCGGCAAAACGATGTCCCTGCCTGATTTCGTCCCGTTGCGAAACTCACGCACTTGTCCGGCGGCTTCGGCATAAAGCGTGGCGAAAGCTTCAAGATAGCCCTCTGGGTGGCCCGCCGGAAGGCGGGCAGGTGTTAAAACGCCATCGCCCCCACGCCGCAGGGTTCGCGTTGGCTTGCCAACGGGAGTGAACTCCAGATCGTCGGGTCGTTCGTGATCCCAAAGAAGGCCTCCGGCGTCGCCGGCCACGCGGATGCGAAGACCATTCTTGGCTCCCGGCGCAACCTGGCTCGCCCAGATCATGCCCTTGGCACCCTCCCCGAACCTGAGCAGTATCGCTGCATTGTCATCCAAAGCCCTGTCCGGTCCGAAAGCAGTCAGATCGGCCAGTACTACACTTGGAACCAGACCGGTTACGAAAGTTGCAAGGTTGAAGGCATGGGTGCCGATATCGGCGATGCACCCGCCGGGGCCGGACTGCGTAGGGTCGGTGCGCCATGCAGCCTGCTTGTTACCCGAACTCTCGACCGGCGTGGCCAGCCAGTCCTGTAGATATTCCACCTGAACATGACGGACGCGACCGATTCGACCGGCCGCGACCAGGGCCCGTGCCTCGCGGACCATCGGATAACCGGTGTAGGTCTGGGTCAGGATAAAGGGCAGGCCGGTCTCGGCCACCAATTTGACCAGCGCCTCAGCATCTTCGACAGTTGTGGCAACCGGCTTGTCGCAGATCACAGGAATTCCTGCCCGCAGAAAAGCCGTGGCGACCGGGGCATGCAGGTGATTGGGCGTAACGATCGCCACGGCATCAATGCCGTCCGGTCGCGCCGCCTCGGCCTTTGCCATCGCGGCAAAGCTGTCATAGCTGCGCTGTGCCGCGATCCCCAGCTCCGCCGCCGATTGCGCCGCCCGTTCAGGGTCGGACGAAAACGCCCCGGCGACCAGGTCCCAATGGCCATCCAGTCGCGCCGCAATGCGATGGACGCCACCGATGAAGGCACCCTTGCCGCCACCCACCATGCCGAGTTTGAGGGACATTCCGAGCTCTCCAGTGATCCAAACGCTTCCGCAGGTTCTGCCTGTGGCCCCTGAACAAGGGCTGATAGCCCCCTAAACCACATGGACTCCAGCGTGCCCTGAATGCGGCAGACAGCGAGCCAGCTGACCAGCATCATTTCTGCGAGGCAATATCCGATAGCATCGTCAGATGCCGGATATTAACCGGCTCGGCCAAAAGCCGCCCTAGCTGAGAAAACAGCGGCGCGAGGTGTGGCATCGCCAAGTGCGCGTCCAGATCTGCTTGGCTCCGCCAGTTCTCATAAAAGACAAAGCAGCAGGGATCGGCCGCATCGACATGGAAGTCATAGTTGATGCAGCCGGGCTCATTCCGGGTCGGGGCAACCTGTGCCGCGAGGAGTGCAAGAAGCTCGTCGCGGGTCGCGGGCGTTGCTTTGACGGTGCCGATGATGGTGACATGTCCCATAATGTCATCGCTTCTGGCTGAGGGCGACGGCGAGGATGATGATCCCGCCTCGCGCGATCAGTTGCTGGCTGAACTCCAGCCCAAACAGGATCAGGCCGTTGTTGATCAGCCCGATCATCATGGCGCCAACGATGGTGCCGATCACGGTGCCCTTGCCGCCGAACAGACTGGTCCCGCCCAGCACCGCCGCCGCGATGACAGATAACTCGTCGCCTTCGCCTAGTTGGAAGCGGCCAGATTGCAGACGTCCAGCGTAAAGCATCCCGGCCAGTGCCGCCGCACAGGACGAGAAGACCAGCACCTTCAACTTGATGTTTGCCGTATCGATGCCGGAATAGCGCGCAGCGGTTTCCCCGCCACCGGTCGCCAACACCCGGCGGCCAAAGCCTGAACGGCGCAGCACGATGTGCCCCACTCCACCCAGTGCCGCAATCCAGAACAACAGCACCGGGATCGGCCCAACAGACCCGCCGCCAAACACCCAGGAATAGCCCGGCGAAAGGATTGGCACGGCGGCAGTGTCCGATATCCACATCGCGACACCCTTGGCGATGCCCATCATGGCCAGCGTCGTCAGAAAGGACGGAATACCGACTCTGGTGGTCAGCCAGCCGTTAAACATTCCTACTGCAAGGCCGGTCGCAATGCCTGCGCAGACGCCTCCAAAGGGGCCTGCAACATTGATGGCCATGGCTACCGTCACGGTCGCCAATCCGGCCACGGCCCCCACCGACAGGTCGATCTCGCCAGCCGACAGAACGAAGGTCATCGCGATTGCCATGACGGCAATCATCGCCGTCTGCCGCACGATGTTCAGCAGGTTGTTGGGGTTGAGGAACCCCTTGTCGTTCAGCGTCAGTGCGAAGACCAGAAAGATCGTGACAAAGCCGATGTAGATGATGTTCTGCCGCCAGTTGGCGAACAGGGCCCCGCCGGGGGCAGGTATTGGCTTAGCCATGAATGGCCTCCTTTGCGGTCAGGGCTTTCTGAATCTCGATCTGCAGACGCCGCTCGGCGGCTTGCAGGGCATGGTCGGGGTTGGTCTCGTCAGGATCGTCAAGGTCGGATCGGTCCAGCATCTGATGCGCGCGGCCATCGGCCATGATCAGAATACGGTCGCAAGCCGTAAGCAGCTCCGAGAGCTCGGACGCGATCACCAGGACCCCTTTCCCCGCCGACGCAAGGTCGCGCACCAGCCGGATAATCTCGGATTTCGACCCGATGTCGATACCTGTCGTGGGTTCATCAAGGATCAGAATATCAGGGTCCGTGGCCAGCCATTTGCCGATCACCACCTTTTGCTGGTTGCCCCCGGACAGCGTGGACACGGCATGGTCCCGGCTGGCTGTCTTGACCGAAAGGCGCTGGATCATGCTGTCGGTGATCGCGGTCGCGCGGGGGCGGTCCACCAGACCGCGTTTCGTGATCCGCCCAAGAACCGCCATGACCATGTTTTCGGCGACGCTGTGGGCGGGGATGATGCCCTGCGTCGCGCGGGCTTCGGGCACCAAGGCCACACCTTGGGCAATCGCATCGGCGGGACGGCGGATCTGCACCGGTTTGCCCTTGATACGTATTTCGCCCGACACCGCAGGCTCGATACCCGCGATCACCCGGGCCAGCGCCGAACGACCCGAGCCAAGCAGCCCCGCAAGCCCCAGCACCTCGCCCCGGTGCAGGGTAAAGCTGATGTTATCGGGCTTGTGCGGCCCGGTCACACCTTTCAACTCCAGCAAGGCTTCACCTCGCGCCGATCCGCCGCGCGCCACATCCGCCAGCCCCTTGGACCGTTTGCCGACGATATGTTCTATCATCGTATCGATGGGCAGATCAGCTATCGGCGCGGTGATCACATGCCGCCCGTCGCGCAGGATAGTGGCGCGGTCGGCGATACGGGCAATCTCGTCCATCCGGTGGCTGACATAGATGATCGCCACGCCTTTGGCGGTCAGCTTGCGCAAGAAGACGAACAGCCGCTCCACATCTGATACCGCCAGCGCGGTCGAAGGTTCGTCCAGGATCAGCACCCGCGCGTCCTGACTGATGGCCTTGGCAATCTCGGTCAACTGCTTTTGCCCGGCGCTAAGATCGCCCACCAAGGCGCGGGGGTTCACCTCGACCTCCAGCATGCTAAAGATCGCGGCGGCGCGGCGGATGGAATCTTCGTCGTCGATCAGGCCGCGCGCATCGCGGGCCTCGCGCGTCAGAAACACGTTTTGCGCGACGGTCAGGGTCGGGATCAGCGACATTTCCTGAAAGTTCATCGCCACCCCAGCCGCCCGGGCGGCCTCTGGTGTCGGGGCGGCAAGCCTTTGGCCCGCCACCTCGACCGTGCCTTCGTCCGGGATGTGTACCCCGTTCAGCACCTTCAGAATGGTCGATTTCCCGGCCCCGTTGCCGCCCAGCAGAGCATGAACCTCGCCGGTCAGCACTTCCAGATCGACATTGTCCAACGCGCGCACACCGCCGAAGGATTTGGAAATTCCCACCATGTGGACGGCGGGAACAGGTGCCGGTGCAATCGGGGCGGGGGCGGTCAACTGACCGTTTCCCACTTGCCGGTTTCACCCGACCGCAGCATCGCGTCCGCCACCAGTTCGGTCAACAACCCGTCTTCAAAGTTGGGGCTGGGCTGTTTGCCCGAAGCGATGGCGCTGAAGAAATCGAAACATTCCACGATCTTCGTCTCGGAATACCCAATGCCCAGACCGGGGATCGGCCACAACCCGCCGCCGTAGGGATGTGCCGGGCCGGTGTAAATGGTGCGGAAGCCGCGCGCATCCGCCGGATCGTCGGCAAACATCACCTGCAATTCGTCGCGGCGTTCATAGTTGAAATGGATCGACCCTTTGGTGCCGTGAATTTCCAGCGTGATGAAGTTGTTGCGGCCCCAGGCGTTGCGCGTGGCCTCAAGGCTACCGACAGCACCACCGGCAAAGCGCAGCATCGAGATCACCTCGTCATCCACATCCACCGGCGCGCGCTCGACGTCGGCGGATTTCTCTGACGCCCCAAGCTTGTCCACCCCGCCCTGCTGGATCGGCCGAGTTGTCACGTAGGTTTTTGTCATAGCGATCACCTCGGCGATGGGGCCAACCAGATAATGCGCCAGATCGACCACATGCGTGCCGATATCGCCAACTGCGCCGGAGCCTGCAATCTTTTTCTGGAAGCGCCACGACAGCGGGCCATTCTCATCAGCCGACCAGTCCTGCAAATAGGTCCCGCGGAAGTTCAGAATCTTGCCTATACGGCCTTCGTCGATGAATTTCTTGGCCAGCGCCACGGCGGGCGTGCGGCGATAGTTGAAGGCGACCATGTGGATGATGCCGGTGGCCTTCGCCGCCTCGGTCATTGCGCGGGCCTCTTCCACCGTGCGTGCGAGGGGCTTTTCGCAAATGATGTGCTTGCCCGCTTTCGCCGCAGCGATGGCGATTTCGGCATGGACGTTGTTGGGGGTGCAGATATCAACCACGTCGATATCCGGGCGGTTGACCACGGCACGCCAATCGCTGCTGGCCTCGTCAAAACCGAACCGACGACGCGCCTCTTCGGCCATGCCGTCAGTGACATCGACCACGACCTTGCGGTGCGGAATGGCCGGGGCAGGCCAGAAGAACATCGGCATCGACGCATAGGCCATGGCATGCGCCTTGCCCATGAACCCGCCGCCGATCATGGCGACATTCATCACTTTGGTCATTTTCGGTCTCCGGGAAATGGGGAGAGCCTTCGGGCGGGCGGGGAGCAATCTGCCGGACCGAAGGCTCTGGTTTCGCGCGGGGATGGCCCCCGCGCGGCAGGGATCACTGCATCATCGACTTGATGTTATCAGTGGCCTCGGTGGAATAGACTTGGGTCCAGGCTTCCAGCAAATTGTCTTTGCTGACGGGAAGTGCTGGCAAGGCGACAAAGGCTGGGGCCTCTTTGCCCAGCAGCGCGTATCCGGCCAGTTTGGCCTCGACCACGCCCGCATCATAAGGACGCTGCGCGCCAAGGCCCTTGATAAAGCCGCCCTGCGCCATGCTGATCGCCACGTTTTCGCCAAGGTCGACGGTGGTGATGATCAGATCATCGCGGCCCGCAGCGCGCGCTGCGGCGATCACGCCCTCGGCGGGCACGTCCCAGACCGCCCAGATGCCCTTGATCGACGGATTGGCCGTCAGCATGGCCCCGGCAGCTTTTTCCGCATCACCTGAAAAGTCCGGCCCGCCGATGCCCTGTTCATCCACGATCTTGATGTTGGGATAGTCGCTGGCGATCGTTGACTTGAAGGCATCATAGCGCTGTTTGGTGACAAAGAAATCGGCGGCGTGGAACACCAGCCCGATATCCCCGCCATCCGGCCCCAGAGCCTTGGCCATCAGATGCGCCGAAGCGACGCCGTTACCATAGTTGTCTGCAGAGACAACCGAGACATAGTCTTTGCCAGCGACAAAGCCCGCCGGCACGTTGTCCATGAACACAAGCTTTGCACCCGCTTCACCAGCGGCCCGGTAGGCGGCTGCGGTGGCGGTGGGATCGGTCGGGATCGACACGATGATGTCGGGCGCCTGCGCCATGATGGTTTCAAGGTCGCTGACCTGTTTTTCGGGTTTGAAGCCCGCATCGGTCACTGCAATCACCTCGATGCCCATGGCGGTGAACTGAGTCTGCAACCCGTTGATCTGTGCGCGGGACCAGTCATTGCCACCGTAGTGCATGACAATTGCGGCGGTGGCGCCCATCTCCTTGATCTTGGCCAGTTCCTCGTCGGTCAGAACGACGGTGGACGGGGCCGAGGGGTCTTCGCCATTCGGGCCCTTGGACAGTACGGTTTCCTGCAAAGCGGCCAAAGCGGTGTCAGGGTCGGCAAAGGCCGGGGCACCCAGTCCGAGGACCAGGGCAAAGGCGGTGGCCGAACCCATAAGGGCACGTCTGTTCAGCATAATTTCTTCCTCCCAGAGAAGATAAGGGGTCACCCCCGGTAAAGGGCGTGCGGATCAGACCGCCATAGCCCGGTTCAGATACTCCCGGCTGAGCCGCGCCCCTTCGGCAGGGTCAGCCCAGGCGTCAAGTTCGGTGCAAACCCAGCCGGCAAAGCCCACGTCTTTCATGGCCTGAAGAATGGGGCCGGTGGGCACATCGCCCCGGTCCAGCGGGGTGAAGGCGAAGGGCTGTTTCTGAAACCCTTTCAGATGCACATACGAGATGCGTTGCGCGTGATCCCGGATCAGTTGCGAAGGATCGCCGCCGGCAGCGGCCAGATGCGCCGTGTCGGGGCAAAAGTCGATTGCGGTCAGATCGAAGATCTTGGCAACCTCGGCCGGACCTTCGACAATCGTGGAAAGGTGCGGGTGGTAATGCGCGCGCAAGCCACGGGCATCGGCAATCGCCTTGACCCGGTCCAGCGCCGCGCCCAGCTTGTGATAATCCGCCTCGCGTATTCCGTCAAAGCGTTTGGCCCCGCCACCCACCACCAGATGTGGCGCACCCAGTTCGGCGGCACGGTCGGCGGCGCGGGTCACACGGGCAAGTTCCTCGGGCAGGATATCGTCAAAGATGAAGTTCCCGCCGGCATAGGCGGCAACCAGCGCCAGCCCGTTGTCGGCCAGAAGGCTGCGCATCGCGGCGGCGCTGTAGTCCAGCAGGTTGCCGTCAAACAGCTCGACGCCTTCATAGCCAGCCGCAGCGATATCGGCAAAAGCGCGGTCCATCGCCCCAAAGGTCCGATAGCTGAGTTCGGTGATCGAAGTGACCCCTACGGCGTTACCGCCAAGCGGCCCCCAGCAATTGGCGTGATACGCCAGCTTCCACGCTGCCATCAGTAATCCCCCACTTTGGGTCTGGCGGGACTTTGTCCACCTGACCGCTCCTCCTCAAGGCCTCCTCAAGCCATAGGAGCGTGATTACGCCCAGAATCAGTGTAGGTCAACTATATTTAGGCTTATGTAAGCTATGTTTTGCTGATTTAAGACAAAAGTATTTCCTTGAACGACCAAAGACACCCTATTATCTGTGTTAAGGCAGAGCACAGGAGAGGCATTTGTCGCCGCACGCTGCCGAGACCGCCGAATCGAGCCGCACTCGCGGGAAGGGTCGTCCGCGCAACAGCGAGACGGCGGCGCCCTCACTCGTCGAAATCCTGAATCTGATCCGTACCGAGCGCGCGACCACCCGGCAGGCATTGGAACGCGAAAGCGAGTTGGGGCGGGCCGTGGTGGCTGACCGGCTGCAGTTGCTTGCGGATCTGGGCCTTGTCGATGAAAGCGAGCTGGGGCTTGCCACTGGCGGGCGCGCCCCGCGGCTTGTGCGCTTTGCGGCCCGGCGCGGGCTGGTGCTGGTGGCGACGCTGGACCAGACGGCCATTGGCGTGGGCGTGTCCGACTTGTCGGGTAACCTTCTGACCGAACACCACGAGGCCGCCGACCTGACCGCCCCTGTCGCACATTTGGCCAGCCGGCTGGCGACCTTGTTCCGCTGGTGTCTGGAGCGTCAGAGCATCCCCACGGCCCCTTGGGGCATATCGCTGTCGGTCCCCGGCACGGTGCCTTCGTTGCGCGATGGTGCCTTCATGACCGCCACCCCCCCGGTCCTGCCTGCATGGGCAGACTTTCCGCTGGTCGAAACCCTGACCCGCCAGTTCGGTGTGCCGGTCTGGATGCGGTCCAGCGTGGAAACCATGACCATGGGAGAGTTGCATGCCGGTGCAGGGCACGGCCTGCGGTCGATGCTGTTCATCAAGGTCGGACGCCGGATCGGCGCGGGTATCGTGTGTGACGGGCAGCTTTATCGCGGCGCGCAGGGGGCGGCGGGCCTGATCGGTGCGCTTCCGGTGCAATCGGACGGGCTGACCGGCACCCTGGATGCGATGGCGGGCTCGGACATGATCCAGCGCGAAGGACGGGCGGCGGCGGACACAGGTCGCAGTCCGGTTCTGGCCGATCTCTTGCGGCGCGGTAGCGAGATCACCCCCATCGAAGTGTCACAGGCCGCGCAGATCGGCGATCCCGCCGCCGTGGCGATCCTGTCCAAGTCGGGGCATCTGATCGGGCAGGTCGTCGCAACCCTGGCCAATGCGCTGAACCCCGACTTGATCGTCATGTCGGGCACACTGGCCCAGACCAACGACATCTTGCTGGCAGGGATCCGTGAGGCAGTTTACGGTGCGTCTCACCCGCTGGTCACGCGCGATCTGCGCATCATCCGTTCGCAGATGGGCAGTTCGGCGGGGTTGGTGGGCGCGGCGCGCGTGGCATCCGAGGCGATCTTTGCGCCTGCCTTCCTAAAAGACTGGATCATTCAGGGCAAACCGACCCTGCATCCCGATTTCGCCGCCTATTGCGCGCGCGCGCAGATTGCCGAGGTGCCGCAATCGGTCGCAGCACCGCCATCCGTGCAGGAAAGGATTGCACCGTGACGATTTCCGGACTTGGCCCCCATGGCGAACGCGCAGCTCCGCCGGAACGGGTCAGCCTGCTGCCCGAGGATATCGCCGCCGTCAAGGCGGCAACCAGACGGGTGGCCATCGTGCTGCATACGCTGGACGGCGATTGGACCCGGCTGCAGATTTCCGGGATGCTGGGCGTCTTCGGTGATTGCGGAGTGGTGGTCACCGAGGTGGTCGATTGCGGATTTTCGGCGGATCGGCAGGTGGCCGAACTGGATCGGCTGATCGCAGCGAATCCTGATGCGATCGTGGCCCTGCCGGTGGCGAACGAACAGGTTGCGGCGGCCTTCGGGCGGGTCTCGGCGGCGGGCATCCGTCTGGTGCTGCTTGAAAATGTGCCGACCGGCCTTTTGCCCGGCTCGCATTACACCTCGCTCGTCTCATCGGACAATTTCGGTCTTGGCAGGATGGCGGCTGCGGGGCTTGCGCCTCATCTGGCCCAAGGGGCGGCGGTCGGCGTCCTTGGCTTTGCCGCTGATTTCTTCGCCACCAACGAGCGCGAGATTGCTTTCACCAACTGGATGCAGGCAAACCGGTCTGACGTGCAAACCCATGTGCTGCGGTTCGGCGCGGTGGACGAAGCGGCCGATCTGGCCGAGCGGCTGATCGCGGATCATCCCGAGATTTCCGCGTTCTTTGTCGTTTGGGACACGCCTGCAATGGCGGTGTCAACCCGGTTCGCGGAAGCTGGCCGCTCGATTGTGATTGCGACCGTTGATCTTGGCGAAGATGTCGCCATTTCTTTGGCCACAGGCAAACCTTTTGTCAGTGTTGCGGCCCAGCAGCCCTTTCAACAGGGCGTGGTCGCCGCCCGGACCACAATCCTTGCCCTTCTGGGCCGCACAATTCCTGCCTGGATCGCCTTGCCCGGAGTCCCTGTGACGCGCGACAATGTGGCCGACAGCTTCCAGATCATCTGGAGAAAACCCGCCCCGCGAGAGGTTTTGCGCTCGCTCGGCCTGACACCGTGACTGCACCCGTCCAGATAACCACATAAAGCTGATGTTTTCGCAAGCGACGCGTCCCCTACAGGTCGCGCCGAGACTGCAGCAGCAACTCGGCACGGTGCTCCGCTGTCGCAAGCGCTTCGCGGGTAGTTTTCATGCCTGTCAGAATGTCGTGAATCTCTTCGCCTGCGATGGCTATGAGGTCAGCGATGCCGGGCACCGGAGGGCGCGGCCACATCCGCAGGTACCCCTGCCGCGCCATATCGTCCACGGCTGAAATCAATGGCGACAATGCCGCCACCTCCGGATCGCGGCTGACGCTGCTTCTGGGGCTCGCAAGGCTGCCGTTGGCAAGATAGAGCTTGGTCGCTGACGCGGTGGTGAGGGTCTGGAGCGCTCGCCAGACCTCACTGATGCGATTGGTGGCGATGTTGGCCGGGATGGTCAGCGAATAGCCGCCCATCGGAACAATCGGCCGTCCTTTGGGACCCGTCGGATGCGGGGCGTAACCGGTGCAAAGATGTGCGGGAGAGGTTTGGTCGGTTTCGTGAACTGGCGCCAGAATCGAATGAGAATAGGCCATCGCAGCGCTTCCCCGGGCGTAGGTGCGCGCGCGGTCATACCAGGTCATCCACAAGATGCCGGGCGGCGACACGACCAGCAGATCCAGTAGATATTCCACCGTCTGCCGCGCCGCGTCGGCTTGGAACATCGGGCGCATGTTGGCGGGCGAAACGTTTTCGGCGTCAAAGCCATCGGCGGTGGGCCGCAGATCGATGATCGGCTGCCCGAAGGCGCTCATGATCATCATGAAGGTGTGGCCAAGGGGGGTGCCGCGACCGCCGTTCCAGCTGATCCCTGCCAGTCCCGCCTTGGGGTCGTGCAGGGCCCGCGCAACCGCCAACGTCTGTTCGACGGTCCGCGGCGGCTTCAGTCCGGCGGCGGCCAGCAGGTCCTTGCGGTAGACAAGGATCTCGCCAGACACCATGATCGGTACTCCGTACTGCACGCCCTGCCACGATGAACTGGCCAGCGCGTCGGGATAAATGTCGGACTGATCGAACCCGGTTTCGGCAATCAGTGCATCCAGCGGCAACAGGCGACCTTCGTCTGCCATCTCGCCGAACCACGGCAGGTCGACGGCGACAATGTCATAAAGGGACACTGCCCTTTGCGCGTTGATAATCAATTCAGCCCTCAGCCGGTCGATGGAGTGAGCCCGGCTTTCGATGCTGGTCCCAAGTATCATCTCGAACTGACGCTTGAGGTTCAGCATCGCCATGAAAGTAGGATCGGCATGGACAAGGACCCGCAGGCCGCGCCCGAGGCTCAGCTTGGTTTCAAGAGCAGCCGGCGGGGGCAGGACCGCCGGCGGCACGGTCCGGCGCGGCCTCGGCGAAGCCTCCTTGCGCAGGGTGCCGCGCATGAGCACGTCGCCGCGATAAGCAAACTGACGCCACCGTGCAAGCAGCCCGGCTGACGGGTGCAACGATTGCGACCGCCCCGAGGCCGTCCGCGCACGCAGCACAATCAAGCCGCGCTCGCGCAGGTCTTCAATGGTCCGAAGCGCCGTCCCGTAAGTCAGACCCGACGCAGCGGCGAGCGAAGAGCTTGTCACCAGATGGCCGTCAAAATGGCTGGCAATCAGGTGCAGGATCATGCGCATCTCGCGCTGGCTGCCGGTCGGACCTAGCAGTGTTTCGGCCTCGTCGTAAATGTGGGCGACGAAATCGACGTAGCGAACCTGTTCGTCGCGGATCGCCTTCTGGTCGGCCGACTGCCCGTCGTCGAGCTCGTACGGACCCTCTGGACGTTCATCCGCTGTGCGACGGCGGCTGCCTCCGTTCGGTTCGATCATCGTGGTGCCCTTTTCATCTTTGGCGACGGAACCCGGGCTGTCCGACCGGTTTGGTGCTTGTGTCCTACCCGAATGCAGGGGGCTCAGTCCACATGTCCGTTTTGGACGCCCACCCCTGCAATGTCCAAATTGGACAACTTAGCTGGTTCCGGCCACGGCTTCGCCCCCTATCGTCCACTTGTGCCCGAGGGTGATTCTCCGGGGTCCACCGGGGAAGGGTGCGGTCTATCCGCCACGTCGGTGGCTCATCGAACGCGAACGATGTCTTGGGAGGGAATGATGAAACTTGCTTTAAACACTTGGGTCTACTCGGGCTTCCCGGTCTGGGTGCCATCCTATCCGCTGGAAGAGGTCATCAAACGCCTCGCTCGCATCGGCTATGATGGGATCGAGATCGGGGCCGCGGCTCCGCATGCGTTCCCCGATTATCTGAGCACTGAACGCCGTAACGAAATTCGCCGTGTGCTTGACGGCGAAGGGATCAAAGTGTCGAGCATGCTGCCAGCACCCGGTGGCGGCGCTGGTTATAACGTCGCGTCCCCTGACGCGCCCGAGCGTGCTGCCGCCATCGACATGTACAAGAAGGTCACCGACCTGTGCGCCGCGTGGGGTTCTCCGAAGCTGCTCTACGTCGCCGGTTGGCAGGTGTTCGGGACAGCGCGGCCGCAGGCGCTGGAGTGGACGACAGCCGCGCTGGCCGAAGTCGCCGATTATGCGGCCGCGTCTGGCGTCAGTGTCGTTGTCGAGCCGACTTCGGCCGACAGCAATCTGATCGATTCCTGCGACGAGGTCATCGCCCTGATGGACGCCGTCGACCGCCCGAACGTGGGCGCGATGTTCGACACCTATCACACGCTTTACCGCAACGAAGTGCCGAGCGACTATGTCTACCGGCTTGGCGCGCGGCTGAAACACGTTCACCTTGCCGACCAGAACCGCGATGCACCAGGCAGCGGTGTGGTGGACTATGTGTCGCTGATCCAGGCGCTGCGTGACGTTGGCTACGGCGGCTATCTGGCGATGGAGATCGGCTTCAACCGCCGCAACGTCGAGCCCGATGACATGGCCCGGCGCGCCCACGCCTACTTGAAATCCATTCTCTGAATTATCTTCCGCCAGCCCCCAAATCGGGGCAGCGGGTCACGTCTAACCGGGAGGAACGACAATGAAACGTACCGCTTGTATTCGGCATTCGGACCGCCGATGCCGTCGCCCCGGCGCGTCACTGTCAATTTTCCGCCCGACAATAGGATCACCGGCCTTGCGCCAGGCTTCAGAGCCGATTGGGCTTTGCGTGCCAAGGCTGCATGATCGCGGGCCACGTCGCGAGCTTCGCCTTCCAGCGCATCGCCCAATTGTCGAACCTCAAGGCCTTGGACCCGCGCCAGTTCTGCTGCGGCGTCCAGCGATTGCGCGGGGGCGGCGATGATCCGGTTGGTCACCCGCGACAACCTTGCATCCGTTGGCGCAAGCACGCGGCGAGGTCCAGCAAGGGCGGAGCGGACTTGCGTGGGAACGGCGATCTTCCAGCGATCCAGGATGGCGAGCGCATCGGCCGGGGTGCTGTCATCCCCGACGGTGGGCCCAGAGCCGATCAGGGCCGGATCATTCCCCGGCACTTCAGAGATCATCAAGCTCAGTACCGGCGCAGGCCAGGCCGCAGCGGCAAGTTGCCCGCCCTTCACGCGGCTCAGGTGCTTGCGCACAACGTTCATCTGCGAAATCGGCGCACCGGAGGCCAGAAGGCCTGCGTTGACCGCCTGCTTGTCGGCCAAAGTCAGCCCCTCTGTCGGGGAGACCATCAGCGCCGAAGCCCCGCCGGAGATTAGGGCTATCACGAGGTAGTCCTCGGTCAGGCCTTGCAGATGGCCAAGCATCTGGGCAGTTGCCGCGACGCCAGCCGCGTCCGGCACGGGGTGGCGCGCCTCGGCAATCGCGATGGCTCCGCGCCTGGCGGCGGTGGCCCTCGGGACATGGCCGTATCGGGTGACGACTAGGCCCGAGAGGGGGGCAGCCACAGGCCAAGCCTCCTCAACAGCAAAGGCCATCGCCGCCGCCGCCTTGCCCGCGCCGACGACGACCGTCCTCCCTTTGGGCGGAGCGGGCAAGTGGCCCGGCAGAAGGTGGCCAGGCATGGCGCGTTCAACCGCCCTGTCAAAGAGGGCACGCAGCAGGGCTTCGGGCGTCACGCCTGCGGGCCTTCCGGGGCCAATTCGTGGTCGGCCATCAGCTCGAAAGCCTTGACCAAGGCCGAGTGGTCCAGTTGATCCCAGCCATGCGCCTGCAAGACCTGCATCATCTGCGCCGCCCCAGCCGTCTGGGGCATCGCCATACCCAGTGAGCGGGCGCCTTGGAGGGCAAGGCCAGACGAACCTTCAGATAAAGTTCCACGGTGTAGATCTCCAAGCCCTCCATGCTGCTGCACGAAAAGCAAAGTGGCCGGTTTTTACGCCGCCCGAAGCAGGATTATCCCGCCGCTACCGTGGCCGACCTTTGCGCCGCCCAGTGGCAGGATTTTACTCCGCCGTTGACACTCTTTCAGAATGCCGAAGATGTGGTCTTCGGTAAACTGGTTGAGCTTTTTCTCCGGTACTTTCGGCTGGGCCAGAGTCTATCTCAAAATGGACTAAATGGAGGGGGCAACGTCACTGGATGGTGCCATCCAGTGACAAATCCGGTGACAAGGTCAAGCAAATAGGTAGCGGGCCAGATTACCGCGCGCTTAACTATTTGACATAGCAGATATTTTTGGCTCCGGCGGTAGGGATCGAACCTACGACAAATTGATTAACAGTCAACTGCTCTACCGCTGAGCTACGCCGGAACACGGGTGGTCTATAGCAAGGGGCTGGGGGGGCGTAAAGGGGCGTTCGGTAAAAAAGCGGGGCTAAAGTTTCCGGGTGTAGCGGGCGGTAGGGGTCGGGGAGGGAGCAGCGCTGACTTTGCCGTCTTGCCAGAGTTTGATGAGGTGGGCCAAGAGGTTGCGTTCGGCCGCTGGCAGAAGCTGGGGGGACAGGTCGGTGTAGATTGCGCGGGCCAGCTCGGGGATGGTGGCGGGTCGGGGGCCGAGGCGGGCGGTAAGAGCGGCCTGGCGGGCGAGGCGGTGCATCATCAGGGCTTCAAGGCGCTGCGCGGGTTGGAGGATAGGCGCGCCGTGGCCGGGATAGGCGGTGGTCCAAGCGCGGTTTTGCAGCAGGGCGAGACTATCCAAATAGGCCGTCATGTCGCCATCGGGCGGTGAAATCAGCGAAGTTGACCAGCCCATCACATGATCGCCGCTGAACAGGCGTCCCTGGTGGGCAAAGGACAGATGGCAGCCGGTGTGGCCGGGGGTGTGCAGGGCCTCGATCTGCACCCCGCCGAGGGTCAGGGTTTGGCCATCGCTCAGCCTGTGATCGGGCGTAAACTGCTGGTCAAAGCCCTCCGCGCCGCTGGGCATTCCGGCAGCGGCGAGGGCCTGCATCCCCTGGGAGCGTCCGGAATGGGCCGGGCCGAAGGCATAAGTAGGGGCGCCGGTCAGGGCTGACAGCGGGCCGGCGAGGGCCGAATGGTCCAGATGGCAATGGGTGACGAGAATGGCGCAGATCGTCTCGCCCGGAGCAAGCGCGGCGCGGATGTTCTCCAGATGTGAGGGCAAATCCGGGCCGGGGTCGATGACGATCACCTCGCCCCGCCCCAAAAGATAGGTATTGGTACCGGTGCCGGTCAGCGCCGATTGGTTGTTGGCCCGGACCCGGCGCAGGTCAGGCTCCAGCAATTGCAGGCTCGTGCCCCTGTTCATTCTGCGGTCTTTCCCTTGGCTTCCCGGATCGCTAGTCTGCCCCGATGCGGCAGCTTTTGAAATCCTTTTTGCCTCGCGGTCTTTATGGCCGGGCAGCGCTGATCCTGATCGTTCCCATTGTGGTGATCCAGATGGTGGTCTCGGTCGCCTTTATCCAGCGCCATTATGAGGGTGTGACGCGGCAGATGACGCGCTCAATATTGGTCGAGTTGCAGTATATCCTTTCGGCCGTGGGGGCCGCGCCGACGGATGAGGCGGCGGGGCTGGCGGCGGGGGCATTGGCCAATGCGTTGCAAATGCAGGCGCAGGTTCAGCTGCCGGATGCGGGGCCGCACGGCACCCAGATCGGGTTCCTTGACTGGTCGGGAAGGGCCATGTCGGCGGTGCTGGAAGAGGGCCTGCCGGGCTATCAGCGGGTCGATCTGATGAGCGATCCCCGCCAAGTGCGGGTTTGGATTGCCTTGAGCAGCGGGCGGCAGCTGGAAATTGATTTCGCGCGCAGCCGGGTGTCGGCGTCGAACCCGCATCAGCTGCTGACGGTGATGATCCTCGCCTCGGTTCTGATGACCGCGGTCGCCTATGTTTTCCTGCGCAATCAGGTCACGCCGATCACGCGGCTGGCGGCGGCGGCCGAGGCTTTTGGCCGGGGCGAGACCTTGCCCTACCGGCCGCGCGGCGCTGCCGAGGTGCGGGCGGCAGGGGCGGCGTTTCTGGCGATGCGGGCGCGGATCGAGCGGCAGATCGAAAGCCGGACCCTGATGCTGTCCGGGGTCAGCCATGATCTGCGCGCGCCTTTGACGCGCATCAAACTGGGGCTGGCCTTTCTGGCCGAGGATCAGGAAACCCGCGATCTGAAGCAGGATGTCGCGGATATGGAGCGGCTGGTTGATAGCTTTCTGGCCTTTGTGCGCGGCGACGCGATGGAAGAGACCGCCGAGACCGATCCGGCGGCTTTGGTCCAGGATCTTGCGCTACGCACCCGGCGGCTAGGAGCCGACGTTGAATGGGAGGGGACAAGCGTTGCTCCGGTACGGCTGCGGCGCGAGGCGGTGGCGCGGGCGCTTGAGAATTTGGCCTCGAATGCGGCGCGGCACGGCAAAAAGGTGCGGCTGTCGTTGCGCCAATCGGGGGCGGTGACGAGTTTCGTGATTGAGGATGATGGTCCGGGGATCGCGCCCGAGTTGCGCGAATTGGCGATGGAGCCTTTTCAGCGGCTGGATGCTGCGCGCGATCCGAATCATGGCGGCGGGGTGGGCCTCGGCCTGTCGATTGCGGCGGATGTGGCGCGCTCGCACGGCGGATCGCTGCGTCTTGGGGTGTCGGAGGCTTTGGGCGGCTTGAAGGCGGAACTGGTGCTGCCAAGGTAGCGCGGGCTTGGTGAAGGGGAATTGATGCTGGACGGGATGATGCGGCGCTTTATCGATCCGCCGCTGAATGTGGCGGGGCGGCAACTGGCGGCGCGCGGCGTGACGGCGGCGCAGGTCACCGGGGCGGGGCTGCTCTTTGGGCTGCTGGCGGCGTTGGTGCTGGCCTTGGGCGGGTCGGGCTGGGCGGCGCTGTTACCGCTGTTTGCGGGGCGAATCGCGGATGGGCTGGACGGGGCGGTGGCGCGGGCAACGGAAAAGACTGATTTCGGCGGCTATCTGGATATTGTCTGCGATATGGTGTTTTACGCTGCGGTGCCGCTGGCCCTTGTCCTTCGCGAACCGGCCAATGGCGCGGCGGGGGCATTCTTGCTGGCCGCGTTTTATGTGAACGGGGCATCGTTTTTGGGATACGCGATTTTGGCGGAAAAGCGGGGGCTGCAAACGGCGGCGCAGGGCGAAAAGACACTGTACTACTCTGCCGGGCTCTTGGAAGGGACAGAGACGGTACTGTTCTTTGCGGCGCTGTGCCTTTGGCCCGGGTATTTCCAACCGATGGCTTGGGTTTTCGGCGGGCTTTGTCTGATCACTGCGGGGGCGCGGGTCTTGTTGGCAAAGCGGCGCTTTGGGAGCGGGAATTGAGCGTTCTGAGTTTGATGTGGACCTAACGGCAAATAGATAAGGAAGGGGCGCCAAAAGCGCCCCTTTGTGCCCGTCAGGCTTTGGCCTTGGAGCGCAGTTTCACCAGCGACATGACGATCACGAATCCCATGGTAAAGCAGGAAACCAACCCCAAGGTTTGGTAGAGGACGTCAAGGCTCCAGATCTGGCCGGCAGCATCGGCAACGGTGCCGCTGTGGGGCCAGAAGATGTTTGCAGCAAACTCGGCAAACAAGGCGGCGTATAGCCCGATCGGCAGGGCATCGCGGCTGCCAAAGCTGCGCGGCTCGGTCTGTCTCACACGGTCCGAAACCGCCGAATAGGCCAGAAAAATCGTCAGCACGCACAGGAACCAGCCGGCGAAATTCACCAAGGGCACGCCGAAATAGGCCCCGCCATCATGCCAGATCCAGGCCTGAGCGACCGTGGCGCGGGCCGGGTCCATCGACAGATCCCAGACCACCATGACAAAGGATGCGACGACGGACAAAGCCAGCGCCGCAGGTCTACCCGGCAAGCGCAGGTCGGTCAAAAGCTCGGAAATCAGCCAGCAGATATAGCAAACGCCAAAATAGGCGGGCATGATCAGCAGCGGAACGGTTCCCAGTTTCGGGCCTAGATTATCGGTGTAGTGATAGTTGCCAAAGGGGAATCCGGTGGCAATCGACAGGCTTTCATAGGACCAGCTGATGACACAGGTCAGGGCGAAAAACAGGGCAAGTCTTGTCCAACCTATGGTGCGCGGGGCGTGGAACAGCACGAACAAAATGGGCGCGAGGATCGAGATCAAGGGGACGAGCGGGTCTAAACTGGTGCCGAGGATTATGGGTTTAAGGATGGAAAAGACTGCGGTCAGGCCGATCAGGGCCCAAAGGAAGCGATTTGGCATGGTGAAGCTCCGGTGCGGGGTTGGAAACGAGGTTTGGATCAGTCATAATGACATAATTATCATAATGACAAATATGTCAATATGGAGGTGAATGTGGAAGAAGCTGATCACCGGATCCGGGTCGCGGCTGGGCGGCGCGACCGGATGCGCCGGCATTTGCAGCAGTCTTCGCTGACGCTTTTGGCCACTGTCGGGCCGGAAGGGGCGGTGATTGACGACATCATTCGCGCGGCTGCGGTCTCACGCGGGACTTTTTACAAGTATTACGCGGCCCCCGCCGATCTTGTCCGCGAACTGGCCGTGCAACTGGCTGACGACATGATCACCGCGGTCAATCAGTTGACCCTCGCACAAGAAGACCCGGCGGTTCGGGCCGCCTTGGGCCTGCGCGCGATCCTGGGCCTTGTTGGGATTTGTCCCAAGCTTGGCGGCTTTATTGTGCGGGCTGGCTGGCCGATCAGTGACCCGTCGCATGCCTTTTTCCGGATGGTCGGCCCAAATGTGGACGAGGGGCTGCGGACCGGGCGGTTTTTGCCGCGCCCGCGTGAATTATATCTTACTTTGATCGGCGGGCTTGCCGTGGGCGCGATCCATGAGATGACCTGCGGGCGGGCCGCGCCGGATTTTGCCGAACAGGCGGCCGAGATTCTGCTTTGCGGGCTCGGCCTTGATCCGGCCGAGGCGCGGACCTTGTCGCGCCTGCCTATGGTTTTGCCAGTGCTGCCGGCCGGCAGCCTGCTGGAGCAGGTTATCGCCGCCCAGACGGCCCGCCCGGCGGTGATTTGATCGGAGCTGCCCTTGCGGCCCCCTGATCGCGGCACTAAGACTCTGGCAACCAAGTGGCGTTACACATGTAACAAGAGCGAAGGGCGAGGACAGATGCGCGATCCGATTGATACCTATATGAACACGCTGATCCCGATGGTCGTCGAGCAGACCAGCCGGGGCGAGCGGTCCTATGACATCTATTCGCGGCTGCTGAAGGAGCGGATCATTTTCCTCGCCGGCCCAGTGCATGACGGCATGTCGAGCGTGATCTGCGCCCAGCTTTTGTTCCTTGAGGCGGAGAATCCGTCCAAGGAAATCTCAATGTATATCAACAGCCCAGGCGGTGTTGTGACCTCCGGCCTGTCGATCTATGACACGATGCAATACATCCGGCCCAAGGTTTCGACTTTGGTCATCGGGCAGGCGGCCTCGATGGGATCGCTGCTCTTGACGGCGGGCCACAAGGGCATGCGCTTTTCCTTGCCCAACAGCCGCGTGATGGTGCACCAGCCCTCGGGCGGCTATCAGGGGCAGGCGACCGACATCATGATTCACGCCGCAGAGACGCAAAAGCTGAAACGGCGTTTGAATGACATTTACGTCAAACACACCGGAAATGATCTGGCCAAGGTCGAGGCGGGGCTGGAGCGCGACAATTTCATGTCGGCCGAAGATGCCAAAGAATGGGGTTTGATCGACGAGATTTTGGAAAACCGGGGCAAGGAAGACGCTCCGAAATAGGCCTTCAGTCCGGGGGCACTTGCCCCGGACCAATTTCAGATTGTGGAGGCGCGGGCCTTGGCTTAGACTTCCCTTAAACGCCCCAGAGGCGGAGCGCAGAGGATACCGATGGCTACTCACACCGGCAGCGACAGCAAGAACACGCTTTACTGCTCTTTTTGCGGCAAGAGCCAGCACGAGGTGCGCAAGCTGATCGCGGGACCGACGGTGTTCATCTGTGATGAATGCGTCGAACTATGCATGGATATCATCCGCGAAGAGACCAAGACCACCGGTCTGAAATCTTCGGACGGGGTGCCAACGCCGCGCGATATCTGCAAGGTTCTGGACGATTATGTCGTCGGCCAGATGCATGCCAAGCGCGTGCTCTCGGTCGCCGTGCACAACCATTACAAGCGTCTGAACCATTCGTCCAAAACCGATGTGGAACTGGCGAAGTCCAACATCCTGCTGATCGGGCCGACGGGAACGGGCAAGACTTTGCTGGCGCAAACCCTGGCGCGGATTCTGGACGTGCCTTTCACCATGGCCGATGCGACCACGCTGACCGAGGCCGGCTATGTCGGCGAGGATGTGGAAAACATCATCCTCAAGCTGTTGCAGGCCTCCGAGTATAATGTCGAACGGGCGCAGCGCGGCATCGTCTATATCGACGAGGTCGACAAGATCACCCGCAAGTCTGACAATCCCTCGATCACGCGGGACGTCTCGGGCGAGGGTGTGCAACAGGCGCTATTGAAAATCATGGAAGGGACCGTGGCCTCGGTTCCGCCGCAGGGCGGACGCAAGCATCCGCAGCAGGAATTCCTGCAGGTGGATACGACCAACATCCTTTTCATCTGCGGCGGCGCCTTTGCCGGCCTCGAAAAGATCATCGCGCAGCGCTCCAAAGGATCGGGCATCGGCTTTGGCGCAGATGTGAAAGACCCCGATGCGCGCGGCGTTGGCGAGTTGTTTCAAGAGCTTGAGCCAGAAGATCTGCTGAAATTCGGCCTGATCCCGGAATTTGTCGGGCGCCTGCCGGTGATCGCCACTCTGACCGATCTGGACGAGCCGGCCCTGATCACCATCCTGACAGAACCCAAGAACGCTTTGGTCAAGCAGTACCAACGCCTGTTCGAGATCGAAGGCGTCAAGCTGTCCTTTACCACCGACGCCCTGGCAGCGATCGCCAAGCGGGCGATCAAGCGGAAAACCGGTGCGCGGGGGCTGCGCTCGATCATGGAAGATATCCTGCTCGATACCATGTTCGAATTGCCGGGCCTTGAGGGCATCGAAGAAGTCGTGGTGAATGAAGAGGCGGTCAATAACGGGGCCAAGCCATTGATTGTCCATGTCGAGCCGAAAAAGAAAGAGCCGGCTGCGGCGGGGTGATTTTTCAGTAATAAAAAATAGCGGGCGGCCTATGGGGCCGCCCATTTTTTTGCAGATTTCCAGAAGATAAACACCCTGAGTTGACAAGATATCTCCCGACTGATCTTCTGACGATAGCATTGTGTCTGGGAGACTATTGTGACGTCAGGATTTGCAGATTTGATCGAAGTAGGCCTGGGTGCCGTTGACCCGGTGGGGCCCGCCGCGAAGGCGGTTCAGCCCATTTTTGACTACAAAGTCTTCATGCTGTTTTGATCCTCGTCCAGCCAAACACTTACGGTGAGCGAAGCCAAACCCTTCGTGATCGGAATGGGTGGGAATGATACGATAAAAGGGGACGCGGGCTATAATATATTAATCGGCGACTTTGCCAACGCAAACTATCTCAACTCCTTACTTAACGGCGATGACGCCGAATTGCCCGCCCCTGTTCCCTATGACTGGACCGTAAAGGGCAACGATTCCCTTATCGGGGGCGGTGGAACAGATATCCTGATCGCTGATCAAGGCCGAGATACCTTGAATGGCGGAGGTGACGATGATAACTTGGGGGTAACCTTCAACAACCTTGACGAGCTGACTTTTATTGGCAGCAGCGGTTACGACACGGTCTACCTTTTTGATGTTTGGCAGCTGGGAACCACTGTTTATTCGGCGTCCAAATTGAATTTGGCGGCCTCGCAATCGGTCGAGATGCTTATGCTCGAAGACGTTAACCTTCAAGGCACCGCAAACAACGATCGTTTCGATTTTTCCGGGCTGGAGACGGTTTCATACTTACCCTACGACAGCGCTGAGAGCGATACAAAAAAAATCGATCTTTTGGGCGGCAATGATGTATTCAAGGCGGCTAAGGCCCAGGCATCGGCACTCGGGGGAGGGATTGTCGTTCTAGGCGGCAATGGCAACGACACTTTGTCAGGGGGTGGTGGCACTGACCAATTTTACGGCGGCGCAGGAAACGATAGTTTGTCGGGCGGCAACGGGGGCGACTTCCGTGATGGTGGTAATGATTCCGACATTATCAACGGTGGGGACGGCCTCGACAGTTTGTACGGTGGCAATGGTAATGAGTTCGGCCTGAATAACCTGATCAGGCGGTTTCGGCGGGTATTTGGGCCGGTCCTGTCGCGCGAAGGGGCGACAGGATTGCGCCGATGATCAGCGCAAGCAGCGCCCTTAGGTGGGCCAGGATCTTG
>CAIYZT010000264.1 GCA_903930735.1 uncultured Paracoccaceae bacterium | reverse complement strand
TGTTATTTCTGCGAGAAGACCTTGCGGAATTATCGCCTTCTTTTCATCGCCGAAGGGCTCGATGAGGTTCTTTTCCGTCGCGTGACGGACCGCCTTGTGCGTGCCTTTTCCGTGGATACCAGTCGCCAGCGGATGGGTCAGACCGCGCTGCGCTCGGCCATGCGCAGCTTGACGCGGATGCACAAGGGAACGCTCCACAAGCGTGCGATGTATTTCACCAAACTGCGAGCGTTGTACGGGACGAAGGACATGAACATGCCGCGTCTCATCGTGGTACGGATCCGGGACGCCATGACCGCAACGCCAGGTGCCGCCGACAATATGGTCAAGGCCATTCGCGCTCTCTACGCATGGGGAATGGACCAAGGTTATGTGACCGAAAACCCGGCGACTGCGATCAGCATGATCAATCGCGGCAAAGGGGCCACTCCTTGGAGTGTTTCCGACATGAAACAATTCCGCAGCACACACCCAATCGGGACGGTTCCACACCTTGCGCTGACGCTGTTCATGTTCACCGCGTGCCGGATCGATGATGTGGTGAAGTTAGGGCGCGGCAATGAGACGGTCAGGGACGGCATTGCCAGCCTGTCCTGGATGCCTGGCAAGCGCGGGTCCGCACCAGTCACTGTCCCAATTATGCCGCCATTGGAGCGCGCATTGGCTGCACGCAAAATAGTCGGAAGCACATATCTGCTGTCGATGTTGGGCAGGCCCTACGCTTCCGGAGCAGCATTTGGCAACAAGTTCCGGCGATGGGTCGCAGAGGCGGGTCTGACAGACCACAGCCCACACGGGATTCGAAAAGCTGCCGCCGAATTGATGGCTCTTGAGGGCGCGTCGCAGTATCACATCATGGCGGTGCACGGCCACACCCAAGCCGTGACCAGCGAAATCTACACCTAGGGTGTAGACCGGACCAAGCTGGCTGCGGAAGCGATGAGCATGATGACTGGCATGGACTGGTGAGCGTGGGACACCCCCACCGTAACCCTTTGAATACTTTGATGGAGAAATAGCACCGTGGGACACCCTAAGCCTTTGATTTCTTTAATGTGTCCGAGTCCCCTACGGGCTGCCACTTCACCTTGTAAGATATTGATATTCATTTATTTTTTAACCTTTCTGTCCAACTCATTCGGAAAGTTGGACACGTTCGCTAGCTTAGCGAACCCACTGTCTGCTAGTTTTGAGCGGTTCGCCTTCTTGGTATATACGTCTGCCTGCTTCGTATCTTTGTGCGCCAGATAGGAAGCGATCTCCCAATTCGTCGCGCTAGCATCTGCCAAACGGGTTGCACCCGCTTTGCGCAGCCCAAGCAGTGAACCCGGAACCTTGGCCTCGGCGCAACGATCACGGAACCAGTTGCCCAACGTTTCGGGCTTTTAGCCGACCGGGCGCGCATCCTGTGTGATGAACAGCATCCGACCCTTCGGCAGCATTTCCAGTTCTTCGGCCAACTCCGGCAAAATCGGCAGATCAGCCGCAACGCCATTCTTGCCGCGATTGTAGGCGATCCGCTTCCTGCCGTCCTTTTGGCTAACATGTTGCCAACCCACGCGGCAAAGGTCTTGCCGCGCCATGCCAGTATTCAACGCCAGCAAGCAAACCAAGCGGCCTTAGTGCCGGGGCCGTGGCGGTCAAGGAATTGGTCAATCTCTAACTCTGTCCAAGTGTGGTAGCCATCCGCGTTCGTTTTCATCGGTTCTGCAAATTTTGCCGGGTTCGGCCCCGTGTAGCCCAACTTTTTGGCCGCAAAATTGAACAGCATCGACAGGTTCTTTTTGACGGTGTTTGCAGCTGCCGGGCCGGTCTTTTTACCCGTCATTGCCTCGATATGGCGAACCTCAAGGCGCGAAAAATGATACTTGCCCGCAATCCCCCGAAGCCAATCCAGTTCCCCCCGGATGCTGCGTTTCCGCGACTGCGACAGTTTCAAAAACTTCAAGCTGCCAAGATATTGCTCTATCAGCCATCCTACCGTTTCCGGGGCCGCTGTCGATATTGGCAGCTTTGCGCCTTTCGGTGCGGCCTCATAGGCCGCCAGAAATTCGGGCGAACCAAAGAGGCCGGGAATGTTGCAGCGGTAATAGCCTGCCTCAAATTTCCAATAGATGCGCCCCTTGACGATGTTCTTGCGAACGCCGGGATATGGGTTTTTGCGCCGGGTCATTTCAGCAACTCATCGGGGTTTGGGCCACAAAGGCGTTCTTCTACTCCCTCGGAATACACTGTAACCTTGCCCGTGCGATGATCCACCTCCACCCGCCCAACAAGCAAACCGGCAGCCAGCACCCCTGATACGGTGCGCTTCACTTCGGTTTGCGAAACAAGTGCCGGGCGGTTTGCCATCACGCAGCCGGATCGTGTCCCTGGGCGTGGTGTAGGTTGTGACTGAGGTGGTCACCGGCGTTTTCCGGCTAGGGTCTGGTTGCTAACGCCACCCTTGACCGGAGATTGCACCAATGACCGACGAGATGATGAACCTGCGGGCGCTTGTT
>CAIYZT010000263.1 GCA_903930735.1 uncultured Paracoccaceae bacterium | reverse complement strand
GTCCCGGTTCAGCGAGACATCCTCCCAAACCGCGACCAGAACCAGCACGCAGAGCGCGGCGATATTCACCCAGATCAACGCCGCGCCATGCAGCGGCCAGACGAGCGCCGCACAGAGCCCCAGACCCACCAGATGCGAGAGCGGAAAATAGGGGGCCGAGATCCATTTGAACAGGCCGCTGCCCAGCAAAAACAAGACGGTGCCGCCCAGCGACACCGCGACATCGCCCCAATGGGCTGGATAGGCGGGATGGGCGATCGCGATTTCCGCGGCGACAGCGCTCAGCACAATGCCCGCCACGATCGGAATATGCAAATAGGTATAGGCCAGACGGGCAAGCGCGCCGGGATCTTCGGAATGCTCGATATGATGGGTGCCCCGCTTGTGGCCGATGTGAAAATAGATCCACCAAAGGGCAATCGCCCCGAAAACCGCTGAAATGAAGGTGACGATTCCGGCGCCATCCCAATCCATTTTTGCAAAGGTTGCGCCCGAAACCAGCAACGACTCGCCCAGACAGATAATCACGAACAAGGCGCAGCGTTCGGCCATATGACCGCCATTGACGGTCCAGTTTGTCGTGGACTGGCGGCCCAGAACCGGAACGGGATAGCCTATGGCCGGGGCAATCAACTCGATTCCCAACGCAATGAGCCAAAGGATCATACGGTCCTGAGGTTCTGCAAACCCGCCCCAAACCCAAAAGATCGCTGAAATTGAAACCCATGTCGTTATGCCGATGTAGACCCGGTTGATTGGCGGCTGATCGCGCGTCGTCAAAACGACAAACAAGGAGCGGCCGACTTGCAGCAAGGCAAAACATATTCCAAAGGCCGCGCCGCGCGCACCAAAGGCATCTGGCAGCGCCATGGACAAAAACAGCCCGCCGGTCATCATCGCGAAGAGCAAGATCCGTACGGCAAACAGATTGGGGTCCATCCCGTTCAGAACCCAAGTTGAGTAGATCCAGATCCACCATACAGCCACAAACAGAAGCGCCGTTTGCAAGGCCCCTTCTAGCGTGAAGTTGGCAATCAGGTGGTGGCTGATCTGCGTGATGGCGAAGACAAAGACCAGGTCATAAAACAATTCGGCAAATCCAACCCGCCCGTCGCCGCTCCGCATGACTTTCATCTTTTTGCCCCTTCTGTGATGGTCCTACCTCTATTTGGGCTGGACTTTGGCATCAAGTCAGAAGAGCAATCGAGCCATGACGCATCCGCCCATTCAAGACCCCGCAAAGGCCGCGCTTTGGATGATCGGCGCAATCCTCAGCTTTTGCGCCATGGCGATTGGCGGGCGGCAAGTCAGCCATCTGCATGATACATTTGAGATTATGACGGCGCGCTCGGCCATTGGTTTTGGGATTGTGCTGGCGGGGGCGGCGATCAGCGGGCAACTTGGTCAAATCTCGGCAGAGCGTCTGGGCGGGCATGCCTTGCGCAATCTGGTGCATTTTTCGGGGCAGAATCTGTGGTTCTGGGCGCTGACACTGATCCCGCTGGCGCAGCTTTTCGCGCTGGAGTTCACCTCGCCTTTATGGGTGATCCTGCTTGCCCCGCTGCTATTGGGCGAGCGGTTCACCCGCATGCGGATCATCGCGGCGGCCTTGGGTTTCGCCGGGATCCTGATCGTGACCCGGCCTTTTGGCGCACCGCTGGGGCCGGGGGTGATGGCGGCAGCGGCGGCAGCGATCTTCTTTGCCATGACCTCGATCCTGACCAAAAGGCTGACGCGACGCGAGACCATGGTCTCGATCCTGTTTTGGCTGACGGGGATGCAATTCGTCTTTGGCACCATTGGCACCTTTTGGGACGGGGTGGTGCATTGGCCCGACACCGTCACTGGGCCGTGGCTTTTGCTGATCGGCGGCGCGGGGGTGCTGGCCCATCTCAGCCTGACCTCGGCGCTGCGTCTGGCACCGGCAAGTTTTGTGATGCCGATCGACTTTGTACGCTTGCCGATGATCGCGGTGATTGCCGCTTGGCTCTATGATGAGGCGATCGATCCATGGGTGCTGCTGGGCGGCGCGGTGATCTTTTTTGCAGCTTGGCTGAATGTGCACTCCGTGTTGCGACATAAACGTGACACTCTGGTGACCCCCGCGTCAGAGTGACGCGGCGTCCTGATTGACCCCTGCAAGGCGTGCTTGTCTAAAGTTACCCATCAATCGCGCCTGAACCTGCATCAAGACGGGACAATGGCGCCACGCAACGGGGAACATCATGAAGATTACAACGACAAAGCTGGCCGCCATGGCAATGAGCACCGCGCTGGCCTCCACTTCGGCCTTTGCGGGCGGTCTTGACCGCTCGGGCCAGTCCATCTCGGCTTTGTTCGAGACCGGCAGCTATGCGGAACTCAGCTATGGGATGGTCACGCCCACGGTCGAAGGCGTCTTCGCCGGTGCCGTGCCATCGGGAAGCGTGGCGGAAAGTTATGGCAGTGCCGGCCTTGCCTTCAAGATGGACTTGAATGACAAACTGTCGGCCGCGGTTATCATGGACCAGCCGTTTGGTGCTGCAGTCGATTATGTGACCCCGCCCTACCCGCTGACCGGATCTTCGGCCCATGTCGATACCGTCGGGCTGACCGCGCTTGGCCGCTTCAAGTTCAACGAGAACATGTCGGTGTATGGCGGCGTGCGCTATATCACGGCTTCGGGCGACTATACCGTTAACGCAGCCCTTGCGCCGCCAGCCGGTTACAGCTCCACCTACGCTTCCGGTTCGGACGTCGGCTATGTGGTCGGTGCGGCTTATGAAAAGCCCGAGATCGCGCTGCGCGTCGCGCTGACCTATTCTTCGGCAACTACTTTTGCCCTCGACGGCACTGTCGGTGATCTGAACGCCCAGATGCCGCAATCGGTCAATCTGGACTTCCAAAGCGGCGTTGCGGCCAACACTCTGGTCTTTGGTTCGATCCGCTGGGCTGACTGGACCGAAGCCAGCATCGATGATACCCTTGCCGGCAACTTGATCGATTATGATCAAGACGTGATGACCTATTCGCTGGGCGTTGGACGCAAGTTCTCGGACAGCTTCTCTGGCTCGATCAGTCTTGGTTATGAGGCGGCTCAGGGCGGCGAGGCATCGAACCTGTCGCCCACCGATGGCAACATGTCGGTCGGCATCGGTGGCAAGTTTACGCGCGGCAATATGGAGATTTCGGGCGGCGTGCGCTATGTCGTGCTCGGCGATGCCACGACCGAGCTGATCTTAGGTGACTTTAGCGGCAACTCCGCCATCGGCGCCGGTCTGAAAGTCGCTTTCCGCTTCTGATCCAGCGGCAGATTTAGGAAATGCCCCGCCCCCGCTGGCGGGGCATTTTCTTTTGCGTTAAGTCTGGAGCCAAGCAATCAAGGTGACGCCATGCTGCCCGAGCCTCTTTATCCGACCAAAGCCGCCTATCTGGCTGCGCCGCAAAAGCGGGTGCTGCTGTATGGAATGTCGGGCCTTGGCAAGACCTCGCTGTCCAACATGCTGCGCGCGGCGGGGGGCTGGTTTCACTATTCGGTCGATTACCGGATCGGAACCCGCTATATGAATGAATTCATTGCGGATAATTTCAAACGCGAAGCGATGAAAGTGCCCTTGCTGCGCGAGCTTTTGCTGTCGGACAGCGTCTATATCGCCTCCAATATCACCTTTGACAATCTCGCGCCGCTGTCCACCTATCTCGGTAAACCGGGGGACGAGACCAAAGGCGGGTTGCCCTTTGCCGAATATCAGCGCCGTCAGGATCAGCACCGCGCGGCCGAAATCAGCGCCATGCTCGACACCACCCGCTTCATGGACCGGGCGGCCAGCATCTATGGCTATCCAAATTTCGTTTGCGATACCTCCGGCTCGATCTGCGAGGTGCTGGAGGCGGCCAATACCGACGATGCCGTGATGCGCGAGCTGTCCGCCCATCATCTGCTGGTCTGGATCCAAGGATCAGCCGATCACAGCGCCGAGTTGTGCCGCCGTTTTGACCGCGCGCCCAAGCCCATGTACTACCGCCCCGATTTTCTGCTGCAGGTCTGGGCCGAGTTTCTGGCTCATGAAGGCAAGCCCGCCGACAAAGTGGATCCCGACGCCTTTTTGCGTTTCGGCTACGCACGGCTTCTGGACAGCCGCCAGCCCCGCTATGCCGCGATGGCGCGCTGGGGGGTCAGCGTCAGCGCCGAAGAGGTCGCCCAGATGCAAAGCCCTGCCGATTTTGACGCCCTGGTCGGCGCCGCGCTTGATCGCCGCGTGCGCTCCTAAGCCCGCATTTCCTAACAAAGGTTCACCATGCCCATCACCCTGCCCGCCACCCTGCCCGCCTTTGAGGTCCTTCGCAGCGAAGGCGTCATGGTGATCTCGCCGGACCGTGCCGAGCATCAGGATATCCGGCCGCTTCACATCGGGCTTTTGAACCTGATGCCAAAGAAGATTCAGACCGAAAACCAGTTTGCCAGGCTGATCGGCGCCACGCCCCTGCAGATCAACCTCTCCCTGATCCGGATGAGCGAGCATCAGACCAAAAACACCGCCGCCGAGCATATGGAGGCCTTTTACCGCCCCTTTGCCGAGGTCGAAGCCTCGGGCGAGAAATTCGACGGGCTGATCATCACCGGCGCCCCGATCGAACACCTGGAGTTTGAGGACGTCTCATATTGGCAGGAACTGCGCCGGGTCATGGACTGGACGCAGAGCCATGTTTTCTCAACCTTCGGCGTGTGCTGGGGCGGGATGGCGATGATCAACCATTTCCACGGCGTCGCCAAACATATGCTGCCGGCCAAGGCCTTTGGCTGTTTTCCACAGACCAATATGGCCCCGACCTCGCCCTATCTGCGCGGATTTTCGGATGAATTCGTCATCCCCGTCAGCCGCTGGACCGAGATGAGGCAGGCCGAGATTGACGGTGCCCCCGGGCTGCGCACCCTGATCGGCAGTCCGGACACCGGGCCTTGCCTGGTGGAGGATCCCGGGCATCGCGCGCTCTATATCTTCAACCACTTTGAGTATGACAGCGGCACCCTGAAGCAGGAATATGACCGCGACGTCAGCGCGGGCACGCCGATCAACGTGCCTATGAACTACTATCCGGGCAATGACCCCAGCCGCACCCCCTCGAACCGCTGGCGCAGCCATGCCCATCTGCTTTACGGCAATTGGATCAACGAGATCTATCAGGGCACGCCCTTTGATCGCGCCGAAATCGGCTCGGTGGACTTGTGATAGGCCCAAACAGGACTGAGTTGCCAGGATGATGCGGATTTTCATGATTTTCGTGGTTTTGTTCCTGATCGCCGCCGCTGCGACTTACTGGCGGGCTTGCGCGCGCGGCGCAGCGGCCTCACGGGATTTTCCGCCAACCGGGGCTTTTGTCACCATCAAGGACCTGCGCCTGCATTACCGCCAAGCTGGATCCGGGCCCGATCTGGTGCTGATCCACGGCTCGTCTGGCAATATCCGCGACTTCGATTTAGGCTTGTTCGAAGCGCTCAGCGCCAACTACCGGGTCACCGCCTTTGACCGCCCGGGTCTGGGTCATTCGGATACCATCGCCGATCCTTTGATCGCGGCGCAGGTGCGTCTGATCAAGGCGGCAGCGGCCGAATTGGGAGTTTCAAACCCTCTGGTTGTCGGGCAAAGTTACGGCGGCGCCTTGGCGCTGGAATGGGGGTTGCAAGGCGGGCCTGCCGGATTGGTCCTGATATCGTCCCCCTCGCTGCCTTGGCCGGGGGGCTTGGACCTTTGGTATCAGATGACGAACACGCGCATCGGCGGCGCGCTTGCGCCTTGGATCGCGGCGGCTTGGGTGCCCCGGACCTATGTGGACCTCTCGCTCATCAAGATCTTCGCACCCAACGAGGTGCCCAAGGACTATGCCGCCAAGATCGGCAGTGCGCTGACCATCAGGGCCGCCTCGCTGGCGGCCAATGCGGCGCAGATCAATGCGCTACGCGAGCAACTCATTGAAATGGAACCGCTTTATTCGGGCCTGACCCTGCCCATAGAATTGATCCATGGCGATGCCGATACCATAGTACCACTGAAAATCCATTCCGGCCCGCTGTCAAAACTGCTGCCCAATGCTGTGCTGACGGTGCTGCCCGGTCTCGGCCACATGCCCCATCACGCCGCCCTGCCTGAGGTTCTGGCCGCCATCAACCGCGCAGCAACCCGCGCCGGATTGCGGAAATCACCATAATCACCATAGTGTTGGAAAAGCCAAAGGAGGTTCCCATGGATCTGCCATTTGACGGCGCCATCAGCCGCTATTTCAAGGAAGGCGCGCCCAAAGAGGTGCGCCGGGACATTGAAAAAGCGGGCAGCGACGATATTCTGACGCAAAGCTATCCCTACCGCGAAGAGCTGAAGTCAAAGCTCTACGAGGCGCAGATGGAGGGGCTGCAGATCGAGCTGAGCCGGATGCAGGCCGATATACGGGCCACCGGAAAGCGTCTGATCGTGGTTTTTGAAGGCAGGGATGCGGCGGGCAAGGGCGGCTGCATTGATGCGATGCGCGAGAACCTCAACCCCCGCACCGCCGCCGTCGTCGCCTTGTCCAAACCGACCGAACGCGAGGCCGGGCAATGGTATTTTCAGCGGTATGTCGACTGGCTCCCGGCAAAGGGCGAGTTGGCGATGTTCGACCGCTCCTGGTACAATCGTGCGATGATCGAACATGTGTTCGGTTTTTGTAAACCCGACGACCGGGTCAAGTTTTTCCGCCAACTGCCCGAGTTTGAAAAGATGATCACCGAAGAGGGCATCATTCTGGTCAAGCTTTGGCTTGAGGTTGGCCGTGCCGAGCAGCTGAAACGCTTTTTGGCACGCGAAAAGGATCCGCTGAAACAGTGGAAGCTTAGCCAGATCGACGTGGACGGGCTGTCCAGATGGGACGAATACTGTGCGGCGATTGATGAGACGATGACGACCACCGATTTCGAGCATGCGCCATGGACGGTGATCCTGTCGGATGACAAGAAACGCGCCCGGATCGCGGCGATCCAGACCGTGCTGCACGCGGTGGATTACCGGGGCCGCGATCTGGACAAGATCGGCACCGTTGACTCAAAAATCTGCGGCGGCCCAAAGATCCGGCCCAAGTGAAGACCGGCTACCATCACGGCAACCTGCGCCAAGCGTTGGTCGAAGCCTCGCTGGCTTTGATCACCGAGCACGGGCCGACGGGTTTCACCTTGTCGGAGGCAGCAAAGGCGGCCGGCGTGACCCCGGCGGCTGTCTATCGCCATTTCGCGGGCCGCAATGAACTGATCGCCGAGGTCGCTCGCCAAGGCTTTGATATCTTTGCTGCTTTGATGGAGTTTGCCTATAGCGGTGGCCAGCCCACGGCGCTGGCGGCGTTCGAATCCACGGGCCGGGCTTATTTGGCCTTCGCCCGCCGCTATCCTGGCCATTATCAGGCGATGTTTGAAAGCGGGCTGAACCTGAATGACCATCCCGATCTGGCCATGGTCGCAGCCAAGGCACGCGGCGTGCTGGAGCGTGCCGCCGAGGCGTTAAGCCTGTATATGCCGCCCGCCAAGCGCCCGCCCTCTACGATGTTCTCCGCCCATATCTGGGCGATGAGCCACGGCGTGGTGGAATTGTTCATGCGCGGCAACGGGGCGAAATCGCCTTTTTCCCCCGAAGATCTGCTGGAAACCGGCATTGGCATCTATCTGCGCGGCTTGGGTCTTTTGCCGCCTGATCAGTGATCAGAACCAGCCCCTGCCGGTGTCGGCCCAGATAAATCCTTTGCGGTGCAGGCGTTCGAGCACGCGCGGCAAGCACCAATTGGCATCCTCAATGCACATCTGGCGCAGATACCAGACCAGAAACTTTTCAAAATACCACCGCTTCGTCATCGCCTCGGTGATCGCCTCGGGCATCCGGGCGGCATCGGTCAGGGTGATCGCACTTTGCCCAAAATCGGTCTGGCCGCCTAGAACCACTGGCTTTTTATGCAAAAACGCCTCGAAACCCACCGCCGAGGTCACCGTCAGAACGCAAGCGGCGACCTCCAGCAGATCGTGGATCGAGGCGCCGGTCACCTCAACCCCCTGCTCGGGGTCATGATAGCCAGTCAGCACCGCCAATTCCTCGACCGTTTGGACCGGATGCGGTTTGATATAGAGCTTGCGCGCGCCCTTGGCGGCAATCGCGGCCTCGATCATGCCGGGCACCGTGAGATAATGATTGTGATGCTGCGGCGCTTTGAAATCCTGCGCGAAAAAGCATAAGGAATCCGGCGTCAGTTCGGCCCCCCGCGCCAATTGTTCGAACTTGGATTTGTTGGCGGTGACAAACCGGGCGTAAAGCTGCGTATGGACGTCGCGGGCATAGTCGCCGGACATGGGAGCCGGGTCGAACTTGTTCAGCCGCATTTGCGAGTTATTGCGGGAGCCAACCTCGTCGAAAAACCAATAGCCATGCAGATAGGCGGGCACACAGTGGACCGCATTGCGCCCGTAGGCCGGGCGGTCATCCATGAAGATGTGGCAATGCCCGCCCTGGGCAAGTGCCAGATCCTGGGTCGCGGCGTGAAAGGTGACAACCTCGGTATCCAGACCCTGAAACCTGGCGTGATCAGCCAGCGCGTTCAGCAGCTTGAAATGCCCCGCTTGCAGGGTAGTGGCCAGCCGGCCGCTGGCATGAAAGAACAAGGTTGGCGGCAGCGCGTCCAATTTGGCCCGGGTGAGCCAATTCGACGCGCGTGTCGCGCGAAAGCTCACCGGAACAGAACCAAGGCTTCTGCGCTCCAGGCCACGCGGGCGCGGGCGCCGATGTCCAAAACCGGACGGCCCGGCACGTTGCGCATCGACAAGCGCAGGGTCGCAGGGGCGCCGTCGAGGCGGATGTCGTAATAGGTCATGTCGCCGTAATAGACGACCTCCTCGACCGTGGACATCGCCTCGCGGCCGGTGGGTTTTTGATCGTCGAACAGGATGGTCAGGGTTTCGGGGCGAAAGCCCACCGCGGGCGGCTCGTCGCTGACCTTGGGGTTGGCCTGATCGGCTTTGACCGAAAAACGGCCGAAACCGGCGGCTTCGACCTCGATCTCGTTGGCGGTTTCAGACAGGATCGTCGCGGGCAGGAAATTCATCGTGCCGATGAAATTGGCCACGCGGCGGCTGGCGGGTTTGCGGTACAGGGTTTCGGGGTCGTCCAGCTGCGCGATCTCGCCGTCGAACATGACTGCGATCCGGTCGGACATGACCAGCGCCTCTTCTTGGTCATGGGTGACCAGAATAAAGGTAATGCCGACCTGACGCTGCAAACGGATCAACTCGACCTGCATCTGTTCGCGCATTT
>CAIYZT010000262.1 GCA_903930735.1 uncultured Paracoccaceae bacterium | reverse complement strand
GGCGGTCGTTGACGAAGCCCTGCTTGCGCCCATCTGCCGCCACCACCCGGCGCAGGATCAACTCCTCGCCTGGCTCGCAGGTCATTCCCGCCGCCTCCAAAACCGCATGTGCGACATGACCCGGCTCCAGATCAAAGGCCGCCACAACCTCGCCCTGCGCCGCGCCTTGGCGCACCAGATCCGCGCGGCCCCGCCAGCCCAGAACCATGCCCAAAGCATCGAGCAGTATGGATTTTCCGGCCCCGGTCTCGCCGGTCAGCACGTTCAAACCCGGCTGAAACCGCAGCGAAAGCCGGTCGATGATCAGGATATCGCGAATTTCAAGACTGGTCAGCATGACCGCCCACCAAAGGTAATTGTCAGAGCCATTCGCCCTTTACCATCTGCCGATAGATCGCCGACAGCCAGTTCGTGCCCCTGGCCTCTGGCGCAAGATCCAGCTCTTTCAACAGGTTATAGCTGTCCTGATAGAAGGGCGAAGATTGATAGTTGAACCCAAGGATCGCGGCCGAGGATTGCGCCTCATCGGTCAGGCCAAGGCCCAGATAGCATTCAACCAGCCGGTGCAGCGCCTCGGCGGTATGGGTCGTGGTCTGGAACTGCTCGACCACAACGCGGAAGCGGTTGATCGCGGCGGAATAGTGGCGGCCCTTGAGGTAGTAGCGCCCGATTTCCATCTCTTTGGCGGCAAGATGGTCAAAGGCCAGATCGAATTTCAGGATCGCGGACTGCGCATATTCGCTGTCCGGATAGGTTTCAATCACCACGCGCAGGGCCTGTAGCGCCTGATAGGTCAGGCCCTGATCGCGGCCGACCTCGTCGATCTGATCATAATAGGACAGGGCCATCAGATAGCTGGCATAGGCCGCATCTTCGTCGCCGGGGTAGAAATCAAGGAAACGCTGCGCGGACGCCCGCGCCTCTTCGTATTTGCCTGTCTTGTGCAGCACAAAGGCCTGCATGATCAACGCGCGTTTGGCGAATTGAGTGTAGGGGTAAAGCCGCTCAACTTCCTGGAAATAGATCAGCGAATCCTTGGGGCGTTTTCCGGTTTCAAGCTCGATCTCACCGCGCTGAAAGATCTCTTCGGCTGTGTAGTTTTCCAGCGGCAATTGCTGGGCTTCTTGTGCGCAAGACGCCAGCACCGATAGCACAAGCACCACACCAATCCCCCGTGCCGCGCCCAAGCCTGCCCCCGCCATATTTCGCAAATCCCCACCTGCCCCAAACACCCTGACCGAGCGTTCGGCTACTCTTGGCCTGTCCTAGCACAGATATTTTCGAGGCGCAAAATGCCAATCGCGTTTTTCGCTGGCTTAGAGCGTGTTGCGGTCAATCGGGTTCACCCAACTGACCGCAACCGCAATATTCCCAGCCTGTGCTGGTCTTGGATTGCCTTCGATCTGGACCAGATTGTAGGCAATCCGCCTCAGGCGTAAGCGGGCATATCCTGCCGGACAACGCCGACGCCGGGCAGCTTGCCCGTGGTCGATCCGGCGCAATCCACCATCTCCCAGGCGCCCGGCGTGGCAAAAAGTTGCCGCAGCAGACTGTTGGTGATCGAATGACCGGCGCGGCTGCCGACATAGCGGCCCAGAATCGGCCCCCCCGCCAGCGCAAGATCGCCCATCGCATCCAGCATCTTGTGGCGCACCGGCTCGTCCGCGCGGCGCAGGCCCCCCGGCGACAGAACCCGGTCGCCATCAAAGACCACCGCGTTTTCCAAAGTTCCGCCAAGCGCGAGGCCATTGCGGCGCATCGCCTCGACGTCGGACTGCAAACAGAAGGTGCGGCTGTCGCAAAGCTCGCGCACAAAAGCGCCGTTAGACAGGACAAGCGAGTGCGATTGGCGACCAATGCCAATCGCCTCAAAATCTATCTGAAAGTCAATTTCCAGCATATCCGCCGGCTCTAGACGGGCCCAGGCGGCACCGTCCGATACTTCGACGGTTTTCAAAATCCGGATCGCGCGCACAGGCTCGCCCTGACTGCGCAGGCCGCGTTCCAGAATGTCTTTGACGTAAGGCGCGGAGGAGCCATCGAGGATCGGAACCTCGGGGCCGTCAATCTCGATCAGGGCGTTGTTCACGCCGAGACCTGAAAGCGCGGCCATCAGATGTTCGATGGTCGAGACGCTGACCCCGGCCGAATTGGCCACCAGCGTGCAAAGTTTCGAGGGTACGACCGCATTCCAATGCGCCGGTACCATCGAATCGCTGCCGCCCAGATCGATGCGGTTGAACCAGATCCCATAATCCGCAGAGGCCGGGCGCAGAACCACGCGCACGGCGCGGCCCGAGTGCAGGCCGTATCCGCGAAATGTAACCGGGGCTTTCAGCGTATTCTGCACGTTCGTTCCAAACCTCAAACAATAGCCCCTATGCCGGACTTGAATCCAGAGGTACGGCGCAGGCGGATTTTGTTCAACTCACTCTTTGTAACCGTATATGACAGGTTCAAAAAGCCGTGAAACACACTGATTTTTAATAAGAAAAATGCCCGAGATACCTCGGGCATTTTCGGTCGCGCTACGATAGGATCAGTTGGCTTGGCGGCGCAAAAAGGCCGGAATCGCAATACGTTCCTGATCGGCCGAAAGCTGTTGCTCGTCATCATAGGCGGTGACCGGCGGCTGAGTGCGCGCTTGAACGGCGCGTTCGGGCGCAGGCTCGGCATTGCCGCCAGCCATGCGGCTGATCAGACTGCCGATGCCGAAACGCGGACGCTCGGCGGGTTTGACGGTGGGCGGCAGGGCGCCGGGCCGCTGGGTCGAAGGCGACTGAGGTGCGGCGCCGCGCGGCGATTGACCGGCGGTCGTCGGTGCGCGGCTGACAGCAGCTTGCAGACGGACCAGCGCCTCGGGCGAAGGCGTGCCCGCAGGGGGCCGACGCGGTGCCATGAAACCAGAGGCATCTTCGTTCAAGGCATCCGACATGCCCTTTGCGGAGCGCAGTTGCAAGGCGGACTGCGCGGCGTGGGCATCCATTTGCGGGCGATACGCCGGTTCGGGCACATAATTTTCATATTCATCGTCGACGACACGGGCCTGAAACAGATCCGGGGTCGGCTGCGGCATCGGCATAGGGGCGGGCTGTGCGGCGACAGGCGCTGGAGCCTGGACCGGCGCTTGTGTGGCCTGCATCGTAAAGGCGGGCTTCAAAGGCTCGGCGATCGAGCGGCGGACAACGGGCTGCTCGCCGCGGCCTTGGCTGGCGTCGATGCCGGTGGCCACGACCGAAACGCGCAAGGAGCCTTCCATCGAAGGGTCGAGCGTCGAGCCGACGATGATATTGGCGTCCGGATCGACCTTTTCGCGAATGATATTCGCGGCTTCGTCCAATTCGAACAGGGTCAGATCATAGCCGCCGGTGATGTTGATCAACACACCCTTGGCGCCGTGCAGGCTGATCTCGTCCAGAAGCGGGTTGGCGATGGCCCTTTCGGCGGCCTGAACTGCGCGGTCCTCGCCCGAGGCTTCGCCGGTGCCCATCATCGCTTTGCCCATCTCGTCCATTACGGCGCGTACGTCGGCAAAGTCGAGGTTGATCAGGCCGGGGCGCACCATCAGATCGGTGACGCCTTTGACACCCTGATAAAGCACGTCATCGGCCATCGCGAAGGCATCGGTAAAGGTGGTGCGTTCGTTGGCCAGACGGAACAGATTCTGGTTCGGAATGACGATCAGCGTATCGACGACCTTTTGCAGGGCGGCGATGCCCTCTTCGGCCTGACGCATCCGCTTGTTGCCTTCAAACTGGAAGGGCTTGGTCACCACACCCACGGTCAGCACGCCGAGTTCGCGGGCGGCCTGCGCGATGATCGGGGCAGCGCCGGTGCCGGTGCCGCCGCCCATGCCCGCGGTTATGAAACACATATGCGCGCCGGCCAGATGATCGACGATTTCCTCGATCGTCTCTTCAGCCGCCGCCGCACCAACCGTCGGACGCGCGCCGGCGCCCAAACCCTCGGTGACCCGCAGACCCATCTGAATGCGCACGGCCGCCCTTGACTGGCTCAGCGCCTGGGCATCGGTATTGGCAACAACGAATTCGACCCCTTGCAGGTCTTTGTCGATCATGTTGTTGACCGCATTGCCGCCCGCGCCACCAACACCGAAAACGGTGATGCGCGGCTTAAGCTCTTCGCGCGGCGAGGTCATCATCAGGGTAAGTGTCATGGTTCATCCGCCTGTCATTTTGCCCGAGCGGTGGCCGCCGCAGGGTCCGTTTCTTTGGCTGTTAGTCCCCTGTCCCCGGGGTTCGCATTAGAGTTATCCACAATTCTATCCACAAGCAGCCCTCAGGTCACGCGAAAAAGCGCTAAATCCCCACAAAATATAGAGATCGCTGCAATATTGGCAGCGCGATCTTGGACCGGACGCTGGATCATAGTGGGTTACCAATTGTCCTTGAACCATCTAAAGGCGCGATTGATCGATTTCGCCGGGTATCTTTCGGCGGGAATTTCAAAGTCCCACCACTCATCTTGCGGATGCGCCGCGAACAGACACAGGCCCACCGCCGCCGAAAAAGCCGGCCCGGTCGCAGCCTGTGGAAGGCCCTGCACCCGCAAGGGCCGCCCCATACGCACGCGCTGGCCCAGTATGCGGCTGGCAAGCCCGTCGAGCCCCGGTATCTGGCTCGCGCCGCCGGTCAGCACGATCTGCTGGCTGGGAAGGTCGCTGAAACCGGCCACATCAAGCCGGGCGCGCACCTCTTCCAGAATTTCCTCGACGCGCGGACGCATGATGCCGATCAGCTCGGTCCGCGAGATTTGCCGCCGGTCCTTTTCCCAGTCGCCGCTATCGCCGCCCATCTCGATCATCTCGCGGTCATCCATACCCGTCGCATGAACGCCGCCATGTTTGGTCTTGATCCGCTCGGCTACCGCCAGCGGCACTTGCAGGCCTTTCGAGATATCCGACGTAACGTGATCGCCGCCCATGCGCACCGCATCGGCATAAATCATATGCTTTTTCATGAAGATCGAGATGCCACTCGCGCCGCCACCAAGATCGATACAGGCCGCGCCCAGTTCCTGCTCGTCCTCCACCAGCGACGATATCCCCGCCACATAGGCCGAATTCGCAATCCCCGCCAATTCCAGATCGCAGCGCTTGATACAGGCCAGAACGTTCTGCACCACGCTCGCATCGACCGACAAAAGATGCAGATCGCAGGCCAGCCGGTTTCCTATCTGCCCGCGCGGATCGCCAAGTCCCGAGCGGTTGTCCAGCGCGAAATTCACCGGCAGGGCGTGCAAAACCTCGCGCCCCGGCCCCAGATCGGGTACATCACAGGCCGCCAGAACGCGCGAGACATCGTCCTCGCTGACCACTGAATCCTCCAGATGCAGCTCACCCGCCAGCCCATAGCTGCGCGGCTCGGCGCCGGAGAACGCCGCGATGACGTGATCGACCCGCACCGCAGCCATCTTTTGCGCGGCCTGCACCGCGGTGCGGATCGCGCGTTCCGTCTCGTTCATCACCGCAATTTCGCCAAAGCGCACCCCGCGCGAGCGGGTCGTGGCCGCGCCGATAACCCGGAAATTCGACTGCCCGGCCATCGGACCGATCCCGTCCTGATCGCCCCGGTCTTCAAAACCGTCAAAGCGCAGGATCAGACAGGCGATTTTTGAGGTGCCGATGTCCAGAATGGCGACAACCCCGCGCTGAACGGCGGCGTGGCGCATGTTGCGCATGGCACGTTGCGATTGGTAAAGATCGGTCATAGGTCACTCTCCGCCGTCGGTGTCTGTTCTGTTTCAATGCCGTTCAGCGCGGCCCAGGCCGGCGTGCTCAGCTTTAGGGTCGGGCGCTGGTCAAAGCGCAGATCAATGGCCAGGATATCGCGGGCCAGAATGTCTTCGGCAGCGTCCAGCGCCAGCAGGCGCTCCAGCGCGGCTACGGGGTTATCTTGGGGCAAAAGGATGGTCTGATCGCGGTCCAGCACCAGATTCCAACGCCGTTCCCCGATCCGCACCAGCCCGCGCAGCCGCACATTGATCGGCAGCGCCGCCTCGAACAGCGTCATAGCCTCATCCGCGGCCCGGTCCGCACCCGCGCCCGCAATCAGCGGCAAGTCTGAGCGGTCCACCCGCGCGCCAAGCCCCGCAACCCGGTGCCCAGTGCCATCCAGCAGCATCAACTCCCCGTCCACGCGCCAGATAACGGCCGGAACCCGCTCGGTAATCTCGACGTGCAAGACCCCGCCGCTGCGCAACAGAACCTGCGCGCTTGCCACGGCATCGAGGCTCTGAATCTTGGCGCGCGCGCCGTCCATATCCAGGTCAAAAGAGGACATCGGCAGGCGCAGCCCCAGTTTGGCGCGCACGGCATCCGCTAGTTCCAGCGAAGAGCCGGTCACGCGAACCAGCGACACGCGAAACTCGGGCCGGTTTTGAAACTCGGTGCGCAATTCGTCTACGCTGGCCATGATTGCCGCGCGCCGATCCGCCGAGCCAAGCACCGCCGCCACCAAGAGCGCGGCAATCATCGTCGGCAAGCCATAGCGAAACAGCACCCGAAACAGCGGCGTCAGCCACAGCCGCTGCATCCGGTAGGCCCAGCGCGAGGGCGCGGGATCGCGGCGCTGCAGAGGGGGACGGCTCATCGATTGCATGAGGCATCCTTTACGATCCAGTCGCAAAGCTGGGCAAAGCTTATGCCCAGATGCGCGGCTTGTTCGGGCACCAGCGAGGTCGGCGTCATGCCCGGCTGGGTGTTGGTTTCCAGCAGGATCAGCCCAGCCAACCCACGCGCCTGGTCCCAGCGCAGATCGGTGCGGCTGACGCCACGGCACCCCAAGGCGACATGGGCACGCAGGGCATAATCCATGCAGGCATCGGTGATTTCCTGCGGAATTTGCGCAGGCAAGACATGGTGCGATCCGCCCATCGTGTATTTCGCATCGTAGTCATACCAGCCGGAGGTGATGATATCGGTCACGCATAGCGCCCGGCCGTTCATCACCGTCACAGTCAATTCGCGCCCCGGCGCATAGGTCTCGACCATCACCACCTCTGGCATGGTCTCGGCCAGACGCGGCGCATTGGCACCCTCGCGCACGATATAGACCCCGACCGAGGAGCCTTCGTTATTCGGCTTGACCACGTAAGGCGGCGGCAAAACATGGCCCGCGGAAACTTCATCGCGGCGGGCCAGACGCGAGGCGACGACAGGCAGTCCAGCAGCGGCATAAACCTCTTTGGCCTTCGCCTTGTCCATGGCCAGAGCCGAGGCAAGGATGCCCGAATGCGTATAGGGGATGCGCAGCCATTCCAGAATGCCCTGCACCGCGCCGTCTTCGCCCCAGCGCCCATGCAGCGCGTTAAAGGCGACATCGGGGGCAATTTCGGTCAAACGCGCACACAGGTCCGGCCCGCAATCGAGCTGGCTCACCTGATATCCCGCCTCCTGCAGTGCCGCGGCGCATGCGCGCCCAGAGACCAGCGACACCTCCCGCTCTGCGGAAGGCCCACCCATCAAAACCGCCACTTTGGAGACTGCTCTGCCCGAGCCGCCTGCCATCTACTGCCTCACCCGGAACTTTGGCGTTCCGTTATTTTTATCGTTTTTTGTCGTTACTTTTCGTCTTCTGCGTCCCGATTAAGAGTATCCCGTTCACCGATACGCATAATTTCCCACTCTAGCCTGATCCCACGCGCTTGGAAAACCTTTTTTCGCACCCTCTCGCCCAAATCTTCCAGATCTGCGGCGCTGGCGCCACCGGCGTTGATCAGAAAGTTGGAGTGCATGGGGCTCATCTGCGCCCCGCCCAGTTGCGCCCCGCGCATTCCGGCCTCGTCGATCAGCTTCCAGGCTTTCAATTCCTGACTGTCATCGGCCTGGCCCGTGCTGGAAAACCCCGCCGGATTGCGAAAAGTCGACCCCGCAGAACGCTCTTTCGTCGGCTGGCTGGCATCGCGCTTGGCGATCTGATCTGCCATGCGCGACTGGAGCGCCTCCGGATCGCCGGGGCCGGCCCGAAAGGTCGCCGAGATAATCACCCAGCCCTGCGCCAAATCGGACTGCCGGTAGCGCAGGTTCAATTCCTGCGCCGTCAGAACACGCAATTCGCCCTGCCGCGTCACCGCGCGAATGCTGATCAGATGATCCGCCACATAAGCGCCATAGCAGCCCGCATTCATCCGCACAGCCCCGCCGATGGAGCCCGGGATGGTGCGCAAAAAAGTCAAATCCAGCCCCGCCTCCGCCGCCCGCCGCGCCACATGCGCATCCAGCGCTGCCGCGCCAGCCGTGACGGTATTCTCCCCAACCTCAATCTGGTTGAACCCGCGCCCAAGCCGGATCACCACCGCCCGAACACCGCCATCGCGCACGATCAGGTTGGACCCCACCCCCATCGGAAAAACCGGGAACCCTTGGTCCAAAGCCGCCAGAAAGCCGCTCAGATCCGCCTCATCCTCGGGCTGGAAAAGGTAATCCGCCGGCCCGCCGACCCGCAGCCAGGTCAGATCGGCAAGCGGGCGATTGGGCGTCAGCAGACCGCGCGTCACGGGCAACAGGGGATGCATTCACCCCCCCCGTTCCAGCAGGAAAATCCGGCGCAGCCAGCGCCCCAGGTAAATCACCGGCCAGCACAACACCGAAGCGCCCACGCCCAGAAATACCGCCGCCATCAGCCAGCCCGCCGCCCAAGCGATCCACACCACCAGCGGCAGGCCCAGGGCGATCAGCATATAGGCATTGCGCCAATGATGATCCTTGCTCGGGAACATGGCCGTGACATTGGCCGCAATCAACCAAACGCAGCCCGCCGCAATCGCCGCGTTCATTTGCGAAACTCCGGCGGCAGTTCCACCGGGGTCCCCCGCGCGCGCTTCAAGAAATAGATCAGCGGATTGCGGAACATCGAGGCAAAGGCCAGCATCCCTGCAAAGGCCCAGACCCAGCCCGCCGCCATCCCAATCCAGATCAGAAGCACCGGCGCACCAAGGATCAGTGCCGAGCCAGGGATCATCTGGCGGCGCATCGGCACAAAGGCAGTGATCGACCCGGCGATCACCCAAAGGCAGCAGGCTAGAATCAGCCAGATATTCAACGCAACACCCCCAGCCCAAAACCGCCCAAAACTTCTGCCCGGCGCGCCGCGACCTGCCGCTGGGGGGCTGATTTTTCGAAGGAAAATCGTTGCCTGCTCATGCCGCCTGCCCGATCAACCGCGCCGGCAAGCCGTTCGCCCAAGCCGAGATTGACCCCGCCCCAAGGCAGACAAAAAAATCGCCCGGCCGCGCCTGCTCGCGGAACAGCCGCGCCAGATCGGCCTCGTCGATCACGGCACAGGCATGGCGGTGGCCATGGGCAATCAACCCCGCCACCAGATCATCCCGCGCTGCCCCCGCAATCGGCTCCTCGCCCGCCGCATAAACATCCGCGATGCCAACCACATCGGCCTCGTTGAAACAGGTGCAGAAATCCTCAAAAAGGCTGTGCAGCCTCGTATAACGGTGCGGCTGATGCACCGCGATCACCCGGCCCCCCGGAACCGACGCGATGGCCTGCCGCGCCGCGCGCAGCACGGCCGCGATCTCAACCGGATGATGGCCGTAATCGTCGATAATCGTCACGCCGTTCACCTCGGCCACGCGGGTAAAGCGCCGGTTCACCCCGGCAAACCCGGCCAAAGCCTCGCGGATTTCGGCCCGCTTCATCCCCAGATACCGTGCCACCGCCACCGCCGCCAAAGCGTTCGAGACATTGTGATCGCCCGGCATCGGCAGCGTGCAACCCTCGATACGCTCCTCCGGTCCCTCGTTTTGCAAAAGCACATCGAAATGCGCCACGGCATTTTCAAACCGCAAATTCACCGCCCGCACATCGGCCTGCGCGTTGAAACCAAAGGTCACGATCCGCCGGTCCGTGACCCGCCCAACCAGCGCCTGCACCTCCGGATGATCGGTGCAGCACACCGCCACCCCATAGAACGGGATGTTCGACACGAAATCGAGAAAGCCTTTGCGCAAAGCGTCAAAGGTGCCCCAATGCTCCATATGCTCGGGGTCGATATTGGTCACGATGGCGATGGTCGCGGGCAGCCGGTTGAACGAACCATCGCTCTCATCAGCCTCCACCACCATCCATTCGCCCTCGCCCGCCCGCGCGTTCGACCCGTAGGCATGGATCACCCCGCCGTTGATCACCGTGGGATCAAACCCGCCCTTATCCAGCAGCGTCGCCACCATGGTCGTCGTCGTCGTCTTGCCGTGCGTGCCCGCCACCGCGATGTTGGACCTCAGGCGCATCAATTCGGCCAACATCTCGGCCCGGCGCACCACCGGCAGCTTGCGACGCCGCGCCTCTTCCAGCTCGGGATTGCCCTTTTTGATCGCTGAAGAGATCACCACAACCGCCGCCTGCCCAATATTCTCGGCGCGCTGGCCCTCGAAAAACACTGCGCCCAGCTTGCGCAGACGATCGGTGATTTTGGAGGCTTTGCTGTCCGACCCCTGCACCCGGTAGCCCAGCGTGATCAGCACCTCGGCAATCCCCGACATGCCGATGCCGCCGATGCCCACGAAATGGATCGGCCCCAGTTCCAGCGGAAGTTTCGTTGCATTCATACCAGTGCCCCCTTGCCCAATCCCTCAACCAACGCCACCAGCCGCACCGTTGCATCGGGCCGCCCCTGCGACAGTGCCGCCCGCGACATCGCAAGCGCACGCGCGCCGTCCCCAAGGATAGCGGCGATCTGAGCCGAGAGGCTGGCCGCGTCAAGCGTCCTTTCCGGGGCCAGAACCGCAGCACCCGCCTCAACCAGCCCGCGCGCATTGGCGGTTTGGTGATCGCCCGTCGCCGCCGCAAAGGGGATCAGGATCGCAGGCCGCCCGATCACCGAAATATCCGCCACCGAAGAAGCTCCGGCGCGCGAAATCACCAGCTGCGCCTCGCTGAGCCGCCGGGGAATATCGTCGAAAAACACCGCCACCTCGGCGATCACCCCGGCCGCCTCATAGGCATGGGCCACCCGCTCGGCATCTTCGGCGCGGGCCTGATGGGCCAGCCGGATATGGCGGCGCAGATCGTCCGGCAGGGCCGCCACCGCACTCGGCACCAGATCAGACAGAACGCGCGCGCCTTGGCTGCCGCCGATAACGACAAGGCTCATCGGATAATCGCCCGGCGCGAAATAATCCGCCCCTGCCCGCTCCAACACCGCCGCGCGCACCGGATTTCCGGTATGCTCGCCGCTTACACCCTCCGGAAGATCGGTCGGCCAAGTGCCGCAGGCGACCAGATCCACCCGGTTCGAGAAAATCCGGTTGACCCGCCCCAGAACGCCGTTCTGCTCATGGATCATCCGCGGGAAACGCAAAACCCAAGCCGCCGTCAGCGCCGGGATCGAAGGATAGCCGCCAAATCCCACCACCACATCCGGCCGCTCGCGCAGCATCGAGGCCATGGCCCCGAGTACCCCGCCGGCAATGCGGAACGGCACCAAAAGCTTGGCCAGAATCCCGCCGCGCGCAAAGGTCGCCGAGGGCAGAACCATCCGCTGAACAGCCGAGGGAAATCCGCCCGCATACCGCGCGCCGCGCGCATCGGTGGTCAACTTTACCCGCCAGCCCTTGGCCACCATCGCCTCGGCCAGCGCTTGGGCCGGGAACATATGCCCCCCCGTGCCGCCTGCCGCGATCAATAAAAGCTTGGCTCCCGGCTCCCGTGTCATCAGCGTCCCCGCCGGCCAAACAGATCGCTGATCAGCCCCTGCGGACGGCTGCGCGTCAGCGCGAGCAGCATCCCAACCGTCAGCCCCGCCGCGATCAACGATGATCCGCCGTAGCTGATAAAGGGCAGCGTCATGCCCTTTGCCGGCAAAAGCCGCACCGCGACCCCCATGTTGATCATCGCCTGAACGCCTAGGATACAAGCCAATCCCGAACCAGCCAGCCGCGCAAAAGTATCCCGCTCCTGCGTCAGACGCGCCAAGGACCGCACGATGATGGTGCAAAACAGCCCCAGGATCAGCGCCACCAGCACCAGCCCATATTCCTCGGCCGCGACCGCGATGATGAAATCGGTATGCGCGTCGGGCAGGATCCATTTGACCTGCCCCTCGCCGAGGCCCACGCCAAAAAACCCGCCCTCCTGGATCGCATTGACCGCATAGCCGATCTGGCTGCGCGGGTCGATTTCGGGGTTCAAAAAGGCGTCAATGCGCCGGGCAAAATGCTCGGACAAATTGTAAGAGGTAAGGCCCGCAAGGGCCACCGCCCCCACCACGCCAAAGATCAGCACCATCGGCGCGCCGGCAACGAAATAGATCACCCCCCAGCCGAACAGAACCAGCATGGTCTGGCCGAAATCGGGCTGCATCGCGAGGAACAGCGCGACAACAAGCGTGAGCGCAAGCGAGATCGTCTTGCCGGGCGGCCCGTTCAGATCTTGCGAGGCGGCCATGAGCCAGGCGGTGACGATGATGAAACAGGGTTTCAGAAACTCCGACGGTTGCAGCGAGAACCCGGCAATCGACAACCAGCGCACCGCGCCCTTGCCGTGATCCAAGCCAATGAAAGGCAGCGCAAAGAGCGCCAGGACCGAAAAGAAAAACCCGATGATCCCCAGCCTGCGGATCAGGCTCGGCGACATCATCGACACCCCGGCCATCGCAACCATGGCCAGCCCGCCAAAGAAGGCCTGCTTTCGGACATAGAAATAGGGGTCCAGATTATTTCGCTCGGCCAGCGGCACCGAAGCGGCCAACCCCAGCAGCAGCCCGATGCCAAACAGCACCATGACCGCCGACATCGACCATTTGTCGATGGTGCGCCACCACTTTGGAAGCACGGGTTCGCGCACCTGCACGGGCATTGCGCCAAAGGCCATTTCAGTCATGGATAATCCGCCTGTTTTCGCTTGTCGCCGTCTGCTCGTTTACGCCCGCCCGGGTTGGCCCCGGGTCGATCCATGAATCTTAGCGAAATCCGAGCCCTCTGGCTAGGGGAAAGGCGCGCGGTCAAATCCTGGCT
>CAIYZT010000261.1 GCA_903930735.1 uncultured Paracoccaceae bacterium | reverse complement strand
GTGATGGGGATCGTGTTCTCGGGGATGTTTGGCCTCGGGATCGTGATGTATACCAAGATCAGGACCGATGTGCATCTGGATCATATCCTGTTCGGCAATATGCTGGGGGTCGGGCAGGGCGATCTGTGGACGGCAGGCGCGGTCGCGCTGGGCGTCAGTGCTATCATTCTGGCCAAAAGACGCGAGTTCATGCTGCAGGCCTTTGACCCCATTCAGGCTCAGGCGGTCGGGCTGCGGGTGCGCTGGCTGCATTACGGGCTTTTGGCGATGATCTCGCTGACCATCGTGGCCACGCTGTCGGCGGCGGGGATTATCCTGTCCATTGGCCTGTTTATCGCCCCCGGCGCCATCGCTTTCATGCTGACCAAACGGTTTGACCGGATGCTGATCCTCGCCGTTGTCGTCACCCAAATCTCGGGCTTTGGCGGGATCTACGTCAGCTTCTTTCTCGATTCCGCCCCGGCCCCCACGGTAATCCTGATCCTTAGCGCGCAGTTCATCTTGGCCTTTGTCTGGTCCGTCTCGCGCAACACTGCCGCTCAAAAGGCGATGGTGGGCTAACCGCCCCCCGGTCATAGACAGCACTCCCCCGCGCCTGCTAATCTCGGCTATGCCCGCCCTTTGCCGCGATTGCCTTACCCAGTTTCCGACCGGCGCACGCTGCCCGGCCTGCCGCTCGCCGCGCGTGGTGGCGCATCCCGAGCTGGGCGATCTTTCCATCGCCCACATGGATTGCGACGCCTTTTATGCCTCAGTGGAAAAGCGCGACAACCCGGCGCTGCGCGATCTGCCCCTGATCGTCGGCGGCGGCACGCGCGGCGTGGTGTCGACTTGCTGCTATCTGGCGCGGATCCGCGGCGTGCGTTCGGCGATGCCGATGTTTCAGGCGCTGAAACTGTGCCCGCAGGCGGTGGTCGTCAAGCCGCGCATGTCCGCCTATGCCGAGGCCTCGCGCGCCATTCGCGCCCTGATGGCGGCGCTGACCCCCGCGATCGAGCCTTTGTCGCTGGATGAGGCATTTCTGGATCTGACCGGCACCGAGCGGCTGCACGGCGCGCCGCCGGCGGTGATGCTGGCGCGCCTGACCCGCGATATGGAGGTGCAGCTGGGTCTGACCGGTTCTATCGGACTGTCGCACAATAAGTTTCTGGCCAAGATCGCCTCGGATCTGGACAAACCGCGCGGCTATTCGGTGGTCGGGCGCGCGCAGACGGCCGATTTTCTGCGCCCCCTGCCAGTGCGGATCCTGTGGGGGGTAGGCACGGCCACCCAAAGCGCGCTGGATCAGGCCGGGATCCGTACCATCGCCGATCTTTTGCGCTGGGAGCGGGCTGATCTGACCGCCCGGTTCGGCCAGATGGGTGAGCGGCTGCATTCCCTTGCGCGGGGGCAGGACAGCCGGCGGGTGAACCGGGATGAAAAGCTGAAATCCATCTCCAAAGAGACGACGTTTTTCGAGGATACCTCGGACACTGATCTGCTGGACGGCCATATCTGGCGCCTGTCCGAACAGGTCGCGGACCGGGCAAAGGCCAAACAGCTGTCGGGCCGCACGGTGACGCTAAAGCTGAAGCGCGGCGATTTTCAGCTACTGACGCGGCGGCTGACGCTCAGCGATCCGACCCAGCTGACCGACCGCATCTACCGGGCGGCAGCGGATTTGCTGGCCGGGTCCGGCAATCGGGGGCCGTTCCGTCTGATCGGCGTCGGCATCTCGGATCTCGCCCCGCAGGATCAGGCCGATCTGTCGCGCGATCTTTTGGACCCGCAGGCCCCAATGCGCGCCGCCGCCGAACGCGCCGCCGATGCGATTCGTGAAAGGTTTGGTAGCAAGGCGATCATCAAGGGCCGGGCGCTGAAGGGCTGAGCGCTATTCGGCCGCCAAAGCAACCGGCGCGGGTCGTCCGAGATCCGCGATTCGGGCCAGTACCGTGGTCATCACCGAGCGGAAGCACGAGAAATTCCGGCCCCGCTCGACACGGGCTTCGTCCATGTACAGGCTGCGGTCAATCTCGACCTGAATGACATGTCGGCGGGCCGAGGGGCGGCCATAGCTTTGCGCGATGAAGGCTCCGGCAAAGGGCGCATTGCGTGCCACGCGCAGACCGGCCTCGGTAAAGGCGGCCTCGATCGCGTCCATGACTTGCGGGCCGCAAGCCGCACCGAATCTGTCACCAAGCACTACATCGGGGCACGGCTGGCCGGGGCGGGTGTGGCTGTCGATCGCCTCATGCGGCATGGAATGGCAATCGACCAGAATCGCCTCCCCAAAGAGGGCGTGGGTTTGCTCCATCAGATCGCGCAGGGCGTTGTGGTAGGGATACCAATGTGCGCGCAGGCGGGCTTCGGCCTCGGACAGAGAGATTTTGCCCCGGTAGATATGCCGCCCGCCCGCCACGACCCGGGGAATCACGCCAATACCAGAGGAAACGCGCGGATTATGCGGCGCGCGCTGCACGCCTTCGATCAGGGCCGGGTCCAGCTCGTCCGGGGCGCGGTTCAGATCGAGAAAGGCGCGCGGCACTTCGGCCAGCAGCAAGGCTGAGCCGATCTGAGGGGCTGCGGCGAATAACTCGTCCACAAAAGCATCTTCCGAGGACCGCAGCATCAACGGATCCAACACGCTTTGTGCAAGAAAATCAGGGGCATAGGCCCGTCCGCTATGCGGTGAGGCAAAGATCACTGCGCTGGTCTGTACGGTGGGACGCAAAAGGCGATAGGTATTGTGCTGCATCTCGTCCCTCCCGCTGTCTGGGCAGTATAGAAGCAAAGTCCTCCGCGCTGAAACCCCTTGAAAGCGCCCGATGATCTGAGTATGACCCGGGGGACCGACGCGGTTCCGCCCGCGTCCTTTTATTTGGGGCGTGTGCGGATCCAAACGGCAGCGTGGGCGGTTAGCTCAGCGGTAGAGCACTACGTTGACATCGTAGTGGCCACTGGTTCGATCCCAGTACCGCCCACCATTCGCCGCCATCCCCTAGGGGTTGGCATAGGTTTTCAATGGCGCGTGATGCGCCGCGATAGCAAGGAGACAGCCATGAAGGTTGCAAACTCACTCCGCTCGCTGAAGACGCGTCACCGCGATTGCCAAGTCGTGCGCCGCAAGGGCCGCGTCTATGTGATCAACAAGACGCAAAAGCGCTACAAGGCCCGCCAAGGTTGATCCCTGGTCGGTTGAGATGCGAACAGCAAGCATGATTGGCCGCCAAGGGTAACCTTCGGCGGCTTTTTCATTTTTAGATCGTAAGGGCTTTGCGATGCATCCCAATCCCGCCTTTCGTCAGGATCCGCTGGACAAGAATCTGGCCTTTGCCGCCGCGCGCGGGTTTGGCACCCTGTCGGTCAATGGTCCTGCGGGGCCGCTGATGGCGCATATTCCGTTCCTGCTGGCCGAAGGAGGTTATGCCGATATCCATCTTGCGCGCTCCAACGCCATTGCGCGCGCGGTACTGCCCTGCGCGGCGGTTCTGGCGGTAGTGGGGCCGGATGCCTATGTCTCGCCCGATTGGTACGGGATAGCGGATCAGGTGCCGACCTGGAACTATGTCGCGGTGCATCTGCGCGGGCGGCTGGAGCCGCTGCCGATGGATCATCTGGAGCCGATGGTGAACCTCTTGGCGGATCAGCACGAGACCAAGCTGTTTCCCAAAAAGATCTGGACCTCGGACAAGATGGGGCCGGGGGTGATGGACCGGATGTTGCGGATGATCCTGCCATACCGGCTGACCATCGAAGCGGTCGAAGGCACATGGAAGCTGAACCAGAACAAGCCGGGCGCGGCGCGGGCCGGGGTAATCGGCGCGCTGGAGGGGACCGTAGCGCCGTCGGCAGAGACGGCGCTTGCCAGTCTGATGCGCGCGCTGCCACAATAGGACATCCGGGGACGCCAACTGCGCTTTGCCCCCGCTTTGATCGAAAGGCACGGAATGCAACTCTTTACCTCACCCACCACCCCCTTTGGCCGCAAGGTTGAGGTTCAGATCCTCGAATCCGGCCTGTCCACCCGCGTCACTCTGACCCGTGTCAGCGGCACACCTTTGGATCCGGGCACGATGCCGGTGGCACATAACCCGCTGGGCAAGATCCCGGCTTTGATCACCGATGCGGGGGCCTCGGTTTTCGATAGCCGGGTGATCTGCCGCTATCTGGATGATCTGTCGGGGGCGGGGCTGTATCCCAAGGATGCCGATCTGTGGCCGGTCCTGACGCTGGAGGCGGCGGCGGATGGCATTGTGGATGCGGCAATCCTGATGGCCTATGAGACCCGGCTGCGCCCCGAAGAGTTGCGCTATGACGATTGGGTGGCGGGGCAATGGGCCAAGGTCAGTCGCGCGCTGGACTGGATCGAGGCGGACGCGATGGGATTGCTGGAGGGCCCGTTGACCATGGCCCAGATCGCGGTCGGCTGCGCCTTGGGCTATCTTGATTTTCGGCATGGCACGCGCAATTGGCCCGCGGGGCGGCCGCGGCTGGCGGCTTTTGCGGCGGAGTTTGCTGCGCGGCCTGCAATGGTGGCCACGGCGCCGAAATAGTGTGCACTTGTCGCGCTTTGAGAGCGAAAAAATGCTTAGCCTCGGACGGACCACGCGAATTTCAAGGCCCCTTTGCCACAAAAGCGGAAATCCGCCCCCCCTGCGCCCGTTTGTCCGCTTTACGGCGCACAGAACCTTGTCTAAAACCCGCCCCTGTAAGGCTATGGGAAACCAGGGCCCAATCGTGACATGCGCCGCTATGATCAAGCGGCCTTGGTAGGGAGAAGACTTCGTGTCCCACGCTGACGAATCCGCAGGGTCCCGCCGGGATTTCCTGTATTATGCAACCGCCGGGGCTGGCGCTATTGCAACCGGGGCCGCGGTCTGGCCGCTGGTCAACCAGATGAACCCTTCGGCGGATACCCGCGCCATGGCGTCGATCTTTGTCGATATCTCTGGGGTCGAAGTTGGCACGCAGCTGACGGTCAAATGGCGCGGCAAGCCGGTGTTCATCCGCCGCCGCACCGCCGAAGAGATCGATGCCTCGCGCGCCGTTGCGATGGCTGATCTGGTCGATGTAAAATCTGAAAACGCAAATATTGGTGCCGAGGCAGATGCGTCGGATGCCAACCGCAGCCTGGACGAAGCGGGCGAGTGGCTGGTGATGATGGGCGTTTGCACCCATTTGGGCTGCGTGCCCTTGGGCAATGCCGGTGATTTCGGCGGCTGGTTCTGCCCCTGCCACGGCTCGCACTATGATACCGCAGGCCGGATCCGCAAAGGGCCCGCGCCGCGCAACCTGCCCGTGCCGGTTGCCAAGTTCGAAAACGAAACCACGATCAAGCTCGGTTAAGGAGACCTAACATGGCCGGTATTCCGCACGACCATTACGAGCCCAAGTCGGGCTTTGGCAAATGGCTCCATTCCCGCCTTCCGGTGGTCAGCCTCCTCTATGGCACACTGATGATCCCAACACCCAAGAACCTGAACTGGATGTGGATCTGGGGCATCGTCCTGACCTTCGTTCTGGTGATGCAGATCGTGACCGGGATCGTTCTGGCGATGCATTACACCCCGCATGTCGATATGGCCTTTGCCTCGATCGAGCACATCATGCGCGATGTGAACGGCGGCTATATGCTGCGTTATCTGCATATGAACGGCGCCTCGCTGTTCTTCCTTGCAGTCTATCTGCATATCTTCCGCGGCCTCTACTACGGCAGCTACAAGGCCCCGCGCGAGGTGACCTGGATCATCGGCATGATCATCTACCTGCTGATGATGGCCACCGGCTTTTTGGGCTACGTTCTGCCCTGGGGTCAGATGTCCTTTTGGGGCGCCACGGTGATCACCGGCTTCTTCGGCGCCATCCCGGGGGTTGGCGGCGCGATCCAGACCTGGCTTTTGGGCGGTCCGGCCGTGGATAACGCCACGCTGAACCGGTTCTTCTCGCTGCATTATCTGCTGCCTTTTGTGATCATGGCCCTTGTGGCCGTGCATATCTGGGCCTTCCACACCACGGGGAACAACAACCCGACCGGGGTCGAAGTGCGCCGCACCTCCAAGGCCGAGGCTGAAAAGGATACGCTGCCCTTCTGGCCCTATTTCGTGATCAAGGATCTGTTTGCCTTGGCTGTGATCCTGGTCGTGTTCTTCGCAGTGGTCGGCTTTATGCCAAACTACCTCGGCCACCCGGACAATTACATTCAGGCCAATCCTCTGGTAACCCCGGTGCATATCGTGCCCGAATGGTATTTCCTGCCGTTCTACGCGATCCTCAAGGCCTTTACCGCCGATGTCTGGGCTGTGCAGCTGGTCGAATTCGTGACCTTCGGCATCGTCGATTCCAAACTGTTCGGCGTGCTGGCCATGTTCGGATCGATCGCGATCATGGCCTTTGCGCCTTGGCTGGACACCTCCTCGGTACGCTCGGGCCGGTACCGGCCCAAGTTCAAGGCATGGTTCGGACTTTTGGCCATCGACTTTGTCGTGTTGATGTGGGCCGGCTCGCAACCCGCGTCCGAGTTCATGTCCTGGATCTCGCTGATCGGCGCGACCTATTGGTTCGCCTATTTCATCGTGGTCCTGCCGCTGCTGGGCGTGCTTGAAAAGCCGCTGCTTCAACCGGTTACGATTGAAGAAGACTTCAAGTCCCACTACGCCAATCCGGCCGAGTGAGAGAAAGGAACTGACTGAGATGTTTCGCAAAATCGCAATCAGCGCTGTTTCCGCTCTGGCCTTGACTACGGGCATCGCCTTCGCCGCGGGCGAAGGTGGCGAGACCGAAAACCACGCCTTTTCGTTCGAGGGTCCGTTCGGAGCCTTTGACGAGTATCAGCTGCAGCGCGGCCTTCAGGTTTTCACCGAATCCTGCTCGGCGTGCCATGGGCTGAAATTCGTGCCGATCCGCAGCTTGGTTGACGAGGGAGGGCCCCATCTGCCCGAAGATCAAGTGCGCGCCTATGCCAGCCAGTTCACCGTGGTGGACAAGGAAACCGGCGCAGAGCGGGCCGCGCTGGCGACCGATAACTTCCCGGCCAACACCGGTGTCGGCGCGCCCGATCTGTCCTTGATGGCCAAGGCGCGGGCGGGCTTTCACGGCCCTTACGGCCTGGGCATCAACCAGTTCTTCAAGGGCATGGGCGGCGCCGAGCATATCTTTTCGATCCTGACCGGCTACACCGGCGAGACGAAAGAAGAGGCTGGCACTACCTTCTATGAAAACACTGCGTATTCAACGGGCTGGATTGCCATGCCGCCGCCGCTTGTCGCCGATCTGGTCACCTATCAGGACGGCCACGAGGCCAGTATCCATCACATGGCCGAAGACGTTTCGGCCTTCCTGATGTGGGCGGCGGAGCCAAAGATGATGGCGCGCAAGCAGGCCGGTCTTAAGGCGGTTGTGTTCCTGACGCTGCTGGCGGGTCTGCTTTATCTGACCAACAAGCGGCTTTGGTCCGGCGTCAAAGGCAAAAAGATCGCCTGAACCGGCCATCGCTGAGGTTTCAAAGCCCCCGCACCGAAAGGTCGCGGGGGTTTTTCTTTTGCCTTAGCCTAGGTAACCGCTCAGCGCCTTTGGCGGGTTTGCGAACAGCTCTGCGGTCGGCACCAGCGCTGAAGCCAACCCGTCGGCGACGACGCTGGTATGCACCGCAAAGCGCTGTGCATCGCGCGGCTCGTGGCTGACCAGGATCACCAGCGCGCCGGTCTCGTCGGCCACTTCCCCCAATAGATCCAGCATTTCGGCGCGCAGGCCGGGGCCGAGGGCGGCGAATGGCTCGTCCAGCAGCAGCATGGGGCGGGCCCGTAGCAGAGCGCGGGCCAGCGCCGCCCGGCCTTGCTGGCCGCCCGACAGTTGCGCCGGTTTGCGCGCGCCCATCCCGCCAAGGCCAACACGTTCCAGCGCCGCCTCGACCTTGGCGCGGATGGGATCGGTAACTTTCATATCGGGCGACAGGCCCAGGATCAGGTTTTGTGCGATGGTCAGATGGGGGAAAAGGTTCTGGTCCTGAAACAGGATGGTCACCGGACGCTCGCCGGGCGTGAGGTCCGCCAGATCGCGCCCCTGCCACAAAATCCGCCCAGCGCTCGGCGTAAAGAACCCGGCGATGGCCATCAAAAGGCTGGTCTTGCCTGCGCCCGAGGGGCCGATCAGCGCCAGATGTGCGCCCTCGGGGGCTGACCAATCAGCGGTCAGAGTGAAATCGTCCTGGGTCAGGCGCAGGGCTTCAAGGGTCAGCATGGCGATTTCCCAACCGGTCCAAAAGGGTGAAGAGGGTAAAGCTGGCGGTCACGAGGATAAGCGCAACGGCGGCGGCCTGTTCGATCCGGTAGGCGCCGATCAATTGCTGGACCAAGAGCGGCAGGGTCGCGCCTTGGCTGCCTGCAAAAAGCGTGATCACCCCCAGATCACCCATCGACAGGGCAGCCGCCAGCCCGGCGCCATAAAACAGCGGCCGGGCCAGCAGCGGTAGGGTGATTCTGCGCAATCGGGTGGTGGGGCTCAGGCCCAGGCTGTCGGTCAGGCGGCTGTAATCTTGGTGGATCTGCCGCGCGGGGGGCAGCAGCAGGCGAAAGAGAAACGGCAGGGCCAGAAGGGCATTGACCAGCAGGGTGATGGGCAGGGCGAGCGTTTCGGGCGGGGCAAAGGGGCGGATGGCGATAAAGAGCCCGGCGCCCAAGACCAGCCCCGAGGCGGAGAGGGGCAGCATCGCCGCAAGCTCCACCCCGCGGGCGGGGCCGCGCGCGGCGGCGAGTGCCAGCACCAGCGCCGTGCAGGCGCAGAGCAGCGCCGAGCCCAGCGCGACCGCCACCGAGCGGGCGAGCGCGGGCAAGGTGCCGGGCGGCAGATCGCTGAGGCCCGGCACGCCCTTGATCAGCGCGGCCAGCAGCGGGGCCAAAAGATAGGCGGCGGCGAGGAGGATCCAAACTATGTCAAGGCCCCGGCGCCAGCCTTTGGGGGCGGGCGCCGCCCCGCGCAGGTCCAGCCCCGCGCCGAAACCCGCAGGCAGGCTGACCCGCATCGCCGCAAGCGTGACCAGTGCGCAGAGGACGAATTGCAGGCTGGCCAGCAGCGCCGCCCTGCCAAGGTCAAAGTCAAATCGCAGCGCCTGATAGATCGAGAGCTCCAGCGTGCTGGCCTTTGGCCCGCCTCCCAGCGTCAGGGAAATGGCGAAACTGGTGAGGCAGACCAGAAAGACGACCAGCGCGATGCCGGGCAGTTGCGCGAGCAGCATCGGCAACTCGAGGTGCCGGAACTGGGCGGCGGGTGGCATCGACAGGGACTGTGCCAGGCGAAACCGCTCGGCCGGGATGCCTTGCCAGCCATGCAGCAGGATTCGTGTGGCGAGCGGCAGGTTGAAAAAAACATTGGCCATCACGACGCCGTGCAGGCCGTAGATGGAAAACGCAGGCAGGCCTAGGGCCGCTAGGATCATGTTGACCGGGCCTGAGCGGCCAAAAATGGTCAGCAGACCCAGAACCGCGACCACGAAAGGCAGGGCAAAGGGTGCGGCCATCAGGCTGATCAAGGCCCCCCGCCCGGCAAAACGCCGCCGGTGCAGCGCACGGGCCAGCGGCACCGCGAGCAGCGCCGAGATTGCGGCGGAAAGCCCGGCTTGGGTCAGGGTAAAGCGCAGCGCGCCGAGATCGGCGGGCGCGAGCGCCCAAGTCTCAGCGCGCTGCGCAAGCAGCAGCGCGCTGCCCAGTATCAGGGCGGCGATCCCGAGGGCAAGGGCGCGCGCCACCGTCATTTCGACAAGGCTGCCTGCCATTCGGCAATCGCGCCGGCCCGCAGGGACTCCGCCTCGGCGGGTGCGAAAAGCAGCGAGGTGGCGGGCTGGATCAGGGTTTCAAAACCGGCGGGCAGGCCTGCCTGCGGCGTCTTGGCAGGATACATCCAGTTTGTGGTGATCAGCACACCTTGCGCCGCATCCGAGGCCAGATAGGTCAAAAACGCATCGGCCAGCGCGGGGGCATCCGAGGCGGCCAGCTTGCCCGCAACCTCGATCTGAAGGTAGTGCCCTTCGCTGAACAGGGCGGCGGATTTGCTGACGTCCGCCTCTGCGATCAGGTGATAGGCCGGCGATGTGGTATAGGACAGCACCATATCCGCCTCGCCGGACAGGAACATGCTATAGGCCTCTGTCCAGCCGGGGGTGACTGTGACGATGTTATCGGCCAGCGCCTCCCAGATTTCCGGCGCGCGCTCGCCGTAGGCCGCCTTTACCCACATCACAAGGCCGAGGCCGGGGGTGGAAGATCTGGGGTCTTGAATGAGGATCTTCAGGTCCGAGGCGGCAAGTTCCTCGAACGAGGTCGGCGGGGTGGTGAGTTTGGTATTGTCATAGACCATGGCAAACCAGCCCCAGTCGAAGGGCAGGAAATTGGGGTCGGCAAAGGCCACGGGCAGGCTGTTTGGCGCGGGTTGAACCGGAGCGAAAAGGCCGGTCGCGGTCGCGTCGGCGGTCAGCGAGGTGTCGAGCCCCAGCACGACATCCACGTCAGTGCCCGCGCCTTCGAGCTTGAGCCGCGCCAGAATGGCCGCGCCGTCGCCCGCTGCAACAAATTGCAGATCGCAGGCGCAGGTTGCCTCGAACCCCGCCTCGATCAGGGGACCGGGGCCCCATTCGGGAATGAAACTGTCATAGGTCAGGACAGTCAGGACAGGCGTTTCAGCCATTGCCGAGGTGGCAAGGGCGAAAAGGCCCGCAGCGAGGAGTGTGGTTTTCATCGGTCTTCTCCAACGTTGCGACGGAAATGGTCGGGTCTGGGAGAATTCCAAGCACCTTCCCTCCGCCGGTATGATCCGGTTCAGGTTCAACGGGTCCGCTTGCGCATCTCAGCCTTCAAAGCCGTTTTTTGGAAACGGCCTCTGGGCACCCCGAGGTATTGTTAAGATAGCCCAAAGGTGCGGGCAGGCAAGGGGGGTTGTGGCCCGGGCATTGCCGGTGCCCTCTGGCGCATCACCAAGGACTGAGGCCAGCGTGATCGGCAGGTGCTGTAGCAAGGACCAGCAACTCCCGGAGCAGCACCATGACCACCCGTCGCAAACTTATCGGCCTCGGTCTTGCCGCGGCTTTCGCCCCAAGGGTCGGATTCGTGCAGCAGGACGCCGAACAGCAATGGCTTTTTGACATTGCGGGCGGAATGGACCGCGAGGCCGCTGGCGCCATCGAGGCGGGGAAGCGGATTGATATGGCGGCGGGGCTGATTCTGGCGATGCACTTTGTCGATGGGCGCGAGGCAGAAATCTCGGCCACGTTGCAGGCCGTGATGGGCGAGCGCGGGGCCATTCGGTAATTTGACTGGATGCTTTGGCAGGAAGGCCATCCGGAGGTCATCCCAAGCGACAGCTACATCCCCTTCATGCGCGCGCTGCATCTGCGCATTGACCCCGAGTTTGACCGGTTCCTGCGGCCCGAATACCTCACCCGGGCGGCGGCCAAGATACGGGTGGAAAAGATTGCCTTGGGCGGCGTGGTGAAAGACGGCATCCCCTCGCTCGACAATCCGGAGATGATCGCAGGGGTGCAGGCGCCGTATCTGCGGACGGATGATCTGGTTTTTGGCATCTCGATCAACGGTGATGTGCGGGCCTATCCGCTGCGGATCATGGGCTGGCACGAGATGTTCAACGATCTGATCGGCGGGGTGCCGGTGGCGCTGGCCTATTGCACGCTGTGCGGGTCGGGCATCCTGTTCGAGACCAGGGACAAGGGCCGCCGCACGCCGCTGATCTATGGCTCTTCGGGGTTTCTCTACCGGTCCAAAAAGCTGATGTTCGACCGTGCGACCCAGAGCCTGTGGAACCAGTTTACCGGACAGCCGGTGTCGGGCAAGCTGGCCGATTGCGGCATTCAACTGGTCCAGCGCCCGGTGGTGATTGCCCGCTGGGATGATTGGCTGGCGGCCAATCCCAAGATGCAGGTGCTGGCGCTGGAGACGGGATATCGGCGCGACTACGGCTCGGGCGTGGTCTGTCAGGACTACTTCGCCTCGGACGCGTTGAAGTTTCTGGCGCTGGCGGATGAGGGCCAGCAGCGGCAAAAGGACTATATCTTTGGCATCCGCCGCTTTGCGGGCGCGCGGGCCTGGCCGCTGACCGCCTTTGCCAAAAAGCCGGTGATCGACGATGCCGTGGCCGATTTCCCCGTCGTCCTGATCGGCGATCCTGATGGCCGCACGGTGCGCGCCTATGAACGGGACAGCCTGAAGTTCTCGGGCAATCCGGGCGTGTTGGTCAGCGATGACGGGGCCGCCTGGGCCATGGGCGAGGAGGCTTTGACCAGCGCCGATGGGCGGTCTTTGGCAAGTGTGCCGGGTCAGGTGTCCTATTGGTTCGCCTGGGACGGCTGCGAGGGGGATGTGGCCACGCTGTACGGTTCAAACCATGCCCCGCCCGCCACCCTGCAGATTAGGGTTTATTGCGGGCGGGGCATGGCTTATGGATCGGCCAGTCAAGGAGCCCGCGCATGAGCCTCAATACCTTCGGTCACCTCTTCCGCGTCACCACCTGGGGCGAAAGCCATGGGCCTGCGATTGGCTGCACGGTCGATGGCTGCCCGCCGGGCATCACCCTCACCGAGGCTGATTTGCAGCCTTGGCTGGACAAGCGCAAGCCGGGGCAAAACAAATTCACCACCCAGCGCAAAGAGCCGGATGAGGTGCGTATCCTGTCGGGGGTGTTTGGCGGGGTGACAACGGGCACGCCGATCCAGCTGATGATTGAGAACACCGATCAGCGGTCCAAGGATTACGGCGATATCGCGCAGGCGTTCCGGCCGGGGCATGCGGACATCACCTATCATCAGAAATACGGCGTGCGCGATTATCGCGGTGGTGGGCGGTCTTCGGCGCGGGAGACGGCGGCGCGGGTGGCGGCGGGCGGCGTAGCGCGGGCGGCACTGGCGGCGATGCTGCCTGGGCTGCGGATCACCGGCTATATGGTCCAGATGGGCACCAAGGGCATCGACCGGGCGCGGCTGGATCTGGCAAGCATCGAGGATAACCCCTTTTGGTGCCCCGATCTGGTAGCAGCAAGCGATTGGGCGGACTATCTCGATGGGCTGCGGCTTGCGCATAACTCGGTCGGGGCGGTGATTGAGGTTGTGGCCTCGGGTGTGCCGGCGGGCCTCGGCGCGCCTTTGTATGGCAAGCTGGATTCTGATCTGGCCGCCGCGATGATGTCGATCAACGCCGTCAAGGGGGTCGAGATTGGCGAGGGCATGGGCGCCGCGCGCCTGACCGGGGTTGAGAATGCGGACGAGATGCGGATGGGGCCGGATGGCGTGGAATTCCGGACCAATCATGCGGGGGGGATTCTGGGCGGGATCAGCTCTGGCCAGGATGTCGTGGTGCGCTTTGCGGTCAAACCGACCTCGTCGATCCTGACGCCCCGCGCCACGGTGAACGCGGCGGGGCAAGAGATTGATCTGGTCACCAAGGGCCGCCATGACCCCTGCGTGGGGATCCGGGCGGTGCCGGTGGGCGAGGCGATGATGGCCTGCGTGTTGCTGGACCATCTGCTGCTGGACCGGGGGCAGACGGGCGGAGTGCGGGGGATTATCGGCTAGGGGCTGCGCAGGGAATATCGGGGTCCGGGTGCTTGCCGAAAATCCAGACTTAGCCCGCCAACCAGTGCGGCAGATCTTTGGCCGCCCTGCCACTGCAGGCGGCATCGGCGCAGTTGGCGAGGGAGCCGAATCGCACCTGCCGGCCCGACAGGCCGGGGGCGTAATGGGCGTATTTGCCGGAATTGGTCATCAGAACCTTGGCCTCGGGCGGGAAAACCGGCTCTGAAATCGAACACCAGCACAGATCGGGCACGATCTGCACTCCGGCGGCTTGCAGGGTTTTGTCCAGCCCCTCGGCCTGCAGCTTGGACAGGGTATCCTGCCCCAGCGTTATGATCACCCGGACGCTTTCATGCCGCTGCCTGTCCGCCATCAGCCCCGCAAAGGCCCGGCACTCGGTCAGCGAGAAATGCGGGCTGCCGAGCGCGATGAGGTCGATCTGTTCAGGCCCCGCGTTCATCTTCTGCCAGATTCGCGCCAGATCTGCGGGGCCTGCCGAGACCACTTCGGCCTCTTGGGCGATCAGATGCGCCTCGGGGGTGATGCCGGCGATGTGCAGCATCGGCGCGGCGGAGGTGGTGCCAAAGGCGGCGCAGAGCGCCTTTAGGTCATCGTCCGAAGGGTGCAGCCCCTCAAGCCCGGTCAACAGCGGAATGCGGTCCGGCGAGACTTGGCCAGCCAGATAGCCCAGCAATGGCCAAAGCGCATCGTCATGGGTTGCGGGCAGGGTGATATGCAGGATGCGGCGCGCGGCGCGTTTCACGTCCAGATAGACGCCGGACAGGGGCGCGCGGCCGGTCAGCGCAATGAAAAGGTCAAGGAAATCAGGATGTTTTACGGTGCGCGCCGCCAGCACCGTATTTGCATAGATCACCGCATTGGATTCGGCCCAGGCGATCATCTCGCCCGCCTTGGGGGCGCTCGTCAGAAGATAGGGCGCGCAGGTAAAGCTGGGCCGCGCGCCCATGGCGACATAGGCATCGGCAAGGCGGCTGGCGGGCAGGCCGAAATCAGGCGGCACGCCCTGCGCGCGCCAATTGGCGTGATCGACCGAAATGGCGTTCATCGTGGTGGGCACGACCACCTGCGCGCCCCTGCCCGCCATCGCCTCCGCAAACCGCAGATTGGCCGGGCTGGCATAGATGCAGCCGTCGATATGGACCTGGGTGATTGAAACCAGCGCCTGCGCCCCCTGGCTTGCGGCCATGGCAAGGATGATCTGCATGGCGATCTGCGGCGCCTCGCCCATTGCGCCCTGCAGCATCGCGCCGTCGCTGTCGCTGAGCGTGATCGCCGCCGCCGTCAGCCCGCGCAGCGGCAGGGTCAGCCCCGGCGCGGTGATCTGGCTGGCCGTGATTTCGGCCCGCGCGCAGCCCGCCAGCGCGGCGAACTCCGTGGGGTCCAGCCGGATAACCGGGATCGAGGTGCCAAAAACCCGCTCGGCCACCAGCGCGCCGAGGGTCAAGACATCCTCCGCCTCGCGAAAGATCAAGGCGGCGGGGGCGTGGTGGTTCTGGATCAACTCGAGCAGCACGCCGCTGCCGGTACAAGAGCCGCGGCTGGTGGGCATCATCACTATCTTGCCGACCAGCGATTGCCCGTGCAGCGGGTGATGCGCGTCGATCACCACGCCCGTGGCTGCATCAACCCCGCCCCAGAAACTCAGACCCTCGGCGCAAGCCAAAATCGGACCCGCCGCTACGCCGCTGATAATCTCGAGCGCCATTTATGCCCCCATCCCATTCGGCACGGGGATCACATCCACCGCCTGCCCGCTTTTTTGAGTGCCCGAGGTGCGCAAGCTGCCCTTGACCGGCGCCAGATCGGAATAGTCGCGCCCATGGGCCGCCGTGATATGATCCGCCCCGGCAAAGCAGGCATTGGTCGGATCATAGCAGACCCAGCCCGCCTGCGGCCCGCACCAGGCCCGCACCCAGGCATGCATGGCATCCGCGCCTTCCAATCGGGGCTTGCCCTTGGGCGGCAAGGTGCGCAGATAGCCGCTGACATAGCCCGCCGGAACCCCGATCCCGCGCAGGCAGGCGATCATGATATGGGCGTAATCCTGACAAACGCCCCGCGCCTTGGCAAAGGCTTCGGAAGTAGGGGTGTCCACGGTCGTGGCCTTGGCATCAAAGGTCATGCGTTTGTGCAAACCACGCCCGATAGCGAGGACAGCCTCAAGAATGTTCAGGCCGGGATTGGTCATGTCGCGGGCGAAAGCGATGATTTCGGGGTCGCGCGGCACGCGGATCGAGGGCGAGAGGAAATGCAGCGGCGAAAGCGGGCCAACATCGCGGCACTGGGCAAGCGCTTGCGGCAGGGCAGCTAGTGGCAGGGGATCGGCCGGGATTGGACCGGCGGGGCCGCGGGTCACCCGCACGGTCATGTGCAACGCAATGCGGGTCTGTACGCCACGAAAGGCGAATTCGGTGATCTGATTGCCAAAAAAATCGCGCCGGTCCAGCCACTCGGCCGGGGGTGGTTCGATTTTCAGGGCGGCATGGGTGACGGATTGGCCTTCGGCCCCGTCCAAGGGCATCAGGCAGACCAGATGCCGCCCGCCGACGGCTGGGCTGTCATAGTCATAGGCGATGCTCAGCTTGATGTCGTATTCCATGCCCGCCCCCTACTGCATGAAGGTGGCATGCAAGCCCACCGACAGCGCCAGGATATCGGCCAAGCAGCGCTTCAGGGCTTTAGAATCAAAGCTATAGACGCTCTGCGCCGCCATTTCGGCCTGCAATTTGGCCACATCCGCCGCAAAGCGCTGCATGGCCATGCCGCTGCGCAGAGCGGCCAGTTCCTGCACCTGCCGGGCGATCAGATCCAGATGAAAGCGGACCGAGCGCGGGTTGGTCTCGTCCAGCGCCAGCAGATCCACGACCGAATTGCGAGCCGTGATGACCGCGTATCGCTGGCGGTGGATCATCACGCTATCGCCGACCTCAATCGCCAGATCGAGCCCGCCCGCCGGGCAATCAGGCCCCGCCACGCGGGCCAAAAGATCGCTCATCATCGCGGCGCGTTCCAGCGAGCGGCCGATGGTCAGAAACTGCCAG
>CAIYZT010000260.1 GCA_903930735.1 uncultured Paracoccaceae bacterium | reverse complement strand
GATTCGCCGGCCGATCATAAAGCTCAAGCGGCGCGCCGACCTGCGAAATCCGGCCCTCGCGCATCACCACGATCTTGTCGGCCATGGTCATCGCTTCGATCTGATCATGGGTGACATAGACGGTCGTGGTCTTTAGCCTTTGGTGCAACTCGCGAATCTCCGAACGCATCTGAACCCGCAGCTTGGCATCGAGGTTAGACAGCGGTTCGTCGAACAAAAACACTTGCGGGTCGCGCACGATGGCGCGGCCCATGGCGACGCGCTGGCGCTGGCCGCCGGACAATTCGCGCGGGTAGCGGGCCAGATAGGGCGTCAGGCCCAGAATCTCGGCCGCGCGCAGAACCCGCGTCTCGATCTCGGCCTTGGGCATGGAGCGCATTTTCAGCGCGAACCCCATATTCGCCCCCACGGTCTTGTGCGGGTAAAGCGCGTAGTTCTGAAAGACCATCGCAATGTCACGCTCGGCCGGGGGCAGGTTGTTCACCACCTTGTCGCCGATCGCGATGGTGCCCGAAGTGATAGCCTCCAGCCCGGCGATCATGCGCAGAAGAGTCGATTTTCCGCAGCCCGACGGGCCGACAAGCACGACGAATTCGCCGTTGTGAATATCAACATCGACGCCGTGCACCACCGGATGCGCCCCGTAGGATTTGCGCAAATCGCGGATCGTGACCTGAGCCATCTCGCCTCCCTGACACCGTTTTCTTGGCGCCGTTTTGCGCGCCGCCTGCTAACAGTCCTAGCGAATGGCTCAAGGGCTGTCCACCGCCTAGACATACTAACATGTTAGGTCATTGACAGGTCCGATCAAGGCTGAAACAGTGGCGACGTCCGGTAGGTAAAAGAGGCGAAAGGCCTGTCTTCCGGGGGACTATCAAAAAAATTGCTGCGGCGCTGGGGCAAAAGCTTCCACGCCTAGCGCTCCGGTCATCACTTTTTGGGAGGAATGAATGAAGGAAGGTCTCTATCAGTATGCCAACAGCAAGGCGCTAACCCGCCGTAGGCTGTTGCAGGGCGCAACCGCGCTCGGCGGCTTTGCGGCCATGGGCGGCCTTTCGGCCCTGCCCGCACGCGCTCAAGAAGATCTGCGCGCCCAGCTTTTGGCGATCCCCGGGGTTGGCAACGGCTCGCCAACCGAGGCTGATTGGCAAAAAGTGGGCGAATTGTGCCTGGGTGCGACCAAGACCAATGTCGCCGAGGGAGAATTTGCCGGGGTCGAACTGACCTTTTTCGGCATCAATAACAACGGCTTGCATAACATCCTATTTCGCGGCCTGTTAAAGGGCTGGGAAACCTATACCGGCGCCAAGATCAACTGGATCGATCTGGCACAGGCCGATTACAACCCGCGCCTTCAGCAGTCCATTGCAACCGGCACCGTCGATTTCGACATTCTCGCCATGGGCGCGCCTCTGGAAGGCGACACCGCCGGCCAGGGCTTGTTGGACGAGATGCCGGATTGGGTCAAAACCCAGATCGATATGGATGACTATGTCAGCTATCTGAAGGCGCCGGTTGGCACCTGGGCGGGCAAGACTTATCGGATCACCATCGACGGCGATTGCCACACCTTTGCCTACCGCAAGGATTACTTTGGCGACGGCGCGATTTCGGGCATGGCCGAGGCTCCGACCACCTGGCAGCAGGTCCAGACCGTCTCGCAGGCCGTGGCAGGCCAGACCGACCCGCTGACCGGATCGCCCGCCTATGGCTATCTTGATCCGCTGAAAGGCTGGGGTGGTTTCGGGTTCTACTTCCTCGAGGACCGCGCTTCGGCCTATGCCAAGCATCCGGACGATCCGGCCTGGCTGTTTGACGCCGACACGATGAAGCCGCGCGTCAACAACCCCGCTTGGGTTCAGGCGATTCAGGACGTGATGGACACGATGGCGGTCCTGCCGCCGGACCAGATCAACGCTGACCCCGGCACCACCGGGTTCCAGCAGTTCCTTGCCGGCACCGGCTCGATGCTGTGCTGGTGGGGCGATATCGGATCGAACGCGCGCACCTCGGATACTTCGGTTGTGGGCGACGTGATCGGGTTCTCGATCAACCCCGGTTCGGACAAGGTCTATAACTCCAAAACCTCGGCCTGGGAGACCCCGGCAACCCCGAACTTTGCGCCCAACATGGCCTTCCTCGGCTGGGGTGTTTACGTGACCAACCGCGTCTCGGCTGATGAGGTCAAGCGCAAGGCAGCCTGGTCTGCCGCTGCGCACCTTGGCGGCAAAGATCTGTCCTTGTGGATGGCGGCCTATCCTTCGGGCTTCCAGCCTTACCGCAACAGCCACTTCATGTATGACGAATGGGCTGCGGCAGGTTACGACAAGGACTTTGTCGCTGACTACCTCGGCTCCAACGCCGACAGCTACAACCACCCCAATGCGGCGATCGAGCCGCGTATCCCCGGCATCTTCCAATACTATTCGGTCGCCGAGGATGAATTGGCCAAAGGCTATGCCGGAACCTACGCCTCGGCGCAGGAAACAGCCGATGCCATTGCCGCCGCCTGGGAGAAGATCACCGACCAGATCGGCCGTGACAGCCAAATCGCGCTGTACAAAGCCAGCCTCGGGCTGTGAAAATAGGATGCGCGCGCGGGGCCTGTCCCTGCGCGCGCATCTTTCATCGGCTTGCAGCGCGCCAAGCGCCGCAAAATACGCGCATGAGGCAGTCGATTGAGCGGTGGTGACCTTCTCCATGTAGTGACCAACGATGATATATCCAAGGGCCGCCGCGCCTTTGGACGGGCGCTGATCTGGGGATCGGGTGCCCTTATGCTACTGGTCGGACTTGCCCAATGGGCGCAGCTCGAGGGCATCTCCAGCTTTGGCTTTCCCAACTGGCGCCCCACACTCTATGCCTATTGCCTGTGGGCCACATGCCTGTGCTGGGGGCAGGTTTTGATCAACGGCGAGCAGGGCAAACGCACGCTTTTCGTGCTGCCCGCCGCGCTGTTTGTGATTTCGCTGACCGTTTTCCCCCTGCTCTTTGGCATGGTCATCGCCTTTTCAAACTGGAACCTGTCCAACCCCGATGGGCGCCAGTTCAATGGCCTCGATAACGTGCGCCAGATGCTGGCCGATCCGTTCTACTGGAACGCCATGGGCAATATGGTCTGGTATTGCGCGGCCATCCTGGTGGAATATGCCATCGCTTTCGCCCTCGCCCTCGCGCTGAATGCCGAGATCCGGGCACGCAAATTCTTTCGCGTCGCGTTCTTGTTGCCGCTGATGCTGTCGCCCGTTGCAGTATCATGGATGATCGGCAAATCCATGCTGGTGATCCAGCCCGCCGGCCCGATCATCCGCCTGATGCGCACCTTGGGCTGGGAAAATCCCTCGTTCTACTCCAGCCCCTGGATGGCGAAACTGACCATCATGATGATGGACGCCTGGACCTATATCCCCTTCATGATGATCATGATTCTGGCAGGTCTGCAGTCGATCCCCAAAGAGCTTAACGAGGCCGCCAAGGTGGACGGCGCCAACCCTTGGCGCGCCTTTTGGGAAGTGACCTTTCCGCTGATGCTGCCGGTCTCGATCACCGCCATCCTGATCCGCATCATTTTCAAGCTGAAACTGGCCGATATCGTGATCGCGGTCACCTCTGGCGGGCCGGGCGGGGCGACCGACACCGTCACCAGCTTTATCTTCCGTGAATACCGAGACCGCTCCAACGTCGGCTACGGCACGCTTTTGGCCATGGTTTATCTGGTGATCATCATCATCGCGATGACCGCCCTGATGAAACTCGCAGAGCGTTACGCAAGGCCGCGCACATGACCCAGGTTTTCCACGACGCCCCTGTCGATCGCGCTTTTCGCCCCGAGTGGCACACAAGCCGGCTGGTCGTTTACGCCGTCTTGCTGATCTGGGCGGTGATTTGCCTGTTCCCGATCTACTGGACCCTGACCACCAGCTTCAAGATCGCGCCGAATGTGATGAAGGGCGATATGATCCCTTGGGTCGATTATCAGCCCAAATGGCTGGGATGGCGGGCGCTGGGGCTGTCGCCCGACACGATTTTCACCGAAAGCACGGTGCGGGCAGAGTTTTTCAAGCGCTTCACCAATTCCGTCATCGTCTCGGTGGTCTCCTCCTGCCTTGCCGTGATCTTGGGCTCGCTCGCGGCTTACGGCCTCAGCCGATTTTCGTTCAAATTCCTATGGATGCGTAACAGCGACATCTCTTTCTTCTTCCTCAGCCAGCTGATCCTGCCCCCGGTCGTGCTGGCCCTGCCCTTTCTGGTCCTGTACAAAGAGTTGGCCCTGCTCGATACCCGCGTCGGGCTGATCCTGCTCTATACGCTCTCCGTTTTGCCAATCGTCATCTGGATCATGCGCGATCAGTTTTCCTCGATCCCGACCGAGTTGGAAGAGGCAGCCTTGGTGGACGGGTTGTCGATCTGGGGCGCCTTTGCCACCATCATTCTGCCGATCGCTTTGCCCGGCATGGCCGCGGCCTTTATCCTCTCGCTGGTCCTGACCTGGAATGAGTATTTCTTTGCCGCGCTGCTGACCTCGACCTATTCCAACACCCTGCCGGTCATGGTCGCCAGTCAGACCGGCAGTCAGGGCATTTCCTGGTGGTCGATGGCCGCGCTCAGCTTTGCCGCGATCCTGCCACTGATCATCATCGGCATCTTTCTGGAACGCTTTATTATCAAGGGCATGGCTGCCGGAGCGGTCAAATAATGCTGAGGGGCATCGACCAGAGGCTTTCGGCCGAGATCGTGCATGTCCTGATGTTGATGGGGCATGGCGACGATCTGGTGATTTGCGATGTGAACCATCCTGCCGCCTCGATCGCCAAAGAGACGACCTACGGCCGGCTGATCGACATGGCCGGCTGCGATCTGCCAAGCGCCGCGCGTGCCATCCTCAGCCTCATGCCCTTGGACAACTTTGTTCCTGCGCCGGTATCCCGGATGCAAATTGTGGGAAATCCCCAAGGCCAAGCGCCGGTCTTTGCGCGGATGCAAGCGGCTCTGGAGGCGGCCGAGGGCAGGGCCATCCAGATCGAAGCGATTGAACGTTTCGCTTTTTACGCGGCCGCAAAACGCGCTTTTGCAATCATCCGCACCGCAGATTCAGGGCCCTATGGTTGCTTTATTCTAAAAAAAGGCGTGGTTGATCTGCCTGAGCTTTAGGCCAGTCCAAGCACGCCGCGCAGATGTGTCAGCGCTATCTGCACCCCCGCTTCGCCCAGAACGGCCGTCGATTCGGTCGCTGACTGCGTATACCAATGCCCCCCAACGGCCGCCTGCTCGATTGCCACGCTCTGCGGCGCCAGCGCCATCATCAAAGCGGTCTCGCCCTTGCCCGCGTGGTCAAAGGGAAAGGCCCCACCTTTCGGAAACAGGGGATGGATCTGGATCCAATTGAACGGGTCCGCTCGCTGGGCCTGATCGGCATAATAGTGCTGCATATCGGTGCCGCCCCACCATCCCGCGCCGCGCGTGGATTCAAGAAACTGCAGAATGGCGTTGCGGGCGGCCAGACGAAAGACCAGATCCGTCGGCATGCCTTGATCAAAGCCCTCGGTTTGGTGATGGATCACCCCCCGAATGTTACGAAAGCCGGCCTTCAGCAACCCGCCAAACAGCGCCTCAGCCAGAGGCAGGATCGCGCCAGCATCAATATGAAGCGTCCCGGTGCCTTCGGGTCCGGCAACAGCATGCGAAGCCGCCCCATAGGCAAAGGGCGGCAGGGCAATAATCTGGTCCCCGAGCCGGGCCAAAATCTCGGTCACCACCAAAAGATCGACACCTGATGGCAAGTGGGCCCCGTGATACTCCAGCACTCCAATCGCCAGGACGACCGGCGTACCGGCGTCAATGGCCGCCCGTAACTGTTCAGGGCGCATGCGGGCAAACTCCATCGGTTAGGTCCCTTCCAGTTCATGAGCGATATCGCGCGTCTGCAGATAGAGCCGCTTCCACAGGGGATATTGGCCAGCATAGGCGGGAACCCCCTGCGGCGTGATGTGGCCCTGCGGCGGATTCCAAACTGCGATATCCTCAGTGGCAACCGCTCCAATTGCCAGCGCGGCAAGAAAAGCGTCGCCATAACTTGCGCCGATGGATTTTTGCGACAGAACCTGGGGGATACCCGTCAGATCCGAAGTCGCCTGTAGCCAAACCGCATTCTGCACGCCCCCGCCGACGGCTCGGACCTCTAGCGGCGCAGCGCCAAGCGCGCGATAGGTCTCCATCACATGAGCCGTGCCTGAAGCGATGCCTTCCAGCACCGACCGAAACAGATCACCGCGCTGGTGGGTCAGGTTCAAACCAAAGAACGCGCCCTTGGCCAACGGATCATGGATCGGCGTGCGCTCGCCGCTGAAATAGGGAAGGCAAAGCAGACCGCGCGCGCCCTTTGGGCTGGCCTCGGCCTCTTTGCACAGATGTACAAATACATCCTCCACGCTCAACTCCCGCGCGAATTGGTCCCGAAACCAATGGGTCAAGGTCCCCGAAGTCGCAAGTCCCGCCATCGACGCATGGCTGCCAGGATAGAGCCAAGGCGCATACCAAAGGCGGGAATCAAAGATCGGCTTGTCGACGATCTGGATCATGAAAATCGTCGATCCATACATCATCATCATCTGTCCCGGCGCGCTGACCCCGACCGATACCGCCTCGGCTGCCGCGTCAATCGTGCCGCAGGTGACCGGGGTTCCAACGGCCAGTCCGGTTTCCGCCGCCGCGCGGGCGGTAACATGGCCGGCAATCTCGCTGGTCCACATCAAGCGCGGCAGTTTGGACAGAGGCAGGATATCGGGGGCCAGATCCGCGCTCCAGGCCCCGGTTTGCAGATCATAAAGCGGCGCAAAATTCGCAGCCGTATAGTGGTCCATCACGTTCTCGCCGGTCAGTTTGAACGTCAGATAAGAGGTCGAGGTCAGGACCATTTCGGTTTGGGCATAGACCGCAGGCTCGGTCTCTTTCAGCCACAAAATCTTGGGCCCCACCGACTGCGAGGTCAGGGCATTGCCGCAGCGGGCCAGAATGCGGTCCTCGCCGATCTGGGCATTCAGGCTGGCAATCTGGGCCGAGGCGCGGGTATCGACGCCGTAAAGCACGCCATTGCGCAGCGGCGCGCCAGCGGCACTGACCGGCAGCATGCAAGGCCCGATGGCCGAGGTTGCGATGGCAGAAATCTCTTCAGGTGAAATCTTAGCTTTGCCTATCAATTCCTTGGTAATAAATACAAAATCGCCCCACCAGTCCTCGTCCGCCCGATGCTCGGCCCAGCCCGGATGATCAATGATCACCCCATGCTTTCGCACCGCCTGCGCCAGAATTTGGCCCGACCGGTCCACCAGAACGCCCTTGGATTCAAAGGTGCCTATATCAACGCCCAGAAACAGCATCATCCGCGCTCCAGCTTCATTCCGGCAGGAATCAGCTGCATGGCCGCCAGCATCAAGCTCACAAGCCCCTCCAGATCGGCCAGATCGCAGCATTCCAGCGCGGTGTGGGAATGGCGCATCGGAAAGCCGATATCGATCGCGGCCACGCCTTCGCCGACCAGTTGCACATAGGAAAGATCGGTCAGAACCCCTACCTGCGCCGAGCGTTGCAGGGCCAATCCGGTGGTTTGCGCGGCTTGCTCCAGCAGTTGTACCAGAGCCGGATGCGGGATCACGCCGTTCAGCGTGCCGCGCCCGTGAAAGGAATAGAGGCTCATCCCCGGACCGCCGCCCAAAACCATCTCACCCCGATCGGCCATATCCGGCGTGTCAGTGGCCAGCATCAGATCAATTTGCATTGCGATGTCCGGCTTCAATACCTGCGCCGCGACTTGGGCGCCGCGCAGGTTGAACTCCTCCAGCACCGACCAGACAAGGTGCAGCGTCGGCAAGCTGCCCTGCCCCGCCGCTGCCCGCGCCAGCGCCAAAAGCGCGGCACATCCCGCCCGGTCATCCACCGAGGTCCCCGCGATCCGCCCGCCCGCCAATTCGATCACTTGCGGGCGGTAGCAGACCGGCGCGCCGATCTTGATACCAGCCGCCTCGACCGCAGCCTTGGAGCCATGGCCGGTATCAATCCGCAGTTCCGGCGCGGTGACGACTTTGTATTTTTCCTCGGGCGTGGTTGCGTGATGGGCCTTTACCATGATGATGCCGGGCACAAAGCCGCCTTGCGTGCCGATCACAACCGATTGCGCGGCCATCGCCCGCTCGGCCACTCCGCCCATCCGTTCTACCCGGATCAGACCATCGGCCTCGATCTTGCGGACGAAAAAACCCAGTTGATCCATATGGGCAAAAATCATCACGCTGGGCTTGTCCGGATCGCCCGGAAAGGTGGCGATCAGGTTGCCCAGCCGGTCGGTGCGGCTGGCGATCCCCTCGGCCAGAAGAGCCGCGCGCAGCCAGGCGGCAACAGGCTCTTCATGGCCAGACAGACCGGGGATTAGCATCAGCGCCTTCAGATCTTCGCGCAAACTTTCCATCAGCGCCCCCCGCGTGCGGCGCGGGCAAGAGCCATGAACTCATCCGCGCGCGCAGGGTCAATGGCGTTCCAGGTATGCCCGTCAACCTTCAGCGCCGAGCCCACCACACAGCCATCCGCCGCCCGCAGAACATCGCCGATCGTGGCATGTTTCACCCCGGTATTGGCCAGAACCGGCGTGGTCGGCAAGGCGCGCTTGACCGCGATCAGATCGCTCATCTCGGCCGCCTCGCCGGTGATCTGCCCCGAAACCAGCACCGCATCGGGAATCGATGAAAACACGGCTGAGCGGGCCCGGTCGGCCAGGGGTCTGCGGTCCAGACTATCGGCGAACTCGGCGCTGACGTTATAGAGCATCGCCAGATCGCCGCGCCCGAGCCGCCCGCGATACCGCATCGCGGCCCCGGCATCGGGGGTCCAGGGGCCCATATCGCTGGCGTAGGTTCCGGTAAATATCTCGCGGACAAAGCGCGCGCCGGTGGCTGCGGCCAAGGCGACCGAGGAAATCGGATCCCACAAGACATTGACGCCAAAGGGCAAAGTGATCTCTTCGCGCAGCTGACCGATCACATAGGCCATGGTCGCGGTCGAGGCGACATCTACCTTGAATTCATAGGGGCGGTCATTTTCATTGCCAAACATGATCGCATCAAAACCGGCCTTTTGCAGCGCCCGCAAATCGGCCCGCGCGGCGGCCACCAACCCGGCAAGGCCCATGCTTGCGTCATGAAGCGGCGTGCCCGGCAAAGCCCCCAAATGGACCATGCCGATCACCGGCTTGCCGGAGCCAAAGACGTCCTGAAAGTTTCCCATATCCGCAAACGCTCCTTCTATCCTCTGGCCAGCACCCGCCGAGTCATACTAGCATGTTAGGGCGGGATGGCAGGGGAATGCAAATGAAGACGCGGATCTGGGACCGGGGCGGCAAGGGAGCTTTGACTTTCAGCGAATTGGGTTTTGGCAGCGCGCCGATTGGCAATCTTTACCGCGCGATCACCGAGGTCGAAGCGCAGGAGGTGCTGGAAACCGCCTGGACCTGCGGCGTCCGGCATTTCGATACTGCGCCGCTATATGGGCTGGGGCTGTCCGAAACCCGCCTCAACGGCTTTTTGCGGGACAAGCCGCGCGGCGACTACACGCTGGCCACCAAGATCGGCCGTATCCTGCGCAGCGCCCGCCCCGGCGAGCCGCGCACCGCCCTTGGCAAATTCTTTGACGTGCCCGCGCGGGTGGAGGTCTATGACTATTCCTATGACGGGGTAATGCGCTCGCTCGAATTCAGTCTGGAGCGGCTGGGGCAGGACCGGGTGGATATCCTGCATGCCCATGATCTGGATATCTTTACCCATGGCTCGACCGCCGCGCGGGATCAGCGGCTGGCTGAATTCATGGCAGGCGGCTACAAGGCGCTACTTTACCTGCGCGATCAAGGCGTTATCCGAGCGTTCGGCGCGGGATTGAATGAATGGCAATCCTGCCAGTGGCTGACCGAACGGGGTGATTTCGACCTGTTCCTTTTGGCCGGGCGCTACACTTTGCTAGAGCAAGAGGCGCTCGCAAGCTTTCTGCCCCTGGCCCAGTCACGGGGGATCGGGATCATTCTGGGCGGCGCCTATAACTCAGGGGTGCTGGCCAGCACAGCTGCGGAACGCGCGCAGGGCAAGGCCTTTTACAACTATGATCCCGCCCCGCCTGCGGTGCTGGAGCGTGTCGCGCAGATCGAGGCGGTCTGCAGCGCGCATGGCGTGCGGATGATCGACGCCGCCTTTCAGTTTCCACTGCGCCATCCGGCGGTTCTTAGCGTGATTGCGGGCGCACAAAGCGCGGCGCAGGTCCGGCAAAGCGCCTTGGCCGCGGCGCAGGTCATTCCGGCAGAGCTTTGGGCCGCGCTAAAGTCCAAGGGGCTGATCCGGCAGGACGCGCCGGTCGGCTGAACCCGCTGCGGCCAGCAGGGCGCGCACCTGCGCCGTGCCGACCCTGGCCCGTGCGTCGGGCGGCGTGCTGACATGCAACGCCGCCGCCGCGCTGGCAAAGCGTGCGGCCTGCAGCAGACTTGCCCCCCGCCCCCATTCCGCCGCCAGCGCGCCGATAAACCCATCGCCCGCGCCGTGGGCCGAGATCATGGCAACTTTTTGTGCCGCAACCGGGTGCAGATCGCCGTTCTCACACAAGACCAATCCCTGATGGCCGAGGGTCACGATCACGGCCAGCGGCCCCATTCCGGCCAAATGTTCGGCGGCTTGGCCTGCGGGCATTGGGCTGTCCAACAGAGCCTGCGCCTCGCCGCGATTGACGACCAAAAGATCGGTCAGCGCCAGCAGTTCCTTGGGCAAATGCCGGGCGGGCGCCGCATTCAGAATGACCCGCAGACCGGCCGCGCGCGCGCGGCTTGCAAGGTCCAGGTTGACCTTTTCGGATATCTCGTTCTGCAGCACCAGAATCCGGGTTTCGGCAGGGATCTCAATATCCTGCGCATCAATCTTCAAGTTCTCACCCGAAACAATGACCGCGCCATATTCGCCGTCCGTCCGCACAATCGCCACCGACATGCCCGAGGCGCCGGTGCCACGCAGAACGGCGCTGCAATCGACCCTGGTCAGGGCCAGATCCGCCAGCAGCTGATCACCAAAACCGTCGCTGCCGACCCTGCCCGCAAGCGCAACCTTGGCCCCCATTCGCGCCGCCGCCGCGGCCTGATTGCCGGCCTTGCCGCCCAAGGCATAGCGCACGGAATGGCCAAGAAGCGTCTCGTCCAAGGCGGGCAGGCGCGGCGCGTTGACGATTACATCCAGGTGCAGGGCGCCAACGACGAGAATCATCGCGCGTACAGGGCCGCGGCCACAATCGCGGTGCAGCGCGCGGCGTCCTGCGCCGCCGTGGCCGCCGCCAGATCCTTGTCCGCGGCCAAACGCTCGGCAATCGCCCAAAGCCGCCGGGTCATGGCGATGTTCGTGCCCGCCTCGGCCACTGGATCGACCCCCGAATGATCGGGAAAGGTGTCAAAATAGATCGCGCCCATCGGCCCCTGCCGCTGCAATTCCACAAAAAACTCGACCGTTTGCACCGGATGGACCGAGCCGACCATCAGCCCGTCATCGCGTTTGCCGTAACCATCGTTCAGATGAATGCCCAGAATCCGGCTGCGCCGCGCCGCCATAACGGCCGAGCGGGCCGGTATCTCGCCCGCGAAAAGCAGATGACAAAAGTCCAAGGTCACCCCGGTATTGGCGCGGCCAATCTCGTCCAGCGCCAAAAGCGTGGTGGCAAGATCGGGCATCAGGGCAAAGGCGCGCGGCTCGTTCGGTTTGTATTCGACCGAGATATCGAGGCCGGGATTGTGATCCGCAACTTCGGCCATCGCGGCGATCGTATCGTCCCACATCCGCCCATAATTGCCTTGAAAGGCATAGTCGACCCCGTCTTGCCCCATCCACAGCGTCATCAGATTCCCGCCCATTTCGGCCAGCGCGTCCAATCCGTGTTTGGTCTGGTCAATGGCGGCGCGGCGCACAGAGGGGTCGGGGTTGGTAAAGGCGCCCAAACGAAACCCGGCATGGCCGTAATAGCGCATGGCCAAACCGTTCAGCGCGATCCCGTAGCGCTGCAGCGCGCCAAGCGCCTGTTTCGGCGTCAAACCTTCCAGATGGTCGGGATAATTCAGATCGGCGCTGCGCAGGTCCGCTACCCGCGCGACGCGGGCCAGGATCTCATCCAACCCCGGTTTGCCCGGCAATCCCAGTTTGAACGCATTCAGCCGGGCCGCAAAACGCAAAGGTTCGGTCATCGGGTCAATCCGCGTCAAAAAGGTTGGGCTGGGCGGTGGCAATCGGCTCCAGCAGGGTCAGAAGCTGGCCCAGATGCACCTGAACGGCCGCCCGCGCCGCCGCCGGATCGCGCGCCTCTAATGCCATGAGGATGGTTTTGTGCTCTTCCAGGGTTTGCTCCACCCGCCCGGGACTGGGCAGGATCAGCCGCCTTGCCCGGTTGACATGGACCCAAGCGCTTTCGGCCAGCAAGGACAGGCGTTTGAACCCGGTATAGGACAGGATCAGCTCATGCATTTCAGCGTCGGTCTGATAAAAGCCGGCAAAGTCATGGTCGGCGATATGCGCCGCCTGCACCCGCAGATTTCGGCGCAGCTCCACCAATTGCGGCTCGGTGATCTTTTGGGCGACAACCTCGATCGCCGCCAACTCCAGCGCCTCGCGCAAAAACGCGCCCTCCCGCACCTCTCGCATCGAAAGCCGGGCCACGTAGGTCCCGGCTTGGGGGACCACCGTCACCAGGTTCTCGGCCTGCAGTCGCGCCACCGCCTCGGCAACCGGGCTGCGCGACACGCCCAAGGCGGCGCAAATCTCGGTTTTGCGCAGGATGTCGCCGGGCGCAAAGGTCAGCGACAAGATCGCCTCTTTCAGGCTGCCATAGACCCGCTGCGCCAAAGAGCCGGTGAACCGCCCAAGCGGCTTCAGCCCCATGGATGCGGCGATAGGCTCTTGCGGAGAGGAGCTTTCTGTATTTAGCATACTAACATGTTAGCTGAAATCTCGTCCCTTACAAGTATATCGCCCGTTCCTGCCGCGCTATCCGTTTCAAGTCAAGGAAAGCATCGTGTCCTCACCCTCGATCCGCCTGCATGCTTCGGATAATGTCGTGATCGCCTTGGCCGATCTTGCGCCCGGGCAGGTGCCGGACGGGCTGCATTTTGCCTTGCCCGGGCCCGTGCCGCGCGGGCACAAGCTGGCTACCCAGCCGATTGCCGCCGGGCAAAATGTGATCCGCTATGGTCAGATCATCGGCATCGCTACCTTGGACATCGCGGCGGGGGCGCATATTCACAGCCATAATCTGGGCATGGGCGGGCATGATCTGGACTATGCTTTTGCCAGCGAAACCAATCCGCAGCCGCAGGGCGATCCCGCGCGCCACTTTCTGGGCTACCACCGCGCCGATGGGCGGGTGGGCACGCGCAATTATCTGGGCGTGCTGACATCGGTCAATTGCTCGGGCTCGGTGGCGAGGTTCATCGCCGAGGCGGCGGAAAAGGACGGATTTTTGGACGCCTTTCCCAATGTGGACGGCGTGGTGCCGATCGTGCATGGCACCGGCTGCGGCATGTCGGGCCGCGACGAGGGATATGAGACGCTGTACCGCACTTTGCAGGGCTATGCCCGCAATCCTAATTTCGCCGGGATCCTTTTGGTCGGTTTGGGCTGTGAGGTCATGCAAGTCCCTGATCTTATAGGAAAATCCCGCCTGCGCAGCGACGGAAATTTTCGCTACATGACGATCCAGCAGACGGGCGGCACCCGCAAATCCATCGCGGCGGGTTTGCAGGCGCTGAAGGAGATGGCACAGATCGCGAACCAGGCCCAGCGCGCGCCTGCCGGGCTGCAGCACCTGATGGTCGGTATGCAATGCGGCGGCTCTGACGGCTATTCCGGGATCACGGCCAATCCAGCCTTGGGCTATGCCTCGGATCTGCTGGTGGCCCATGGTGGCACCACGATCCTGTCCGAAACCCCCGAGATTTACGGCGCCGAGCATCTGCTGACCCGCCGCGCGGTCAGCCGTGCGGTCGGCGAAAAGATCGTGGAGCGGATCCATTGGTGGGAAGACTACACCGCGCGCTGGGGCGGCGAGATGGATAACAACCCCTCGCCGGGCAACAAAAAGGGCGGGCTGACCACAATCTTGGAAAAGTCGCTGGGCGCGGTGGCCAAGGGCGGCACAGCGCCGCTGACCCAAGTCTATAAATTCGCCGAACCCGTCACCGAAAAGGGTTTCGTCTATATGGACACCCCCGGCTACGATCCCTGCTCGGTCACCGGGCAAATCGCGGGCGGGGCCAATCTGATCGTCTTTACCACAGGGCGCGGCTCGGTTTCCGGCTACAAGCCGACGCCCTGCATCAAGCTGGCCACCAATACCGAAATGTACAACCGGATGGCCGAGGATATGGATATCAACTGCGGCGATATTGTTACGCAAGGCATCAGCATTCAGGAAAAGGGCCGCGAGATATTCGAAGATTTCATCCGCACCGCCTCGGGCGCGCAGACGAAATCAGAAGCTTTGGGCTTTGGCGGTGCCGAATTTGTGCCTTGGGCGATGGGCGCGGTGATGTAATCAGCGCTGCCCGTAATAGAGGCCAACCACATGTTCTGCCTCGGCAAAAAACAGCCAGCGCTGCGTCATTGCGCCTGCCAGATGGATCAGCGCGGCGGCCAGTAGAAACGCCGGACCCTTGGGCGCCAGAACCAGCAGCAAGCCCGGCATGACAACGGCCAGCAGCATCGAAATCACCCGCAGTTTGCGCGCATGTTTGCGGCCGATGACATGGATCATCTCGCGCATCAGATAATTCTGGCCGGTATGCGGATGCTCAAAAACCTTGACCGCTCCGATTGGCCCGAGGCCCGTCGCACTGCCGATAGTGGCGCCAACCTCGGCAAAGCGGCGGTCGCCGAAATGCCAATGTGCCAGCAGCGCCGCCGCCAAGCCCAAGAGGCACGCCACGGCAAACCACCCCTGCCCCGCCAAAACCGCGCCACCTGTCAGAGCAAAGCAAAGGTACAGCGCGGGCGTCGTCCAATGGTTCCAGCGCGGGATGGTTTTCAGTTGGGCGTAGATCATCGACGTGGTGAAAACCGTGCACAGACACATCAGCGCGGTGCCGATGCCCCAAAGGCGCGGCCAGTCGAACCCCAGCCAATCTGACAGGGCCATGGGGGCCAAAAGCAGCAGCGTCAGGACCGCCGCCCAAGCTTCGCGGCTCAGCCAACTGGACCGCCATTGGCTGAAAGCCCGCAAAAAGCGCTGCGGATTACCCAGGTGCAGGGTCGAAAACAGCAATCCGCCCACCGCCAGCGCATAGCCGACAAACCACAAGGCAAAGGCATGAAACCCATGCACCGGGACCAGCCCCGCCGCAAGAAAGGCCAGAAAGCCGAATCCAAGCCCCGAGAGCGTGGAAAACAGAATGACGGATGGTGCGGGATTCATCCGATTTTCCCCAAGATCTTGTCGAGCCAGCCGGCAAACCCCGATGCCCTGATGTCGAGCAGGGGCGCGAGTGGGCTGGCCGTCATCATGTCCTTGGGACGCGGCGGCAAATAGAGGTTCACCGGCCGGGTCCCCAGCTCGGGCATCAAGGCGATCCCGCCGCGCTCGGCGCTCAGCAGGCTGACCTTGCTATCCGGATCGGCAAAATCGCCGAAATGGCGCGCTCCGGTCGGGCAAGCGCGCACGCAGGCCGGCTCGCGGTCGATCTCGGGCAGATTTTCGTTGTAAATACGGTCGACGCACAGGGTGCATTTTTTCATCACCCCGGCATCCGCGTCCATCTCGCGCGCGCCGTAAGGGCAGGCCCAGGCGCAAAGCCCGCAACCGATACAGGCATCCTCATTGACCAGAACGATCCCATCCTCAGCCCGTTTATAGCTGGCCCCGGTCGGGCAAACGGTCACGCAGGGCGCATCCTCGCAGTGCAGGCACGAACGCGGCAGGTTGACGATGATCGGCGCAGCATCTTCGGGCGTGATCTGGTAAGAATGCACGCGGTTCAGGAAGGTGCCCGAGGGGTTGGCGCCGTAGGGGTCCTGGTCAGACAGGGGCGCGCCGTAGCCCTGATCATTCCAGCCTTTACAAGCGGTTACGCAGGCCTGACAGCCCACGCAGGTATCCATATCGATCACAAGACCCAGCTTGGTCGTCGTGCTTTGCGGCAGCGTCGTCATGACCGCGCCCTCCCCTTTGGAACCACGAGTTTCAGGGCCGGGAATTGCGGCTCTGATTGGCTGCGTTTGCCGACTTTTTCCAGCCGCACCCGCAGATCAAACCACGCCGCCTGCCCGGTCACCGGATCAGAGTTCGACCAGCGCTGCCCGTCGCCGCGTTCGGGCAACAATTCGGAAATCAGATGGTTCAACAAGAACCCCTCCTTGGCCTCGCTCGCCCCTTCGTCCAATCCCCAAGCCCCCTTGCGCTTGCCGATCGCATTCCAGGTCCAGACCGTATTTTCGTTCAGCGCCGCCATATGCGCGACCGGCACCGTGATCCCGCCATTCGGCGAGATGACCCGCGCATAGTCGCCTTCTTCAAAGCCATGCTCCTGCCAGATCTTCGTCGGCAGATAGAGGAAATTCATCCCCCTTATCTGCCGCAGCCAGGCGTTCTGCGTGCCCCAGGAATGGTACATATCCATAGGCCGCTGGGTCAGCGCATGAACCGGATAGCCCCACCCCTTAGCCTCCAGATCGCCAGAGGGCGGGGTCCAGATCGGCAGGGGGTCCATCGCCAGCTTCAGCCTTGCGCGCAGATGATCGGGCGGCTGGATCGCCCCGTGCCCCTCGGCCGCGAGTTGAAAGCGGCGCATCGGTTCGGACCAGATGTTGAAGAGGTAAGGCTGCGGGCTTTCGTAGAAAGACGTTGCCACGGCCCAGTCCTGATAGGCCTTGTTCCAGGGCTTATAAAACAGCGCCTCTTGCGGCACATGCGCCTGATAGAACCCGCCATTGTCGATATAGGCCTGCATCTGGTCCGGATTGGCCTCGCCGCGACCCTCTTTGTTGCCCTCCGCCCCGCGAAAGCCGATCAGAGGCCCGACGCCCGGACGCCGGATATGGTTGACGATGTAATCGGCATAATCCTTGAACTTGGCCGAGCCGTCTTCTTTCGTCATCCCCGGCAGGCCCAGCCGCACACCCAGATCCAAAAGCACCGACTGGAACCCGCGCACGCCTTCTTGGCCGGGGCGGTCCGGCTCGACCACCGGCCAGCGGATGCTGTCGCCCGCCGCTCCCGGCTCGGAAATCGGGCGGTCGAGCAGCGAGATGCAGTCATGCCGCTCGAGGTAAGTCGTGTCGGGCAGGATCAGATCGGCATAGGCCACCATTTCCGACGCATAGGCATCCGAATAGATGATCCGCGGAATCAGATATTCGCCGTCCGGCCCCTTTTCGGTCAGCATCGCCATCACGGCGCCAGTATTCATCGACGAATTCCACGCCATATTCGCCATGTAAAGAAACAGCGTGTCGATGCGGTAAGGATCGCCCGCATGAGCATTGGGGATCACCATATGCATCATGCCATGGGCCGAAAACGGATTTTCCCATGAAAACGCCTTGTCAATGCGCGCCGGGCTACCATCGGGCAGCAGCGCCAACTGCTCCGGCCCGCGCACATAGCCGAGGTGCGGGCCCGATAGCGGCTTGCCCGGAACGGTCACGAAATGCGGCGTCGGATGGGCTTCGACCGGTTTGGGATAGGGCGGCTTGAACCGGTAGCCGCCGGGCACCTCGACCGTGCCGAGCACGATCTGAAGCAAATGCAAGGCGCGGGCGGTCTGAAAGCCGTTGGAATGGGCCGAAATGCCGCGCATGGCGTGAAAGGACACCGGCCGGCCGGTCATCTTTTCATGGCGGTCGCCCCGGAAATCGGTCCAGGGCTGGTCGATCTCGATGCTCTCGTCAAAAGCGACGCGCGCCAGTTCCGAGGCCAGCGCGTGGATGCGCTCTGCCGGAATTCCGCAGCGTTCGGCCACCGCCTCGGGCGCATATTCCGGCGCAAGGTAACGCATCGCCATATGCTGAAACACCGTGCGATGGCCCTGATAGACCGCCCCAAGATCGGGCTGCACCCCCTGCCCGTCCCATGGCGCGGGCTGGCCGGTGCGCTTGTCGATCACAAAGGGCTGGGTTTCGGCATTCTTCAGGATCAGTCCCTTTTCCGGGCCCTCGGTTTCGTTGATCAGCAGGGGCGCATTGGTATAGCGCGCAAGGTATTCCAGATCGATCTTGCCGGCCTGAAACAGGCAATTGATCAGCGACAGGACCATCAGCCCATCGGTGCCGGGCGTGATGCCATACCAGTCATCGGCGACCGCATTGTATCCGGTGCGGATCGGATTGACCCCGATCACCCGCGCGCCGCGCGCCTTCAGCTTGCCAAGGCCGATTTTGATCGGGTTGCTGTCATGATCCTCGGCCACGCCAAACATCACGAACAGCTTGGTGCGCTCCCAATCCGGTTGGCCGAACTCCCAAAACGCGCCGCCAAGGGTGTAAATTCCGCCCGCCGCCATGTTGACCGAGCAAAACCCGCCATGAGCCGCATAATTCGGCGTGCCAAACTGCTGCGCCCACCAGCCGGTAAAGCTTTGCGATTGGTCGCGCCCGGTGAAAAAGGCGAATTTCTCCGGCGCGGTTTCACGCAAAGGCTTCATCCAAGAGACGGCAAGCGCCAGCGCCTCGTCCCAGGAAATCGGCTCAAAAGCGCCCGAGCCGCGCGGCCCCACCCGCCGCAACGGCGTGCCAAGGCGCGAGGGCGCGGTCACCTGCATGATGCCGCTCGCCCCCTTGGCGCAGATCACGCCCTTGTTCACCGGATGGTCGCGGTTGCCCTCGATATAGCTGACCCGGTCTTTTCCGTCCGGCCCCGATTTCAAATGCACATTGATCCCGCAGCGGCAGGCGCACATGTAGCAGGTAGTCTTGCGGATCTCGTCCGAAACCGGCGGCGACAGGTCTATCCGGGGCTGGTTCATCCGCGCTCTCCTGCCATCACTTGGGTAACCTCTTGAGCAATCTGGCGTTCTTCTTCGGCCGGGACAATCCAGATTGCGACATTCGAATGTGTCTGGCTCAGAATGGCTTCATTTCGGCCATTGGCCAAAGGGTCAATCCTTGCGCCCACAAAGCCCAGACCCTCGGCGATCCCTGCCCGAACGCCCGCGTCATTCTCGCCAATGCCGCCGGTGAAGGCCACAGCATCCACCCCGCCCATCGCCGCGATCATACTTCCCGCCTGCCGCACCGCCCAATAGCAGAAATGCGCGATGGCAAAGTCCGCCTCCGCCGTGCCCGCTGCCCGCAAACTGCGCAAGTCAGCCGCCCCGCCAAGGCCGAGCAGCCCCGCTTCCCGGTTCAGGATCCGCCCCGCCCCCTCGATCCCATGCACCTCGGCCAGCCGCAGCACCGCATTGCCATCAATCGCCCCCGCCCGCGTGCCCATCGTCAGCCCGTCCAGCGGCGAATAGCCCATGCTCGTGGCAACCGAGACCCCGCCCCTGATAGCGCAGATCGACGCCCCATTGCCCAGATGCAGCGCCAATAGCCGGTCCACGGGCGCAAAAGGCGCGCTTTGCGCCCGCCTGACCAGCGCGGCATAGGACAGGCCGTGAAACCCGTACCGCCGCAAGCCGCGGGCCCGCTCGGCGGCGGGCAGGGCATATTCGGTGGCCACCCTTGGGTTCGAGGCGTGAAAAGCGGTGTCAAAACTGACATATTGGGCCAGATCCGGCACCAGCCCGGCCAGTGCGCGCATCCCCGACAGATTGGCCGGATTGTGCAGCGGCGCGAGCGGTACGCAAGCCTCGATCCCCGCCAGAACCGCCCCCGTCAGTCGGCACGGCGCGGTCAGACCCGCTCCGCCATGCACGACCCTATGCGCCGCCGCCCGCAGATCCACAGCGCCAATCCCCATCGAAGCCAGCCCCTCGCGCAGCGCCGTGCCATGCCCCTCCGTCCCGATCCGCTCTGCCCGCGCCTGCGCCACCTGGGCCAAGTTTCGGTCAAACACCGCCAGCTTCAACGACGATGACCCGGCATTGACCACCAGCAGCATCTAGATCACCGCCTTTGCCAGGCCCAGCAGCGCCAGGATCGCCAAAAGCACGATCGCAAAGCGGCGAAACTCTTGCGGATCCGATTTGAAGAAATGCCGGCCCCCCAGCCAATTGCCCAGCAGCGTCAGCGGCAGCACGATCACCGATGCAAAAGCCGTGTCCCAGGTCACCAGCCCCGCCATCCAGTACAAAGGCGCCGAAAACACATCCAGAATCGGGAAATAGGCAACGACCGTGGCCCGAAACACCGCCGGAGCCATCGGCTGAGCTGCGAAAAACGCCGCCACCGGCAGCCCGCCCATCCCCGGCGCATTGGCCAGACCCGACACGATACCGGTGCCAAAAATTGCCAGCCCCCCGGCCTGCCGCGTCATCCGGTAGCCCGCCAAAAGGATCAGGCACATGCTCAGCACATAGACCGACACCACCGCCCGCGCCCCGTCTTCGTTGACAAAAGACAGCGCCCAAAGCCCCAAAGGCATACCGATCACCGCCCCGGCCAGCAGCCATTTGACCCGGGCCCAATCCACATCCTTCGACAGCCCCGACCAGCTTTGCGCCGACATGACCATTTCGGCGATGACCACGACCGCCACGAAATTCAGCGGATTGGTCACCAGGCTGGACGCCGTGATCACCATCGCCGAATAGCCAAAACCGCAATAGCCCCGGACGAGGGCGGCGATCAAAACCGCCGCCGCCATCCAAAGGCTCGCGCCGAGGCCGAGATCAAAGGGCATCAAACGCGCTGCGGGCGCATGTCCGCCTTTGAAATCCCCGCCACCGCAACCGGCTTTTTCATCGCGTCGCGGCGGAAGGGCTCGCCCAGTTCCTGATTGATCATCGCCTCGATCAGGGTGGTCTTGCCGAGCTTTTGATCGGCTATTGCCTTGATCAGGGCATCGCGCAGCTCGTCCATGGTCCGCGCGACGACCCCCAGAAGTCCGCAAGCCTTTGCAATCCCGGCATAAGAAACCTGCTCGTCCAGCTCGGTACCGACGAAGTTATCGTCATACCAAAGGGTCGAATTGCGCTTTTCCGCGCCCCATTGGTAGTTGCGGAACACGATTTGCGTGATCGCGGGCCATTCCCCCCGCCCGATGGCGGTCAGCTCCGTCACCGCGATGCCAAAGGCGCCGTCGCCCGAAAATCCAACCACCGGCACATCCGGGCAGCCAATCTTTGCCCCGACCACGGCCGGCAGACCATAACCGCAAGGCCCAAACAGCCCCGGCGCGAGGTACTTCCGGCCCTCTTCAAAGGTCGGATAGGCATTGCCGATGGCACAGTTGTTGCCGATGTCACTGGAGATGATCGCATCTTTCGGCAAAGCCGCCTGAATAGCGCGCCAAGCCATGCGCGGGCTCATCCAATCGGGCTTGTCGGCGCGGGCACGCTGGTTCCAGGTGGTGCCAACGTCGTCATCCTCATGGTCCATAGACGACAGGGCCTGCGCCCATGCCGACTTGGTTTGCGCGATTTTCGCTTTGCGTTCGCTGCGGCCATGGTCGCCTGCGGTAAGGGCCAATTGCGCCAAAACCGCCTCGGCTACCTTTTTAGAGTCGCCGACAATGCCAACAGTAACCTTCTTGGTCAGCCCGATGCGATCCGGGTTGATGTCGACTTGGATAATCTTGGCCTGCTTAGGCCAGTAGTCCAGCGCGTATCCCGGCAAAGTTGAAAACGGGTTCAAGCGGGTACCCAGACAGAATACCACATCGGCAGCAGAAATCAACTCCATTGCCGCTTTTGATCCGTTGTATCCCAGCGGCCCCGCGAACAGCGGATGCGAGCCGGGAAAAGCATCATTATGTTGATATCCGACGCAGACCGGCGCATCCAGCCGCTCGGCCAGCCGCATCGAGGCCGGGATCGCGCCGCCCAAAACCACACCCGCGCCGTTCAGGATGACCGGAAACTTCGCGCTCGACAGCAGGTCCGCCGCCGCCTTGATCGCATCCTCGCCGCCCGAGGGCCGCTCAAATTCGACAATCGCGGGCAGATCGATGTCGATCACCTGCGTCCAGTAATCGCGCGGCATGTTGATTTGCGCGGGCGCGCTGGCGCGGCGGGCATTTATGATGACGCGGTTCAGCACCTCGGCGACGCGCGAGGGGTCCCGCACTTCCTCCTGATAGGCGACCATGTCCTTGAACAGGGCCATCTGCTCGACTTCCTGAAAGCCGCCCATGCCGATGGTCTTGTTGGCCGCCTGCGGGGTGACCAGCAGCAAGGGCGTATGATTCCAATAGGCCGTTTTCACCGCGGTGACGAAATTGGTGATGCCCGGCCCGTTCTGGGCGATCATCATGCTCATCTTTCCGCTGGCGCGGGTATAGCCATCGGCCATCATCCCGCCCGAACCCTCATGGGCGCAGTCCCAGAACGTGATCCCGGCGCGCGGGAAAAGGTCCGAGATCGGCATGAAGGCCGATCCGATGATGCCAAAGGCATGTTCGATGCCATGCATCTGCAGGACTTTGACAAAGGCCTCTTCGGTGGTCATTTTCATGGGCTTGGCTCCGATAAATTCGTTGAATTGGTTCTACGCCCCCGCCCTCTTGCGCCTTAGGGCCAGTAGTCAAAGCGCGGTAAGACCAGTTGCATCGGCTCAGCCGTGGCCAAGCCTGATCGCCCGCGCAATCCGTGAGATTCCTTCGGGAATCTTGGCCGGGGAGATCGAGGAATAGCCCAGCCGATAGAAATTCCTCGGCGCCGCTGCAGGATCGAAAAACGCCCGCCCCGGCTCGATCAGCACGCCCTCCTCGCGCAAGCGTACGGCCAAAACTTCAGTATCGACCATCTCCGGCGCCTTCATCCAGAAACTCGACCCGCCAAAGCCGCCCTGCCCGGCCACCGTCAGACCCTGCTCGCGGATCGCCTCATCCATGCTCTGCCGCCGCCTCCGATAAGCATTTCGCATCCGGTTGATCAGCGCGTCGTAATGGCCCAGCGACAGAAAATAGGCGACCGTGCGCTGGATATGCCCCGGAGGGTGGCGCAGCATCATCAGCCGCAGGGCCCGCGCCTCGCGGATAAAGGACGGCGGGCCGACGAGATAGCCAAGCCGCATGCCCGGAAACACCGACTTGGAAAACGAGCCCGCATAGACCACCCGCCCCTCGGTATCCAAGGATTTCAGTGCCGGCGAGACCGGTTTGAGAAAGCTCATCTCAAACTCGTAATCATCCTCGACGATGACAAAGCCCTCGCGCCCCGCCGCTTCGAGCAGCGCCAGACGCCGCTCCAGCGGCATGGTGGCATTGGTCGGGCACTGGTGCGAGGCCGTGGTATAGACCACGTCCACCCCCTTGGGCAGCCGGTCGGGCGGCAGACCATCGGCATCCACATCTACCGAGACCGCCTCAGTGCCCGTCGGCTCCAACAACCCCCGCAACCCCGAATAGCCCGGATTTTCCACCACCGCCCGCCGCCCCGGCCCCAGCAAGGCCGCCACCGTGATCCAAAGCGCGTTTTGCGCCCCCATGGTCAGCAAAACCTCGTCCTCGCGCGCCGCAATGCCGCGCCGGGGCAAGATCGAGCGCAGCAGATATTCGATCAACAGCGGATCATCGCGGTCATACATGTCGCTGGTCAAAGCGGCAAAATCCTTGCGCCCCAGCGCCCGCAGCGCGCAAAGCCGCCAGTTTTGGTGGTCAAAAAGGCTGCCATCCGCCTGCCCATAGATAAAGGGATAGGCATAATTCTCCCAGTCGAGCGGGCGCGGCACCGTGGCAAAGTCGGAAAACCGCCCCCCCGACAGCCGCGCGAAATCTGCGCCCTCGGCCCGCACGCTGCGCGCGGGGAGTTCGGGCGCCCGCGGCGCATTTTCGGAAATGAAATAGCCAGACCTTCCCTTGGCCATCAGATAATCGGCCGAAACCAGTTCGGCATAGGCCAGCGTCACCGTTATCCGGCTGATCCCAAACTGCGCTGCCAAACCGCGCGAGGAGGGCATCTTTTGTCCCGGACGAAAGCGACCGGACAAGATCCCCTCGCTGACCATCTGCCTTATGCGCTGCTGCAGGGTGCCGCGCGCTTCGGGGGGCAGGATAAAAGCTTCGGACGGGATCGACATTCTGGCCTCATGCCCAAGAAATCTGGACTTATGAGGGGCGCGCGGGCCCCAAATGTCAAGCAGAGCCGCGACTCCAAAACACAAAGGCCCCCTGCTATCCGCAAAGGGCCCCCGCCTTCAATGTGGTTCAAATATCCCGGGGGGATTTTCCGGTTTTCGCCCGAAAACCGGAAAAAACGGGGGGCTGGCCCCCCACCCTGCCCTATCCGAAAACCTTGGTCAGCGCCCGGTCAATCGCGCCGGTGATCTGATCCACGTCATCCGCCGTGCAGATCAGCGCGGGCGACAGGCACAGGGTGTTGTTCAGGCCCGGCAAGCTGCGGTTGGTCATGCCGATGATCACGCCCTGCGCATTGCACTCGCCCACCACCGCCGCGACCTTCTTCTCGTCCATCGGCTCTTTGGTCACCCGGTCAGCTACCAGCTCCGCCCCACAGAACAGGCCCTTGCCGCGCACATCGCCGATGACTTTATGCTTTTCCATCAAGGCGTTGAGGTTTGCCACCACGCGGTCGCCCATCTTCAGCGTATTCTCCAGCAAGCCCTCATCCTCGATGATCCGCATATTCTCCAGCGCCGCCGCCGGACCCGAAGTGCAGCCGCCAAAGGTCGAGATATCGCGGAAATAGCTCATCGGGTCAGAGGCATCATCCTTGAACATGTCAAAGACGGCTTCGGTCGTCACAGTGCAGGAAATCGCCGCATAGCCCGAGGCGACGCCCTTGGCCATGGTCACGAAATCGGGCTGGATGCCGTAATGCTGATAGCCAAACCAGGTCCCGGTCCGCCCGACGCCGCAGACAACCTCGTCAATGGCCAAGAGGACGTTGTACTTCTTGCAGATCTGCTGCACCCGCTCCCAATAGCCAGAGGGGGGCACAATCACGCCGCCGCCTGCCGTCACCGGTTCCAGAATAATTGCGCCAACGGTATCGGGGCCCTCGCGCAGGATCACCTCTTCGATCGCATCGGCCGCCCGCTCGCCGTAATTCTCCACATCCCACTGCTTGCGATATTCTAGGCAATGCGGGACCATGACAAAACCGTCCGGGTAGGGTCCGTACATCGCCGCCCGCTCGGCCTGACCAGACGTCGCCAGCGCGCCGATCGTGGTGCCGTGGTAATCGCGCTCGCGGTACAAGATCTTGTTTTTCTTGCCCTTGTAGTGCCGATGCGAGATCTGGCGCACCATCTTGTACACCTTTTCATTCGCCTCAGAGCCCGAGTTCGAATAGTAAACCCGGCTCAGACCCGGCATTTTCGAGATCAGCTTTTCGGCGAAGAGTGCGCCCGGAATAGAGCCGCCCACCCCGGCGAAATAGTTCAGCTTGATCAGCTGGTCGCGCACCACATTGGCGATGCTCTCGCGGCCATAGCCGACGTTCACGGTCCAAACCGCGCCCGAAACCGCGTCGTTGTATTCCTTGCCCTTGATGTCCCAGACCCGCAGGCCGCGGCCCTCGACGATCACGCGCGGATCGACGGTTTCAAACATCTTGTGCTGGATCAGATGGTGCCAGACATGCTTTTTGTCGGCCGCCATCACCGCACTCAGGTCGTTCGTCATGATCGAGGTATCCATGGCCCTACTCCAACAGGTCTGGGGGGCGTCAGATCGCCCAATTTTTCCGGCCATCATCTCAGGTTGCCCGCCCTGTCCGTAGGACCAGACGATGCGCGCCGATAAGGCCAGACAGGCGTCCGGCACGAAGCCCCAAAAAGCGGGGGGCGTTTATATTGATCTGGACGCGGGCGGGCGGAACAGACTATCCATTGCCGCAGCTGGACAAAGTTTAGTAAATAATTTGGTGGGCCGCCATATGACACCTGAATGGATTGCAGTTGACTGGATTGCCGTTGACTGGGGCACCTCG
>CAIYZT010000259.1 GCA_903930735.1 uncultured Paracoccaceae bacterium | reverse complement strand
GTAGTGAAATCCAAGGCCGCCGGTGAACAGCCCATAGCCATAGGAAAGATGCACGATATCGGCGGGTGTCACCCCGGTCGCGCGCAAAGACCGCGCCATCAACTGCGCCCAGACGTCCAGATCGGCGCGGGTATAGCCCACGACCGTCGCCTTGCCCGTGGTGCCGGATGACGCATGCACGCGCAGAATCTGATCGCGCGGTACCGCGAAAAGCCCAAACGGGTAGTTCGCGCGCAGATCGTTCTTGGTGGTGAGGGGAAGGCGGGCAATATCGGACAGGTGGCGCAGATCGCGGGGATGAAACCCGATCTTGTCAAAAGCGGCGCGGTAATGGGCGGTGCCGTAGGCCCGCGCGAGCGATGTTTTCAGCCGTTCCAATTGCAACGCCTCAATCTGATCGCGTCAGGCGAATTCGATCGGATCATGGCCGATGTGCGTTTTCGTCAACTTGTACACCACGGGTCCGCCTGCCAGTTAGAAAGCTAACCGACAGTGACCGAAAAAAATGGCATCACTAGGGCCAATTTTAACCTTTCTTGCAGCAATCTCCAGTCTTCGCTTGGTCAGCCCTTGCGCCTTGCAAGAATGTCGCGCGCCATCGGGATCACCGTCTCGCCATAAAGCCGGATCGATTCCAGGACCTGCCCCTTGGGCATCGGGCCGGTGGCCATTTTCAGATTGAACCGCTGAATGTCCAGATCGCCCGCCGTCGCTGCCATTTTCCGTGCCACGGTTTCAGGCGAGCCGACATAGAGCGAGCCGTGTTGGACCTCGGCCATGAACTTTTCCCGCGTCGTGGGCGACCAGCCGCGCTCGCGTCCAATGCGGCCAAACATGGTCTGATAATGCGGCCAAAGTTGCTCGCAGGCCAGATCGTCCGTGGCAGCGATATGGCCGGGGGAATGGATGCCCGCGGGCCGGACGGGGTTGCCGATCTGGGCGCAGGCGCGGGCGTAAAGATCGAGGTACGGCAGGAACCGGCGCGGATCACCGCCGATGATCGCCAGCATCAGTTGCAAATCCTGCCGCACGACGCGCACCACCGATTCCGGGCTGCCGCCGACCCCGACCCAGGTGATCATGCCTTCAGGGGCGAGCGGCGGATAGACGGATTGTCCGGTCAGGGGCGAGCGGGTCTGCCCGGACCAAGTCACGGATTTATCACGCAAAAGGCGGGTGAACAGATCCAGTTTCTCTTCGAACAACTGGTCATATTCGGCCATATCATAACCGAACAACTGGTAGCTTTCAGTAAACGAGCCGCGCCCGAGGATCGGCTCTGCCCGGCCACCGGAGATGGCGTTCAGGGTCGAAAACCGCTGAAACACCCGCACCGGATCGTCCGAGGACAGAACGGTCACCGCGGTTCCCAGCTTTATCCGGCTGGTTTTCGCGGCAATGGCGGCCAGAACGATTTCGGGGGCGGTGATGGCAAAGTCGGGCCGGTGATGCTCGCCCAGACCAAAGAAATCAGCGCCAACCTGATCGGCCAGCACGCCCTGTTCGACCACCTCATTCAGCACGACATGCATCGGCTGGGGCTGCCCATCAGGGCCATTGGACACATCGCCAAAGGTGTCGATACCGAATTCAACAAGGCTCATCTGTGTCTCTCCCTCTTGCCGGTCCCTCTTAGGCGATTTCCGCCGCCCCGCAAACCGGCGGATTAGCACAGACCGCTCGGCAAAATTGCGCAGCTATTTCATCTTTATGCGCAGATATTCCTCGCGCACGGCGGCGGGGGACATGCCGTAGCCGGCCTTGAACTGGGCATAGAACTGGCTGATCGAGGAAAAACCCGACGTTTCCGCCACGAGAGAGATCGCCATCGCGCTTTCCACCAAGAGCGCCCGCGCCCGCATCAGGCGCATGCGGATCAAGAACTGCTTCGGCGGTACCTGCAAGATGCGCGCAAAAAGGGTCTGCGCGTAGTTTTCATGCAAGCCGGTCGTGGCAGCGATATCAGCGTTTTTCAGAGGCTTATTGAGGTTTTCCAGAATAAAGCGGACCATGGAAATCACATGCCTGATGTGGGCCGACGACAGCGCCCGCGCCGCTGTGATATCGCCCCTGGGCGCGCGCAGATAGGTGAACTGGGTCAGGCTGGCGCGGCGGAAGAGGACGTTCAGCTCCATCTTTACCAGCTCTTGCCGTTCAAAATCGCCGCTGCGGTAGTCCGCATACCAGCGGCGCATCTGATCGACCGTGCAAAGATCTTCGGGCAGAACAATCATACCTCCCGACAGCAAGGAGACCTGCAAAGGCGTGATGTGATGCATCATCAGAAAGGAATCGAGCGGCAGGTAGATATTGCAGAGCTTTTGCTCGGCGGCGCTGATCTGACGAACGGAGGTCAGCTGATGCGGCACTCCTGCCCAGAAGACGACGAGCTGGCCCGCCGGCAGGGTCAAGGTCTCGCCGTCCACCAGATAGGTCATCTCGAACCCGTTCGCCAGATTAACCTCGATATGCCCATGCGAATGCGCATAGGCCATGACAACGGGATCAAAGATGCGGATGCCGAAACGGCCAAACGCCTTTTTCGACGAATAGAAATGCCGCTCATGTCCGGATTTTGGTTCAATCTTGCGCAGATCGTCGGCCATTGAATTTTCCAGATCTTAGAATACCGGAATACAATCTGCCAAACCGGTATTGAAGTAAAGTGAGGAGAAGTGTCTCTCTGACCCAACCCGGGGGGACGCAAGGTGAGGAGGCGTCGTCCAGGCTCAAGAAAACTCAAAACGCTCATCCGGTCGCCTCGGCGGCCATGGGAGGAGTCATTACCATGCAAATCAAGCGTGCCGCGCTATCGGCGCTGATGCCTTGTGTTTCAAGCGTTGCAGTGCAGGCCGAAATGGCCGCACCCTCTACACCGCCGGAAGCGCCGAAGTTTGATGCACGGGGCGAACCGACTTTCGTCAATCGTGCTGATATCTACGACTATATGGCGCTGGGCGCAGAGCCGTTGGTTTACAAGACCGCCAATATGGTCGGACGGCGATCCCTTTGATACCGAAGACATTGATTTCTATTGGAACGACGTCGTGATGGATGCCAAAGGGGCGCCGCTGATGGGCGCGTCGCAGGAAACCTACGGCGCGTGCACAACGCTGGCGATTGTGGATGCCGCCACCTTTACGATGACGTTCACGACCCCCTTCCCGGAAGCTGTTCTTTACGCGATGGCCTACGGAAACCTCTGCCCCGGCCCAAGCCACATGCTGAAGCCGAAGCATCCGAAGTATGGCGGCGAAAGCTATGCGGCCTTTGCCAATGCCTTCCCGGCCGACTACATGAACTTTCCTTCGATGGGCGGGTGGGTCGTGGCGGAGCATCGGCCCGATGACATCGTGGTCCTGCGCCGCAATCCCTACTACTCGAAGGTTGACGAATCCGGTCAGCAACTCCCTTATCTGGACGAGATGCAGTACCGCCTGTCCCCATGGGGCGACCGCGATATTCAGGCTGTGGCAGGTACGGGTGACTTCTTGAACCTGGAGCAGGCCGAACACTATGTCGAAAGCCTCAAGAAGGTGGCCGATCCGGCCTCGCCGGCAAAGCTGGCCTTTGGGCCTCTGACCATCGGCCATACCCTGCTTCCAAACCTGTCCGGCAACGGCTGGGGCGAGCCGGATGAGCGCGGCCAAGCGGTCCGTATGCTGAACCGT
>CAIYZT010000258.1 GCA_903930735.1 uncultured Paracoccaceae bacterium | reverse complement strand
GTCCTTGAAGGCCTGCTGCAAGCTGCCGATATCCGCGATATGCGCCAGAATCCGCAGCTCGATCTGGCTGTAATCCAAGCTGACCAGCACCCGCCCCTTGGGCGCCACAAAAGCCTCGCGGATCCGCCGCCCCTCCTCGGAGCGCACCGGAATGTTCTGCAAATTCGGATCGGTCGAGGCAAGCCGCCCCGTCACCGCGCCCGAGATCGAATAGCTGGTATGGACCCGCTTGGTGTCGGGGTTGATATGGTCCTGCAAGGCGTCCGTATAGGTCGATTTCAGCTTTGACAGCTGCCGCCAGTCCAGCAAAAGCGAGGCCAGCCGCGCCCCTTGCGGGTAGGTTTCGGTCAGGGTCGTGACATCCTCCAGCACATCCGCACCGGTGGCATAGGCCCCGGTTTTGCCCTTGTCGCCGCCCGGCACGCCCATCTTGTCAAACAGGATCTCGCCGACCTGCTTGGGCGAGCCGACGTTAAACGGCTGCTCGGCCACCTCATGAATCTCCGCCTCCAGCCCGGCCATTTTCTGGGCAAAGGCGTTCGACATCCGGCTCAGCGTGCCCTGATCAACCTGAATGCCGTGCATTTCCATTTCGGCCAGAACTGGCACCAGCGGGCGCTCCAGCGTCTCGTAAACCGTGGTCACGCCCACCTGATGCAATTTCGGCTTGAACAGGACCCAAAGCCGCAGGGTCACATCCGCATCCTCGGCCGCATATTTCACCGCCTCGTCGATCGCGACCTTGTCAAAGGTGATCTGCGCCTTGCCCGATCCCAGCAAGCTTTTGATCGGAATGGGGGAATGCCCCAGATACCGCTCTGACAGCGCATCCATCCCGTGATTGTGGATACCGCCATGCATCGCATAAGACATCAGCATCGTGTCGTCTAAAGGTGCGATCCGCACGCCGTTGCGCGCAAAAATCTTCCAGTCATATTTCATGTTCTGGCCGATTTTCAGGATGGATGTGTCCTCCAGTACCGGCTTCAGCAGCGCCAGACACTCCTCCATCCCCATCTGCCCTTCGGCCAGCTCAGCCCCGCCAAACAGATCGCCCGACCCCTTTTTGTGCCCAAGCGGCACATAGGCCGCCACCCCGGCATCGACGCAAAGCGAGATCCCGACCAGATCTGCCTGCATCTCGTCCAGCGACGTCGTCTCGGTATCCACGGCCACATAGCCGACCTCGTAGATCCGGGTAATCCACCGCGCCAGCGCTGCGCGGTCACGAATACATTCATAGTTCGCGGGGTCAAAGGCCACCTGCGTGCTGGCCGCGCCCTCCTCGTGCGCGCCCGCCACCTCATAGCCCTTGTCCGCCTCGATCACCGGCGCAGCCAGTTTCAGCTTGGCTGCGACCCGCCCCGCAAGGGTGCGAAACTCCATCAGCGTCAGGAATTCCATCACCACAGCCGGATCCGGCGCTTTCACTTCGAAATCATCCAAGGAACATTCCACCGGCGTGTCCTTTTTCAAGGTCACCAGATCGCGGCTGAGGCGGATCTTGTCGGCATTGTCCAGTAGGGCTTCGCGCCGTTTGGGCTGTTTGATCTCGCCCGCCCGCGCCAGCAATGTATCCAGATCGCCATATTCGTTAATCAGCAAAGCCGCCGTTTTCAGCCCGATCCCCGGCGCGCCCGGCACGTTATCCACCGAATCCCCGGCCAGCGATTGCACGTCGATGACCCGGTCCGGCGCGACGCCGAATTTCTCCATCACCTCGGCCTCGCCCAGCGGTTTTTGCTTCATCGGATCATACATATCGATCCCCGGCCCGATCAGCTGCATCAGGTCCTTGTCCGAGGAAATGATCGTGCAAGACCCCCCCGCCGCCTGCGCCTGCATGGCCAGCGTCGCCATGATGTCATCGGCCTCATAGCCCTTCATCTCGATGCAAGAGATGTTGAAGGCGCGGGTTGCATCGCGCGTCAGCGGGAATTGCGGACGCAGATCCTCGGGCAGTTCGGGGCGGTTGGCCTTGTATTCGCTATACATATCGTTGCGGAACGTATGGGCGCCCGCATCAAAGATCACCGCGATATGGCTGGCCTTGGCCTTGCCCGCAGCGCCCACGTTGATCTCGTTCCAGATCAGATTACAAAACCCGGCCACCGCGCCCACGGGCATCCCGTCCGATTTGCGCGTCAGCGGCGGCAGCGCGTGATAGGCGCGAAAGATAAAAGCCGAGCCGTCGATCAGATGCAGATGGTTGCCCTTGCCGAATGCCATGCGCCGAACTCCCCCGGGTGCCGTTTGGCGGAACATCGCATGAATTTTACCCGCTTTCCACCCAAAGTGGGGGCTATTGGCCGAGCCGCAAGCGCCAAAGCGACAGATCCACCGACTGGGGGGTCGGCGTCCATATCCCCATGGCGACCCCGGCCCCGCGCAGTTGCCGGCTGATCCAGGTATTGCAGGTGTAGAAGATATTGAACTGGCCTTGCGCGGCGAAAAACGCGTCGGTTGTGCCGAGTCCAGCGGTATTCACCGGCATCGGCGCGCCGCCTGCATCGCGGGCAAAGCTGGCTTCGATGCCCGTCAAAAGCGCTTCGTATTGCGCATTGTTGAGGGTGATAAAGCTGACCCCCGGCACCCCATCCGCCGGCCCCGCGACATCGACCCGCAGCACCGCCTTATCGCCGGTGATCGCATGGGCGACCGGCCCCATCGAGATATCGCCAAGCTCAACGGTCGAGGTATAGAACTCCGCCGCGCCCCAACCAAGTACCATCCAGCGCGCCTTTGGATGGGACAGGGGCACACCGGCGGCCTCAACGAAATCGAAACGGTCCATCAGGGTGGAATCGATCGGCAAGAGGAAATCATAATGGATCGGCCCGCGCGCGAGGCCGATGCGGACCTCGCCTGCGTCCGCAGCTATGGGGGCGACGGGGCCGGGAATCAGCCCGCCGACCAGCCCGAAGACCAGATAGAAAAAGGGAAACGCCAGAGCGACGGTCATCACCCGCAGGAAGAGGCGCGCCATGGGCCGGGTGCGGCTCATCTAAGGGCTGGCGATGGTTGAGGCAGGGATCTTCGCTCTGCGCATAAAGACACAGACCCCGCCCGTGTCCCCTTGCCGAGTGTTAGTGATCGTCATGCGCATGGGCGCGGTCGATCTCGAACCGTTTGTCGCAATAGCCGCAAACGGCAAAGCCGGTGTCTTGCGGGATCGTCAGCCAGACGCGCGGATGGCCCAAGGCACCGTCGCCGCCATCGCAGGCGATTTTCCAATGGGTGACGATTTTGGTTTCGGGCGCTGCGGTGGGCATGAGACTTTCCTGATCCTTGGGCTTGGGGCCAGTGTAACGGCGGCAGGCGGGGCGGGGCAAGACCCTGTTCGTCCGGGCCGGTCGCCTTGCTGTTTCGAACCGATCTGAAAACGCTCCAGTGGAGCGTTTTTCGGTTCGTTGCTGAAAAGGCAGGAGGCCTTTTTTAGCAAGGGATTATCAGCGATCCCATGCGTCTGAGCGAATTGGGGCGCGCCTGTCTGGCTGGTGCGTGACTACGCGCCTGCCGGGGCAGGCAGGCGCGGCTTGGGTTCGATTGAAATCAAATTGGGCAAGTGAAAAGGCAAGCCTTATCCGATTGCCTGAAACCGCGATTTCAGCGCAGACAGCCACATCAGCCCATGTACCGTCGCCCGCGCAGGCCGGTACTCGGCCCCGATCCAGCCGTCATAGCCCATCTCGTCCACCCGCGCGCAAAGCCCGGTCAGATCAAACCCGCCGCGCCCCGGCTCGTTGCGCCCCGGAAAACCGGCGATCTGGATATGCGAGATCAGCGCCTCATGGCGCGCCCAAACTGCGCCCGCATCGCCGTGAATCCGCGCTGCATGCCACAGATCGAACTGCAAGCCGACGTTCGCAAGGCCCAAATCATCCAATATCCGCGCCGCCTGATCGAAATCGTTCAGGAAATAGCCCGGCATATCCTCGACATTCAAAGGCTCGATCACCAGCCGCAAATCGGGGGCCTGCGCCGCCGCCCAGGTCAGGTTCTCGGCAAAGGTCTGCTCGGCCAGCGGCCCCTTGGCCACCCCCGCCATCACATGCACGCGCCCCGCCTTCAGCCGCGCCGCATAATCAGCCGCGCGCAAAAAGCTGTCCTGAAACCGCCCGACCTGATCCGGCATCGCCGCAAAGCCGCGGTCCCCCGCCACCCAATCGCCCGGCGGCGTGTTGATCATCGCGACGGGCAGTCCGGCGAGCGCGGCCTCCCAATCCTTGATCGGGGTATCATAGGGAAACAGCACCTCCACCGCGTCAAATCCTGCCTGCGCGGCAAGACCGGGCCGGTCCAGCATCGGAACCTCAGTGAACAGCATGGTGATATTCGCGGCGAAACGGGGCATCAGGCGGATCAGGTCAATTCTGCAGAAGGGATGATCGGAAAGAAGCAACCCGCGGACCATAGACCGAACCAATCGGCGCCGTCACGCGGTTCATGCGATCCCAGCTCTATCAGACGGTAGAAAGTTTTCCGGTCGATGCGCGCGTCCAGCCCCGAACGGACATGCACATAGGGCGAAGGCTCGCCCGTTACTGCGTCCCGTTCCACCCGGATCGCGTGGCCAGCATCCGCCGTCACCTCTTCTTCCGTCTTTGTGATCAGCCGCAGGCGTTGGCCGCGTCCAGAGCCCTCAACCTCGAAATCGACCACGAACAGGGGGGCGTCATCGACCTTGATTCCCACCTTTTCCGCCGGGGTGACCAGAAAATAGGCATCGCCCTCACGCTTGAGGATATTCGAGAACAGCTTGACCAAGGGCGCGCGGCCGATGGGGGTGCCTAGATAGTACCAAAGGCCGTCCTTGGCGATGCGAATATCCAGATCACCGCAAAAATCGGGGTTCCATAGATGCACCGGCGCCGGTCCGCGCCCCTTGGCCGCCGCGCCCGCCGCCATGGCCAAACCCTCAGCCGAGGGCGAAGTCGGCGGGCTCACGATCTTTTGTGCCGATTTCTCGTTTGTCATTTGTACCCAAACCCATCATCCGCTCTAATGATGTAGTGAAGCATAGGAGCCTTGTCATGTCCGAAACCGCCCTTTTAGTTGCCCAGATCGAATCCTTGGGCGAAAATCTGGGGGCGGCCCGCAAAATGATCGCCTCGCGCTTTATCGGGCAGGAAAAGGTGGTCGATCTGTCGCTGACCGCGCTGCTGTGCGGGGGCCATGGGTTGCTGGTGGGTCTGCCGGGACTGGGAAAGACGCTGCTGGTCGATACCCTGTCCACCGTCATGGGCCTGAACGCCGCCCGCATCCAGTTTACCCCTGATCTGATGCCCGCCGATATCCTCGGCTCCGAGGTGCTGGAGACCGCCGCCGACGGCACCCGCTCTTTCCGCTTTCTGCAAGGCCCGATCTTTTGCCAGCTGCTCATGGCGGACGAGATCAACCGCGCCAGCCCTCGTACCCAGTCTGCCCTGCTGCAGGCCATGCAGGAACATGAGGTGACGATTGCCGGCGTGCATCGCCCCCTTGGCCCGCCGTTCCACGTCCTCGCCACCCAAAACCCGATCGAACAAGAGGGCACCTATCCGCTGCCCGAGGCACAGCTTGACCGGTTCCTGGTGCAGATCGATGTCGATTACCCGACCCGCGCGGTCGAACGCGAGATCCTGCTCGCCACCACGGGCGCCAGAGCGGTGCAGGTCATGCCCGTCTTTACCGCCGATCAGCTGATCGCGGCGCAGATGCTGGTCCGGCGGATGCCGGTGGGCGAAAAGGTGGTCGAGGCGATCCTGGACCTGGTGCGTGCCTGCCGTCCGGGCGAGGCTGAAGGGGGCGCGGTTGCGGGCAGTCTGAATTGGGGGCCGGGGCCCCGCGCGGCGCAGGCGCTGATGCTGGCGGTGCGGGCCCGGGCACTGCTGGATGGCCGGCTTGCGCCCTCGATTTCTGATGTGGCGGCGCTCGCCCGCCCGGTCCTGTCGCACCGCATGCAGCTTAGCTTTGCCGCCCGCGCAAGGGGCGAGACGCTGGGCGGATTGATCGACCGGATGGCGCAGGTCACCCTCGGCCAACAGGCAGCCGCGTGATTCAGGCTGCCGATCTTCGCGCCGAGGCTGACCGAATTGGCCATTCCCTGCCGGCCCTTCTGGCCG
>CAIYZT010000257.1 GCA_903930735.1 uncultured Paracoccaceae bacterium | reverse complement strand
CTTGCCGATTGCCCGGCGTTGGTCCTCAATGCAGACTACACGCCGCTGTCCTACTACCCGCTGAGTCTCTGGCCCTGGCAGACGACGATCAAGGCGCTTGTGCTCGAACGGATTGACGTTCTGGAAAGCTACGAGCGTGAAGTTCACAGCCCCAGCTGGACGATGCAGATCCCGTCAGTGATTGCGCTTCGGCAATATGTAAAACCGTCCGAATTTCCGGCATTTACGCGATTCAACCTGTTCCTGCGCGATCGGTTTTCCTGCCAGTATTGCGGCTCGCCGCGTCATCTTACCTTCGATCACGTAATCCCGCGCCGCCTCGGAGGCAGGACAAGCTGGGAGAACATCCTGACTGCCTGCGCGCCGTGCAACATGAAGAAGGGCGGGCGCACGCCCGAACAGGCGCGCATGCCACCGATCGTCAGGCCGATCCGACCGACCAACTGGCAATTGCAGGAGCGCGGGCGAGCCTTTCCCCCCAACTACCTTCATGAGACCTGGCGCGACTGGCTTTATTGGGACGTTGAGCTGGAAGCTTGACACTGCTCGGGGTCATCCTTGGCAAGTGCAGTTTACCCGATATTAACCGAACCGGCATATCCCCTAGGCACTAAAGTTAATCCGGGGGCTTACCGATGCGTTTTGTTATCCTGCTTGCCAGCACTTCACTGCTCGCCGCCTGCAGCGGCGGCGGCGCAACCGGCATTACAAGTGCGCCTTATACCAGACTGCGCTGTGGGTGACTCACGATCGGGGATTCCCAAGGGGCTGAAAGTCTGAATCTATGCGATTGTGCTTTGGAGGGCGCGATCATGGGTTCAGCGATTGGTTTGCGGGAAGATTTTGACGGCCCTGCATTGAGGCGGTTGGCGCGATCATCGAGAAGCGCGAACCAGACCCGGCGGCTGTTGGCCTTGGCCGAGATTTACGATGGCGGTAGCCGGACTGCGGCGGCGCGGATCGGCGGTGTGGGCTTGCAAATCGTGCGGGACTGGGTGGTTCGGTTCAATGATCGCGGCCCGGATGGGCTACTTGACGGCAAGGCTCCCGGCCCCCGGTCGCGGCTCGATGACGACCAGCGCCGGGCGCTCGCTGAAGCGGTTGAGCGCGGTCCGATCCCGGCGATCCATGGCGTCGTTCGCTGGCGGTTGATCGACCTGGTCCAGTGGCTCCATGAGGAATTTGCGGTGTCGCTCGACGAGACCACCGTGGGGCGCGAACTGAAGAAGCTGGGCTATGTCAAGCTCACGGCGCGGCCCCGCCACCATGCCCAGAACGAATATGCCATGGATGCCTTCAAAAAAGGGGCTTTGCCGCCGAGCTGGCAAAGGTCAAGGCCACCCTCCCGCGCGGAACACCCATAGAGATCTGGTTCCAGGACGAGGCGCGCGTCGGCCAGAAAAACAAGATCACGCGGCGCTGGGCGAGACGCGGAACCCGGCCATCGGCGCCGAAGGATCAGCGGACGAAATCGGCCTATATCTTTGGTGCGATCTGCCCGGAGCAGGGCAAGGGCGCGGGGCTGGTGCTGCCGTTCTGCAATACCGAAACCATGTCGCTGCATCTCACCGAGATAGCACTCGTAGTCGCCCCCGGTGCCCACGCGGTCGTGCTGATGGATCAGGCGGGCTGGCACATGACCGGCAAGCTCGATGTTCCCG
>CAIYZT010000256.1 GCA_903930735.1 uncultured Paracoccaceae bacterium | reverse complement strand
TAAAGTCAACCAGCCCCGCCGATGGGGCCGGCCGTCCGGGCAATGGATCAATCCATCCAGCTTGGTTCGGGCAGCCCCAAGGTCGAAGGATCGTTCAGATAGACCGCACCCAAAACCACAGCCGCCACAAGCAAAACCACAGATCCGATTTTCCACCAGCTATAGGGCCGCTCGCCCTGTACTTCGCCGGTCTGGCCGTTGACCACGAATTGATAGCTTTTGCCTGAATACTTATAGGCCGCCGTCCAGATCGGCAGCAGGATATGCTTAAAGGTTTCGCCGCGCCAATCGGTATCCACCGAGGATATCAGCTGCTCATCCCCGCCAATATCGCGGCGCACGTCCTGCTCGATGATCGCTTCCATCCGCTCGCGCGCCTCGGAATGGCCGTCGCGCAGCACGACAGTATAGCCTTCGGCCTGAAATCCGGCCAGATAATCGGGCGAATAGGGCTCTAGCTTGGCCAGATCCCAAGTCGTCAAATCATTGCCCAGCCTTTTGGGCAGGCTTTTGGAGGCCATGACCAGCATATCGTCAAAAAACCGCGCGACCTTGCCCGAGGCCGAGTACCAGCGGGTCTTTTGCACCCGATCTTCGCGGCTCTCGCGCTTGCCATCGACCATGACGGAAACCGTCTGCGTCTCGTAGTAATGCTCGCCGCGCTGGCCGGTGTAGCGGCTGGCGGTATCGGAATCAAAGCTCCAGAACGGGACATAGATCCCGGCCATCGTCCGGCCCTTGCGGGTGTATTCCAGCAGGGAATTGGGCGCGAACCAGAGCGATCCCAGCCATTTGGTCAGCGCATCGCGCGCCTGATCTTCGGTCAGCGCGAAGGGCACCAGGGCCTGCGGTTTCTGCCGGCGGTGCGTGCCGGTATCCACCACAACAGGGGTCGCGCAAAACGGGCAATCGGCGGCGTGACTGGCCCCCGAAAACTCGACCACCGCCCCGCAGGAGGGACAGGAGGTTGACCTCACATCTTCGGTGTTTTCGGTGTCATCCGCCTCGGCCAGTCCGGCCGCGAGGGCAATCTCGCCCAAGGACCGCGCCTTTTTGGCTGGCGAGGCGGCCGTGATCGCCTGGGCATGGCCGCAATGCTGGCAAACCAGATCGCTTTGACCCGGCGCATAGGTCAGATCGGCCCCGCAAGAGGTGCAGGGCCAGTGATGTTCCTGGGTGACTTCGGACATGGCTCAGACTCCGGGTGGGGGGGGCGGAACCTGGGCAAAGAGCCCCGACAACTCGGTATCCCCAGCGGCTTTCCAGCCCTCTTGCCCAGCGCTCCAGACCTGGCTCGCGCGGCTCAGCTTGCCCGACAGCGCCATCGCCGACAGTTCTGCCGCGTTGAAAGGACCCGTGGTTACGCCATTTTCGGCCAGATGCCAGGCCTTGGCCGCCGCAGGGGCGGGCGGCGGTGGCGGCGCCATTGGAGGGGCGGCTGGCGCTGCACCCCAAGGACCAGTCCCGCCCGCCAAATTCATCCCCATGCCCGCCGCCATGCCCGCACCGACCATGGCGCCCACGCCCGAATCGGGATTGGCCATGCCCTCGGCGGCATTGAACTGCATGTATTTGTTCAAATCTCCCGCAATCCCCATCGAGGTGCGCTTGTCCAGAACCTTTTCCACCTCTTCGGGCAGCGAGACGTTTTCGATGTAAAACTCGGGGATCGAAATCCCGTATTCCGCGATCTTGGGTGCAATCGCCCCCGCGACGATCTTGCCCAGATCAGCGGTATTGGCGGACATATCCAGCACCGGGATGCCGGATTTGGCCAGAACGGTGGAAACCTCCTGCAAGATCACGTTGCGGATCTGAAAGCTGATCTCGTCGGCGGTGAACTCGCCGTCGGTGCCGACAATCTCGGTCAGGAATTTTCCGGGGTCCGTGACGCGCATCGAATAGGTGCCAAAGGCGCGCAGGCGCACCGGACCAAACTCAGGATCCCGCGCCATGATCGGGTTCTTGGTGCCCCATTTGTTGTCGTTGAACCGGGTCGTGTTGATGAAATAGATCTCGGATTTGAACGGGCTGTCAAAGCCGTGATCCCAGTGCTGCAGGGTCGTCATGATCGGCATGTTATTGGTTTCAAGCATATAAAGCCCAGGACCAAAGACATCGGCCAACTTGCCCTCATGGATGAAAACCGCCGCTTGCCCCTCGCGGACCGTCAGCTTGGCGCCGTATTTGATCGCATTGCCGTGGCGTTCAAACCGCCAGACCATCGTGTCGCGCGTATCGTCCAGCCAGGAGATGACATCGACAAATTCACCCTTGAGAAACCCGAAAACCATGGCCCACCTCCTAATTCGCGCATCCTGCGCTTTGTTTATGTTTCGCCGCCCATCAAGCGGCTTGCAAGAGATTTCACGATGGGCCGCGCCTCGGCATCACTCATGCCGGGGCGCAGTTCGGGCGCATAAAGCATTTTCAGCATCAATTCGTCCTGCGGAGTCAGCGTGGCAAATTCGTTGTCGTCATTAAAGATCGAGGGACGCGCCTGCCGGCTGTCATTCCCAAGGCCAAGGCCCTGCGCCAGCTCTTCTTGCAGGCACATCAGGCGCATCAGGTCCGGCAATTCCGAAGGTATCACCGCCAAAGCGCGCTCCTTGACCACGCCGCTGGCATCGCTGTTCACATAGACCAGACAGAAATTCGCCCGCCCCATCTGGGTTACGCCGCGCATCATATCATCGGGCAGTCCGGGCAAAACCTCGGCGATCAAAGGCGAGAGCGCGCGGCGCTCGTCCACCGAGCCAATATAGACCACGAAATTCGCCCGCCGGTCGGCCAGACCAATGGGATGCCCGGTCAGCCCAGACAGCCACGTCAGATAAGAGCCGATCCTTGCCCGTTCGGTCGCCTGCGCCTGCACGGACACCGAGAGCCCGAACTGCACCGACACCCGCACAGGCTGCACCCAGCGGCCCAAGGTCGAGGCGGATTCTTGTTGCACAAGGCCGTTCAGCGCCGGGTCATATTCGTCGTACAGCGCGATTTTCAGGAAATTGGTGGCCAGACGGTCCGCGTCAAACGGCGCATCCGCCCCGCCGCCATCGGTGCGCAGCAGCCCCGAAGCCAAAAGCGTCTCCTGGGTTTGGGCATAATAGACCCGCTCGGCCGCGCTGGAGGCCGTTTCCGCCGTGACCGGCGGCATCACCACCGGGGGCAGGCGGACCAAGGGCGGCGCGGTAAAGCCATCACTCCCGCAAGCCACCAGCAGGCAAAGCGCCGTTAAAGCGGCGCCTTGCAGCAGTTTGAGGGCGATGTCAGGCGCCATCTTTTGGGGTCAGCTGCCCAATGCTTCGCTGATATTGCCGCCCGAAGCTGTGCCGCGCGCCTTGGCCGAGGACAGGGTATCGCGCAGCTCATGCTCCATCTTGATCAGCTCGACCTCGGCCGCCGCGCGCCGCGCCTTGCCCTCATCGGCGATCGAAAGGCTTTCCTCGATCGTGGCGATCAGGCTGGCATTGGCCGCCTTGACCGCTTCGATATCAAAGACGCCGCGCTCCATCTCGGTGCGCACGATGCGATTGGCATCTTGCAGGTTTTCGGCGTTCTTGGTCAGCAATTCATTGGTCAGATCATTGGCATCACGGATTGATTCCGCCGCCTCTTTGGAGCGTTGGATGGTCACGGCCTGCGCAAGCTGCGTCTCCCACAGCGGGACCGTGTTCACCAGGGTCGAGTTGATCTTGCCGACCAGGGACTTGTCGTTTTCCTGCACAAGGCGGATCGAGGGCAGCGATTGCATCGTGACCTGACGGGTCAGTTTCAGATCATGCACCCGGCGGTCCAGATCGTCGCGTGCGGCGCGCAGATCGCGCAATTCCTGCGCGATTTTCACCTGATCAGCCTCGGGCGCGGCCTTGACGGCGGCATCTTTGGCCGGGATGTCGTGTGCATCAAGGCTGGCGATCTTGGTCGTGCCCGCCGCGATGTAAAGCGCCAACTCGTCATAGAAATTCAGGGTCTTTGTATAAAGAACATCAAGGCTCTTGATGTCTTTCAACAAGACCTGCTCATGGGTCAGAAGATTGGTGGTGATCTTGTCGATCTGGCTCTGAACCTCTTCATATCGCGCCAAAAACTGCGCGATGGGCGTGGCGGCCCCCGTTATCTTTTCCCACCACGACTGGCCGCGCGACAGATCCATCTCGTCGCCTGAAAAGCCTCTGATCGTCGAGACGATCTCACGCAGACTGTCGCCCGCGGGGCCGACGTCCTTGTTCTTGACGCCTTCCAACATCTGCTGGCTGATCACCTGCAATTCGGACTGCGCCCGCGCGCCGAAAGAGAGGATCGACTGGGTATTGGTCATATCGATCTCGGCCATGCGGGTATTGATCGCCTCGGCCTGCGCCGGGGTGGCCTCGGCCAGCGTCATCAGCGCGGTGCCCGGTTCGGGCAGCAAAGTGGCGGTCACTGCCGCGACCTGATCAAGAGTGGCTTGCGCCTGAGCTTGGATTTCAGTGGCCATGTCGGTCCTCGTTACAAAGGGTCAGGTTTCCAGTTTCAGCCGGTCACGTAACACCGCGATTTCAATATCAAGATCGGAGTGGTTATTGGCCAGAAAGGCCTTGGATTTTTCGGCAAAGGTGGTTTCCAGATCCGAAAGCAGCGATTCATAATCGGCGCGGGCCTTTGCGTCGCGGTTTTGCCGGTAGAGATCGGAGAATTTGACCGTCGCATCGCGTGCGCCCATCAAATAGACGGACAGATACTTGCGCGCCGCCGTAAGATCGCCGGGATCGGCCTCGATGGCGCGGAAAAGGTTGCGGGCGGAGGCGGCAAAACGGTCCACCCGGCCCTCGATTTGCCGGTCCCCGGCGCGCAGGATCGCATCGGCCATGGATTTCAAATAGGCCTCGGCCTCTTGAACCGCCTTGGCCACGCGCTCGGTCTGAAACGGGTCCATGCCTTCGACGCCCTTGTCGGCCAATGGGTCCGGGCCGAACGAGCCGAGGTGCAGCGCCGCGCCGATCAGCCCGAAAAGGGCGGGGTAAATCAGCCCTTCGGACCAGACGAGCGCACCGCAGATCAAGGCGCCGCCTGCCAGCGCCGAGGCAAAGATCTTGCGCGGAATCGCCGGGCGGCGCGCCACCTTGCGGCTGTCATATTCCTGCTGCGCCTTGATGCCTTCGCGGTTCACAATTGCGGCGGCCAGCATCAGGCCCGCCGCCGCAAGCGACAGGATCAGACTGCCGGGGCTGCCGCCAAAGAGCGGGCCAAGGAACAAAAGCGGCAGAAAAAACATCACCGCCGAGCGGGTTCCGGTCTTTTGCGTCCCCTTGGTCGGCAAAAGATTGGGGTTTGGCCGCGCATTCGGCTCCGGCTCGGGGCCTTTGCCCTTGGGGCTGAATTGACCGCCAAAACGCTGCGCCATCAGATCCCTCCGCCAAAAGCCACATAGGCCGACAGCCCGGCAAACACCGCAAAGAGAAGGTTTTGAAGCGCCGTTCTGGACATGTTCACTCTCTGCGCCGGACCGGGGATGGGCATAATGCCCTAAGACTATAGACGCGCGGCAGACCGATTGCCAATGCCGGCAGGGGGGAAATCGGCAAGATTCTCCCCCCCCCCGTTTGCGGACAGGGTCAGCCGCGACCCTTGGGGGCGGCGGGTTTGCGCGGCGCGGCGGGTTTGGGGCCCACGGGCTTGCGCGGCGCGGCCGGGGAGGATTTTGCCGCCTTGGCCGCAGCCTTGCGGTAGACCTCGCCCGGCGCATCGCTGCGCGCCGCCGGTTTTCCGCCCGGTTTACCCGCCGCGCGAGGCTTGGATGCCGCGGGGCCGCGATCCTCTTCGCTGCGTTCATAGGGCTTGGCGGTAGAGCGTTTGACGACCACGCGGGCGCGCGCCTCGCCGTCAGGCTTCAGCGCTTTTTGAAAAGTGTCCGACAAGCGCCGCAAGCCTTCGCCCGCAGGCAGTTTGCGCGCCGGGCCGCCGGGTTTGGTGCCTGGCCGAGCGCTGCGCTGCGGAGCGCGGTCCTCTTCAGGTTCAGACGGGGCCTCGTCGCCCAGCTGATCGCGCAGCACTTTGGCGCGCACTTCCTCGACTTCGCCGGGCTGCAATTCACCCAAACGGAAGGGGCCATAGGACACCCGGATCAGCCGGTTCACATAAAGATCGATCGCATTCAGCGCCCGGCGGATCTCGCGGTTCTTGCCCTCGCGCAGGCCCACGGTGATCCAGGCATTCGCGCCCTGTATCCGGTCGAGCGTCACGATCATTGGCTGAAACCGCTCGCCCTCGACGGTGATGCCCTTGCGCAAGGGCTCCAGATCCACATCGGTCGGATTGCCGTTCACCCGCACCCGGTATTTGCGCAGCCAGCCGGTCGAGGGCAGTTCCAGCTTGCGCTTCAGCGCGCCGTCATTGGTCAGGAGCAGCAGCCCTTCGGAATTCAGATCGAGCCGCCCGATCGACATGACGCGCGGCATTTCCTCGGGCAGGTTGGCGAAAACTGTGTCGCGGCCCTTTTCATCGGCCTCCGAGGTGACCAGACCCTCGGGCTTGTAGTACAGCCACAGCCGCGCCGGCTCTTCGGCCGGCAGGTTGTGGCCGGAAATGGTGATCCGGTCGCGCGGCGTCACGTTCAGCGCGGCCGAGGTAATGGTCTTGCCGTTCACCGTCACTTCGCCCGCCTCGATCAGCCGTTCGGCCTCGCGCCGCGACGCGACACCGCGCCGGGACAGGACTTTGGCAATGCGCTCGCCCTCGGGCGTGTCCTTGTCCGGCGCGCGCTGCGCAGCGGTCTCCGGTTTGACATAGGCCTTTGCGGGCCCCCGGGACGCGGCTCTGGGGGCGCTTGGGTTTTCTTTTCCGGCCATAGCTGTCATCCTCGGGCCAGGGGCGGCCAACCTTGGGCTCATGGCCCCTCGCAGCGCCATAGGGTATTTGGGAACAGATGACAAAGCAACGCGGGTTCCGGTCTTTCATGGAAGAAGCGCTGCTTGAGGCGCGGGCTGCGGGCGTGCGCGGCGAGGTGCCGGTGGGCGCGGTGGTGGTGCAGGGCGGCGTGATCGTGGCGCAGGCGGGCAATCGGTGCCGCGAGTTGTCTGACCCCACCGCCCATGCCGAGATCCTCGCGATCCGCGCCGCCTGCAGCGCTTTGGGCCGCGAAAGGCTGGGCGGGCATGATTTGTATGTGACGTTGGAGCCATGCCCGATGTGCGCAGGCGCCATCTCGGCGGCGCGGATAGATCGGCTGTATTTCGGTGCATCTGACCCCAAATCGGGCGGCGTTTCGGTGGGCGCGCGGGTCTTTGCCCATCCGCAATGCCACCATGTCCCCGAGGTTTACGATGGCATCGACGCCCGCACCTGCGAGACCCTGCTGCGCGATTTCTTTGCCGCCCGGCGCGATACCGAATAGCGCGAAACGGGTAATTGTGGCCGCATTGGCACAGGGGCGGTGGGCAATCTTAGCTTCGGCAAATGTTTACTTGGCATTTACCCCAGCCTGCCTACCAACCCACTCAGGTTCACTTTGGCCACGGGAGGTTGAACATGTTTATGAACATCGCAATTTGCCCCTGCTCCTGGCTTGATACCTATCGTTTTGCAGTCGCCCGCCACTCGTAAGCGGCTTTCTGCAAACCCGGTCGGGTACGCCTGACCAACCCAACAACCCCTGACGCAACCGCTGCCCCTCGCGCGCTCATGCCCGCTATCGGGTGGCTCCCAACATCAACAAACCTTTGGCGCGGACCCTGTTCCGCTCCGAAATAGGAGCCTGAAATGAACGAGATACGATACGATCTGTCCCCCTTTGACGCAATCGACGACATGGTGGCGCGCTACGGGTTTTTTGCCATCCTGCGTGCCCTGGGCGCGCACCGGCTCGGGCGGCGAAGGCGCAGAAACGCGGTGAGGCCGGTGGATATTCCGCCCTTCATGCGCTGCGATCTGGGCCTGCCGGAGCCTTGGGTTGACCGGGCGCGCAGCATGGATGTGGTCAATTACCGCTAAAAAAATCAGGGCGGCGCAGGTATTGCGCCGCCTTTTTCATGGAAAAACAATGGGCTCCATGAGTTGGGGCTTGATCACCCCCACCCCCCGGCAGCCCCGAGGTCAAGAACGAGGCGTCCCGGGCCAGATTGAGAAAGCAGCGGTAGTGGCAGGGGATGACGGTCCGGAAATTGAAATAGCGCCGCGCCGCATAGGCCGCGCGCGCCATGTCCATCTTATAATGCCCACCCGCCGCCAGGATCCCGATATCGGGCCTATGCAGATCGCCCATCCCTTCCATATCGGCCATCACATCGGTATCGCCAGACAGATAGATCACATGGCCTTCACCCTCGATCATATAGCCTGCCGCCGAACCGGCGCTGATCGGCCCTTCGGGCCAGGCAAAGCTGGAGGAATGGCTGGCATTGACCATCGTTACCGTTGCGCCGCCCAAGGCAACGGTGCCGCCCTTGCTGAAGCCGATGGTTTCCACCTCATGCTTTTGGCCGAGATAGGCGAGCGACGGGTAGATCCCCACCAGCGGTACCTTCAGCTTTGCCGCCAGCGGCCCGGCCTCGGCCGCATGATCGCCGTGCCCATGGGTCAGCAGGATATGCGTCACCCCCGCCAGAGCCGCCCAGCGCTGCTCGGCGGGAAACATCGGATTGCCGGTCAGCCAGGGATCCACCAAAAGAACGGCGGCGCCGATTTCGATGCGAAAGCTTGAATGTCCGAGCCATATGATCTGCATTGCCGCACACCGAACTTGGGCTACCTTGGTCAGCCAGGGCAATTGAGGGCAATGAAAACCATGGATTGGCTACCTTTCGCACGCTCGATGCGCCCCTCTGCGCGGCGCTTGCCCAGGGCACCCATTTCCTGTGGCATATCCTGAACGCGGTGATGCTGGGCTGGCTGATCGCGGTCTGCGTCTCCCACCGCAAGGAGGCGGGATAGCCCCGCAGCGGGTGGGCTTGCAGCAGCCGAAACGCGCGGCTAAACGAGGGGCGACAGATCGGAGACCGCGCCCATGTCCATCGACATCGATACCGCCCGCAAGGTGGCCAAACTCGCCCGGATAAGGGTTGAGGAACCCGATTTGCCCAAACTGGCCGAGCAATTGTCCGGGATTCTGGGCTTTATGGAGCAGTTGAACGAGGTTGACGTCACCGGCGTCGAGCCGATGGTTTCGGTCACACCCATGCGCCTGAAACGCCGCGCCGATGTGGTCACCGACGGTGATATTCAGGCGCAGATCCTGAAAAATGCCCCCGACGCCCGCGAGGGCTTTTTCGCTGTGCCCAAGGTGGTTGAATGAACGCCAATACCATGACCATCGCGCAGGCCCGCGACGCCCTGCGCGCGCGCGAAATCTCGGCGGTCGATCTGACCATGTCATGCCTGACCGCCATCGACGCCAGCGATGCGCTGAACGCCTTTGTGCACCGAACCCCCGAGATTGCGCTGGACCAAGCCCGCGCCGCCGATGCCCGTCTGGCCGCAGGCGATGCGCCCGGTCTTTGCGGTATCCCTCTGGGGATCAAGGATGTTTTTTGCACCAAGGGCGTGGCGTCTCAGGCCGGATCGAACATCCTGAGGGGCTTCAAGCCTGAATACGAATCCACCGTGACCACCAAATTGTTCGCGGATGGCGCGGTGATGCTGGGCAAGCTAAATATGGACGAATTCGCCATGGGCTCGTCCAACGAAAGCTCTTGCTACGGTCCTGCCGTCAACCCTTGGAAGGTTGACGAAGTCCTGCGCACCCCCGGCGGCTCCTCGGGCGGCTCGGCTGCTGCCGTGGCTGCGGACCTGTGCCTTGGCGCGACAGGCACCGATACCGGCGGCTCCATCCGCCAGCCCGCGGCCTTTACCGGCATCACCGGCATAAAGCCGACCTATGGCCGCGTCAGTCGCTGGGGCGTGATCGCCTATGCCTCCAGCCTCGATCAGGCCGGGCCGATGACCAAAACCGTGCGCGACGCGGCTATCATGCTGCGGTCGATGTCTGGCCATGACCCGATGGATTCGACCTCGGCCGATCTGGCCGTGCCCGATTTCGAAGCGGCTCTGACGGGCGATATCCGGGGCCAGAAAATCGGCATTCCCCGCGAATACCGCATCGACGGCATCCCCGCAGAGATCGCCAAGCTGTGGTCCGACGGGGCCGACATGCTGCGGGGTGCCGGCGCGCAGATCGTCGATATCTCGCTGCCCCATGCCAAATACGCCCTGCCGACCTACTACGTCATCGCCCCGGCCGAGGCCTCGTCCAACCTCGCGCGCTATGATGGGGTGCGCTACGGCCACCGCGCCAGCCTTGCCGCGGGCGACGGCATCACCGAAATGTACGAGAAAACCCGCGCCTCCGGCTTTGGCCCCGAGGTGCAGCGCCGGATCATGGTCGGCACTTATGTGCTGTCGGCAGGGTTCTACGACGCCTATTACAACCGTGCCCGCCGCGTGCGCGCCCTGATCAAACGCGATTTCGAGCTGGCTTTTGCCGATGGCATCGACACGATACTTGCCCCCGCGACCCCCTCCAGCGCCTTTGGCCTCGGCGAGATGGGCGCCAGCGACCCGGTCGAGATGTATCTGAACGACGTCTTTACCGTGACGCTGAACCTTGCCGGTCTGCCCGGCGTCGCGGTCCCGGTAGGCCTGGACAAAAAGGGCCTGCCGATGGGATTGCAGCTGATCGGGCAGCCTTGGGCCGAGGGTGCGCTGCTCAATCATGCCTATGCGTTGGAGCGCGCTGCAGGATTTGTTTCCAAACCGCACAAATGGTGGTAATTGGCGGTAAACCTCAAGAATTCAAGGCAGCCAAAGCAGATGCGCGTTCCGGTAATCGTCCTTTCTCTTCTGATCTTGGCCGCCTGCGGCTCTAACGTGTCGACTGAATCCTCGGGCCCTGGGTTTTCCGATTACAACACCTACCTCGATCAGCGCGCGGCCGAGATTGCGGCCCAGCAGGCGCCCATCGCGCCCGCCGCGCCCGGAACCGGATTTTCGACCGACGTGATCTCGGGCGCGATCGATGCTGCCGATGGCATTGCGCCCGCGATGCCCCTTGACCCGATGCAGACCGGCGCTGTGATCCCCGACGCTTCGCGCCCGCGCGGCGATGCCCCTGCCACCATTCAGACCGAGTCCGGCGAGGTTCAGGATTTTGTCAATGCTGGCGTGTCGGACGAGCAGGATTTCGAAGCCGTCAAAGCCCGCGAAACTATCGAATCTGACAAAGCCCGGATTGAGGCGAACCGCGCTCAATATGTGGTGATCCAGCCCGGATCCCTGCCGACGCGCCCCGGTGATGCCGGCCCGAATATCGTGGAATTCGCGCTTGCGACCACCAACCCGGTCGGCGTCGCGCTCTATGACCGGGGCGGGATTGCGCTGACCAGTTTCGAAAAGGCGTGTCTGAAATACACCTCGCCCGATCAGGCGCAGGAGGCTTTTCTGGCAAGCGGCGGCCCGGACCGCGACCGCAAGAACCTGGACCCGGATGGCGATGGCTTTGCCTGTTACTGGGATCCGACGGCCTTTCGCACCGCGCTGCAGTGACAGGTTTCCCTTCGCCAAATTTTGGCGAAAGGCGCGGCGGGGTGCGGCCCAGCCTGATCGTGCTGCATTATACCGCCATGGCCAGCTGCGCCGAGGCCCGAGCCCGGCTGTGCGACCCAGAACATCAGGTTTCCGCCCATTGGCTGATCAGCGAGACCGGCTTGGCCGATCAATTGGTCGACGAGGCGATGCGCGCCTGGCACGCGGGGGCAGGGGGCTGGGCCGGGCTGACGGATATCAATAGCCATTCCATCGGGATCGAGTTGGCCAACAGCGGCGCGCATCCCTTTCCCGAGCCGCAAATCACCGCCCTTGAGGGCCTGCTGCGCGCGCTGACGCAGCGCTGGTCCATCGCCCCCGCCGGGATCATCGCTCATTCCGACATGGCCCCCGGCCGCAAATCAGACCCCGGTGCAAGGTTCGACTGGCAGCGCCTCGCGCGCGCGGGCCTCTCCGTCTGGCCCCAATCCCCCGGCGATCCGCGCCGCCCCCTGCAGTCCAGCCTGCCCGCCATCGGCTACCCTCCCGCCGACCCTGCCGCGCTCCTCACCGCCTTTCGCCTGCGCTTTCGCCCCTTTGCGCGAGGCTCTGAAAGCCCCGAAGACCGCGCCGCCGCCGATGCCGTCGCCCGCCTTTCCCCTTCATCTTGATCCAGATATCCCCGGGGTGAGGCCGGATTTTCCCCGAAAATCCGTCGCAGCGGGCAGCGCCCCCTGCGCCGGGCCACGCCGCCCTTGCATCCCGCCCCACTTGCCCCTAAGCCACCCCTCGCGCGGAGGGTTGGATGACCGCGGGACCAAGGCTCGAAAGGGCGGCCCCGAGGAAAGTCCGGACTCCATGAAGAAAGGGTGCCGGGTAACTCCCGGCGGGGGTAACCCCAGGGAAAGCGCCACAGAGAAGAGTCTGCCTTGGTGTCACGGGGCCAACTCCGCAAGGAGGCGGCCAGGGGCATCAGCCAAGGTGATGGTGAAACGGTGGGGTAAGAGCCCACCACGGACCTGGCAACAGGGACGGTATGGCAAGCCCCACCCGGAGCAATGCCGAATAGGGGCCTTGCCGCGGAAAGGTCCGGCGTTCAAGTCTGGAAACAGACTGCCGGAGACCTCCGCGAGGGAGCTTCAGCCCGAAGGCCCGGGTAGGCAGCTTGACCCCGTCGGTAACGGCGGTGGCAGAGGAATGGTCATCCATGGGGGGCAACCCCCGGGACAGAATCCGGCTTACAGACCCTCCGCGCAAATCTATCGGCCCTATAGGGTACCCGGACTGGGGCCGCTAAGCCGGGGGCTAATCCGCAGCCTAATCCGGCCGCTCCAGCGCCATCAAAGCCTCGATCATGGCGTAGTCCTTGTAGCCCAGCCGCGCCATTGGTCGGACCTTGGTCAGATCAAACCGCCCTTCGCTCAGAAACTCATCGCGGATATGCACGCCGGTCACGGTGCCGATCACCAGAAAGTCCTGCCCGCCTTCGAGCGTGACGATCTGGCTCATCCGGCATTCCAGCGTGGCCGGCGAGGCCGCAACCCGCGGGCAATCGATGGTCCGGCATTCCGCCTTTTGCACGCCCGCGTGGGCAAACTCATCGGTGCCGCGCGGCAGATGGGCCGAGGTGGCGTTCATCTGGTGCCACAGGCCTTGCGAGACCAGATTGACCGCGAAAACCCCCGTCTCCTGCACATTTCGAATCGAATCCTTCATATCCCCGGCAAAGATCACCTGCGGCGGGTCATAGGCCACGGCGTTGAAAAACGAATAGGGCGCCAGATTGTCGCCAAGCGCCCCACGCGTCGAGATCCAGCCGATGGGGCGCGGGGCGACGATGGCGGTAAAGGGCGAATGGGGCAGGCCGTGGCCGTCTTTGGG
>CAIYZT010000255.1 GCA_903930735.1 uncultured Paracoccaceae bacterium | reverse complement strand
GAGGCTATAAAACCGCACTTCAGCAGCCCAAAACCGCGACCCAAAGGTGCGCCAAGAGGGCAGCGGCTGGCGTAACGCGCACCTCAAGCCGCTGCCAGCGCTACCTGCCAGCAAAAATGGTCAAAAATCGAGGTGCCCTATAATTCATTTAAATTCCTAAACTTTTGCATAACGAGCGCGCGATCAAAACGAGGAAAATGCAACGGCTGGTTGTGTTGGTGCAGCATGAGGTGTCCAGAATCGGAGAGATTGATGACTGACATCCAAACGCTGATCGCCAACCTGCGCCGCCCCAAGCTCTTGATCCGCGCCGCCCGCTTTGGTCTTTCCGACTACCGCCGCGACCGGGATTTGCGCCGATTGTTGGGACAAATCAGCACCCCCGATCGCGCCGTGGCGCGTTTGCTCAGCGAAGAAGAACAGCTGGAAGAGCGCCGGCGCACCGGCGAGGCCGCCTATTCGGTGACCCGGCACATCGAGATCCTGATTGCGCTGATCAGCGAAACCCGGCTCTTGCCCCGCCGTTTCGCCAACTGAAACGATGGCGCCCGCAAAACGGGTTTGCGGGCGCCATCGTTTCCATTTTCAAGATACTCAGACGAATGCGTCGGGCATCTCGGCTTTGCGGTTGGCCACGTAGGCCTCCAGCTCTTCGCGCTTGGCGATGTCCAGATCTGGGGCCTGATAGTCGCCGAGCATCTTTTTGACCCGAACGTTCGCAAGCGTCTGGGTGTCGCGCGCGCCCTCTTCCGCCCAGGTTTCAAAGGGCTTGTAGTCCAGCAGGTCCGAGCGCCAGAAGGCCGATTTGAAATTGGCCTGAGTATGCTCGCAGCCCAGGAAGTGACCGCCCGGACCAACTTCGCGGATCGCGTCCATGGCTTGGCCATTGGTATCCATGATGATGCCTTGGGCCAGATGGTGCAGCGTACCCAGTTGATCGGCGTCCATCACGAATTTCTCGTAAGAGCTGACCAGACCACCCTCGAGCCAGCCACAGGCGTGCAACATAAAGTTGACGCCCGAGAGCAGCGCCATGTTCAGACTGTTCGCGGTTTCATAGGCCGCCTGCGCGTCCGGCAGTTTCGATCCACAAAACGCCCCGCCCGACCGGTAGGGCAGCCCCAGCCGCCGGGCGAGTTGGCCCGCGCCATAGGTGATATGGGCGGCCTCGGGCGTGCCAAAAGTCGGCGCGCCGGAGTTCATGTCGATCGAGGTCACGAAAGCGCCGAAAATCACCGGCGCGCCGGGGCGCACCAACTGGCTATAGGCGACACCCGCCAGAACCTCGGCCAGAACCTGGGTCAAGGTGCCGGCCACAGTCACCGGCGCCATGGCCCCGCCGACGATAAAGGGCGAGATGATCGCCGCCTGTCCCGCCCGCGCATAGACCTCGAGCGCGCCCATCATGATGCTGTCAAAGGTCAGCGGCGAGTTGATGTTGATCAGGCTGGTCATCACCGTGTTCTGATCGACGAAATCATCGCCGAACAGGATCTTGGACATGGCCACAGAATCGCTCGCGCGGCTGGGTTCGGTGACCGAGCCCATGAAGGGCTTGTCGGACAGGGTCATATGGGCCAGCAGCATGTCGAGGTGCCGCTTGTTCACCGGCACATCGGTCGGCTCGCAAACTGTGCCGCCCGAATGGTGCAGCCATTTCGACATATAGCCGAGTTTCACGAAATTCTGGAAATCCTCGATCGTCGCATAGCGCCGCCCGCCTTCCATATCGCGCACAAAGGGGGGGCCGTACACCGGAGCCAACACCAGATTGCGCCCGCCAATATCAACATTCCGCTCGGGGTTGCGGGCATGCTGGGTAAATGCGCGCGGGGCATGGGCGCAGAGTTTCCGTGCCAGACCGCGCGGAATATGCACCCGCTCGCCGCGCACATCGGCGCCGGCTGCGCGCCACAGATCCAAAGCATAGGGGTTTTCGAGGAAATTTACCCCGATTTCTTCCAGCACCGTCTCGGCATTCCATTCGATGATTGCCAGGGCTTCGTCGTTCAGGATCTCGAAATTGGGGATGTTGCGGCTGATAAAGCGTGCCGTTTCAAAGGACACAGCCGAGCGTTCTGCCCGCCGCGTGGCCCCGCCGCCGCCGCGTACCCGGCGCACTGATTCAACTTCGCTCATTTTGGCCTCCGATATTTTCTGTATCCGTTATGCCCCGCGATCCCGGCGCGCCGAACGAGGAATACGGCGGATGCAGGCAAAAAACGACACCGGGCCCGTCGCAAAGCAACATTGCCCATGCAAACCGCCGCTGATGACTTTCGGCGGTCCCCCTTGCGATTTCCCGCCGCAAAAGCTACCCGAGGTCATGACCCAGCATGACAAACTTCTGATCGTCGATTTCGGATCCCAGGTGACGCAGTTGATCGCGCGGCGCTTGCGCGAGCTGAATGTCTATTGCGAAATCCATCCCTACAACAAGATTGATGATGCCTGGCTGAAGGCCTTTGCGCCGCGGGCCGTGATCCTGTCGGGGGGGCCGGCTTCGGTCTATTGGCAGGATGCGCCGATGCCGCCCTTTACGGTTTTTGATCTGGGCGTGCCGGTCTTGGGCATCTGTTATGGCCAGCAGGTCATGATGCATCTGCTCGGCGGTCATGTCGAAGGCGGCCACGGCACCGCCGAATTTGGCCGCGCTTATGTGAGCCCTACCGATCAATCCTGCCCCTTGCTGGACGGCTGGTATGAGAGCGGCGCCGAACAGGTCTGGATGTCGCATGGCGATCATGTGTCAAGGATTGCACCGGGGTTTGAGGTCTTTGGCACCTCGCCCAACGCGCCCTTTGCCATCACCGCCGATATGTCCCGACGCCTCTACGCTGTTCAGTTCCACCCCGAGGTGCACCACACACCCAAGGGCGCAAAACTCTATGAGAATTTCGTTCGGATGGCCGGATTTACCGGCGACTGGACCATGGACGCCTACCGCGAGCAGGCCATCGCGGCCATTCGCGCGCAAGTCGGCGACAAGAAGGTGATCTGCGCGCTGTCGGGGGGCGTTGACAGTTCGGTCACCGCGCTGCTTATCCACGAAGCGGTGGGCGATCAATTGACCTGCGTGTTCGTTGATCATGGCCTGTTGCGGCTGGGTGAGGCCGAACAGGTCGTCGCCATGTTCCGCGAACATTACAATCTGAACCTGATCCATGCCGAGGAATCAGCGCTGTTTCTGGGGCGCCTTGAAGGCGTGTCGGACCCGGAAACCAAACGAAAGATCATCGGCGGTCTGTTCATCGACGTGTTCCAGAAATATGCCAGCGGGATCGAGGGGGCCGAGTTTCTGGCCCAGGGCACGCTTTACCCGGATGTCATCGAAAGCGTGAGCTTTTCCGGCGGCCCCTCGGTCACCATCAAATCGCACCATAATGTCGGCGGCTTGCCGGAAAAGATGGGTCTGAAACTGGTCGAGCCCTTGCGCGAACTGTTCAAGGACGAGGTCCGGGCCTTGGGGCGCGAGTTGGGCCTGCCCGCCAGCTTTATCGGCCGCCACCCCTTTCCCGGCCCCGGCCTGGCGATCCGCTGCCCCGGCGAGATCACCACCGAAAAGCTGGATATCCTGCGCCGCGCCGATGCCGTCTATATCGATCAGATTCGTAAACACGGGCTTTATGACGAGATTTGGCAGGCTTTCGCCGCCATTTTGCCGATGAAAACCGTGGGTGTAATGGGCGATGGGCGCACCTATGATTTCGCGCTGGCGCTGCGGGCGGTCACCTCGGTCGACGGGATGACGGCGGATTATTACCCCTTTACCCATGATTTTCTGGGCGAGACCGCGACGCGGATCATAAACGAGGTCAAAGGCATCAACCGGGTGTTTTACGACTGCACGTCAAAGCCTCCGGGAACGATTGAGTTGGAATGACATGATCCGTCTGCGCGGCCATCTGATTTGCCAAACCTCCAAAGAGGCCGCTGCCGTGCGCTGGAACCTGCCCCAGCACATCGCCGTGTCGCGCGCCTCGCCGGGGTGTTTGTCGTTCGAAGTGGAGCAAACCGATGATCCTTTGGTCTTTGAGGTCATGGAAAGTTTCCGCACCCGTGAGGATTTGGAGGCCCATCAGGCCCGTACACATGCCAGCCCCTGGTTTGAGGCGACGCGCCAGATCCTGCGCGATTACCGGGTCGAGGAGCTGCGTGATTAGCACCCGTCGGGCCATATGCGCGCGCGGCTGGCAGCGGCCATGAAAGGCAATTTTCTGTTTCGGCACCGTGACTTCGGCCTTTATTGGCTTGGGATGCTCATGGTCAACATCGCAGTTCAGATTGAATCGGTGACCATCGGATGGCAGGTCTACACCATCGGCCGTGCGACCCTGTCGATGTCAGAATCCGCCTTTCTGGTCGGCATGGTAGGCCTTGCGCAGTTCGTGCCGCTCTTTGCGCTGACGCTTTGGGCGGGCTCGCTCGCCGATCGCTATTCGCGGCGCGCCATTGTGCTGATCGCTTTGGCGGTCGAGATGCTTTGCGTGATTGGATTGGTGGCCGTGGCGCTGGAGGATGCGCCCGATGTGACGCATATTTTTGCCATCGCAGCGGCTTTCGGCGCCGCCCGCGCCTTCCTGTCCCCAGCCTCCTCGGCGCTGGTGCCGATGCTGGTGCCAACCTCCGACATGCCGCAGGCGATCTCGCTGAAATCGCTGAGTTGGCAATTCGCGGTCATCGTGGGGCCTTGGATCGGTGGGCTACTGATCGCCTCATCGACCGCGCTTTCCTATGGCGCGGCGGCGGCGCTTTATGGGATTGGTCTTGCGCTGGTGCTGCTCTTGCGCAGCAACACCACGCCCCAGCGCCAGCCCGGCAGCCAGTGGCAGCAGATCAAAGAGGGCCTGCATTATACCTGGAATAACAAGATCATCTTCGGCGCAATCAGCCTGGATCTTTTTGCGGTTCTTTTGGGCGGCGCGACTGCCCTGCTGCCCGCTTTTGCTAGCGATATCCTGAAGGTTGGCCCCGAGGGCTTTGGCATCCTGCGCTCTGGCCCCGCGATCGGCGCGATGATCACGGCCCTCATCCTCGTGCGCTGGCCGCTCAAACGGCGCGCAGGCATCCGCATGTTCTGGGCGGTCGCCGCTTTTGGTCTGGCCACCGTGGTCTTTGGCCTGTCGCAAAACCTGTGGCTGTCGGTCGCGTCGCTGGCGGTCCTTGGCGCGGCGGATATGATCTCGGTCTATGTCCGCCAGACGCTGGTGCAGATCGTCACCCCCGATCACATGCGCGGACGCGTCGCCTCGGTCTCGGGGCTGTTCATCTCGGGGTCGAACGAGCTTGGCGAGTTTGAAAGCGGGCTGGTCTCGCGCTTTATCGGCCCGGTGGCCGCGGCGGTATCGGGCGGGATTGGCACGTTGATGGTCACCGGGCTTTGGGCTTGGATGTT
>CAIYZT010000254.1 GCA_903930735.1 uncultured Paracoccaceae bacterium | reverse complement strand
CTTTTGCGCGTCACGGGCCGTTTGCAGCGCCAATCGGGGGTCGTACACGTGGTGGCCGAGCAGATCGAGGATCTCTCGCCGCTGCTCGACCGGCTTTTGCTGCCCGATTTCAGAACCGAACTTGCACGCGCGGGCGACCAGCCTTAGGCTGATCCAAACCTCCTAATTCCGGTCCTTTCATGCCCGCAAGACGAATCCTCGCCGCGCTGATCACCGTGCTTTGGCTGCCGAGCGCCAGCCTGGCCGACGGCGCGATCCCGTTTTCCTCGAAAAATAGCCTTTGGGGCGAGACGTTTCGGACCATTGATGACGATGTCAAAGCGCTGATCCAGGCCCCGGTGAAAAACCCCGGCAAGACGGGCAAGATTTTGGCGGGCATCGGCCTGTTGGTCTTGCTCGACAAACCCCTGACCCGCACCTACCAGAACACGGTCGAAAAGGCTTTTGACGGCTTTGCTCTGCCCCAGCTGCCTTGGGAGAAAAAGCTTGCAGATTTGGGGCTTGCGTCTGAGGATGTCTGGATGCTGTCGGGGATCGCGGGCAGCTATGCTTACGGTGCGCTGACCGGGGACGAGCGGTCCAAACGCGCGGCGCTGCTGTCGTCCAAGGCGCTGGCCCTGTCTTTCGTCACCTCGCAGCTGGTGCTGAAATCGGTGATCGCGCGCAAGCGGCCCTGCGCCGATCTGGATCAGCCGAACTGCTCGGACGGCACTTTTACCGACAATCCGCTCGATTTCGGCAATTTCCACGGCATTTCGGTCTCACCGGACGGCTACGGAACCGCCATGCCCTCCTATCATTTCACCCAGTATTTCGCCGTGGCCCGTGTCTATTCGGGCGTTTATGGCGACAGCTGGATCCCTTTTGGGGCCGCCGGGCTGCTGGCGGTGTCCAATATTCGCGGCCATCGGCATTGGGTGTCGGATATGGTGGCGGGCACGGCGCTGGGGATCGGGATTGGCGAGATTGTGCTGCGAAATTCGGACGCTTACCGCGCGGGCGGGTTGACCGCAGCGCCGCTGGTTACCCAAAACGGCACCGGGCTGAGCTTTGGAGTGTCCTTCTAAGGGACGCCGAAAACCGGGCTTTGGATGCGGCTTTGCGGCGGCGTGATTTTGCGCTAGATTGCCGCTAAAGGCGGGCAAAGACCCGAAAAAAACAGGCATTCCATGCGCAGTTCGAACCTTTTTCTCTTGACTGTGATCGCCGTCGCCGCCTGCGGCGGGCCAACGGCCAAGGCCCCCGAACGTGCGGATCTAAGCGGGGAGGCCATCGAATGGACCCCCGGCTCGCAGCCCGAACCTGCGGCGGGCGAATGCTGGGAATCCGATATCTCTCCCGCGATTATCGAAACCGTGACCGAACAAAAGATCGTGACCCCCGAGGTGCGCGACGAGACCGGGACCGTCACCACCCCCGCGACCTACAGCACTACCACGCGCCAGGAAATGGTGCAGGACCGCACCGAAATCTGGTTCCGCGCCCCCTGCCCCGAGGTGCAGACGCCTGAATTTGTCGCCACCCTTCAGCGCGCGCTGAAAGCCCGCGGCTATTACGTTTTGCCGCTGACCGGCCTGATGGACCCCGCCACCGCCGAGGCTCTGCGCCGTTTTCAGGCCGAACGCGGGCTGGACAGCCCCTTGCTCTCGCTGGGGGCGGCCAAGGAATTGGGCCTGATCTCCACCGATTTCGAGGATCTTTGATGGATCTTGCCCAGTCCGAGGCGCGTTATCGCCGCCGGGTTTCCGAGGAATGGTCCAAGGCGCCCTTTGACGGCGCGCATGACCTAGGCCATTTGGCGCGGGTCTGGGCCAATGCGCGCACCATCGCCGTGAACGAAGGCGGCGATCTGACCGTTCTTCTGGCCGCAGCCTATTTTCATGATTTTGTGAACCTGCCTAAATCCACACCAAACCGAGCCCAGGCCTCGCGCCTTTCGGCCGCCGCCGCCCGCCCCATTTTGCTGGCTGAGGGCCTGAGCCCCGCCCAAACGGACGCCGCCGCCCATGCGATCGAGGCCCACAGCTTTTCCGCCGGCATCGCGCCCCTGACCCTGGAGGCGAAGATCCTGCAAGACGCCGACCGGCTGGAAGCCTTGGGTGCCATCGGCATTGCGCGCTGTTTTGCGGTGACCGGGCAGCTGGGTGGCGCGCTTTTCGATCAGGCCGATCCCATGGCCCTGAACCGCCCCCTTGATGACCGCGCCTTTGCGCTGGATCATTTCGAGGTAAAGCTGCTGCGTCTGCCCGAAAGGATGCAAACTGCCACGGGCCGCGCCATGGCAGACGAACGCGCCGAATGGATGATGTCCTTTCGCACCCGGCTTTTGTCCGAGGCGGGCTGATCCGCCGCGCTCCAAAACCCCTATCCGATCAAGGCCTTGACCTGCGCGGCGAAATCCTCGCCCCGCTTTTCAAAATTCGGGTATTGATCGAAACTTGATGCAGCGGGCGCCAGCAAAACCACCTCGCCCGCCTCTGCCTCGGCCCCGGCCCGCGCCACAGCCCGCGCCATTGTCTCGCAGATTTCATACGGCGTATCGCCGATTTGCAGCGCGAAATCGCGGGCGGAATGGCCGATCAAATAAGCTTTGACCACCGATGCCAGATGCGGCTTCAGCGCCGTGATGCCGCCCTCTTTGCCCATGCCGCCCGCAATCCAGCGGATCTTGCCAAAGGCCTGCAGCGCCTTGGCCGCGCTGTCGACATTGGTGGCCTTGCTGTCATTGATGAACTTGACCCCGGCCCGCTCGCCCACCAACTGGCTGCGGTGCGGCAGCCCGGCAAAGCTGTGCAGCGCGCCTTCGATCAGCTTTGGCGCGATCCCCAGCGCGCGCGCCGCCGCATAGGCCGCGCAGGCGTTTTGATGGTTATGAGCGCCGGGCAGACCGGGGATCTCGCGCAGATCGATCGAGGCCATCTGCCGCCCCTTGCGCCATTCGGCCAGAAAGCCCTTGCGCGCAAAGACCGACCAGCCGAACTGATCCAGCTTTTGCCCCGAGGAGATGCGGATCACCCGGTCATCCTGCGGGCCCATCCCCATCTGATTGGCCAGAAACCAGCCCTCGGCCTCGTCCACCCCAATCACTGCGCGGTCCGGCCCGCCCTCGGCAAAAAGCCGGCGCTTGGCGGCGAAATAGCCGCCCATGCCGTGGTGGCGGTCCAGATGATCGGGCGACAGATTGGTGAAAACGGCAATATCGGGGGTCAGGTGGCGGGCAAGCTCTGTCTGGTAAGACGACAGCTCCAGCACCACAACTTCGCCGTCCTGGGCCGGGTCAATGTCGAGCACGCCCCGGCCGATATTGCCGGCCATCTGGGCCGGGCGTCCGGCGGCATCCAGGATATGGTGCAGCAGGGCCGTGGTGGTGGATTTACCGTTCGACCCGGTGATGGCGACGATTTTGGGCGTGATTTCGAAATCATCCCAGTCCGAGGTGGCAAAGGAACAAAAGAAGAGGCCAATGTCATTATCAATCGGAATGCCCGCCTGCAGCGCGCGGGCGATGATCGGGTGAGGCTCGGGATAAAGATGCGGAATTCCCGGTGAGGTGACCAGCAAGGCCACACCGTCCAGCGCACCCGCCCGGCCAAGATCGGTCAGCAGCAGGCCCGCCTCAGTAGCCGACGTGCGGGATTCCGGGCTGTCGTCCCACAAAAGCGCCTCCGCCCCACCCGCAATCAGCGCGCGGGCCGTGGCAAGACCAGAGCGCCCGAGGCCCAGAACAGCGACCTTAAGGCCGGAATAGCCGGTGACGGGGATCATGAGGGGCCTCGTTGGGATTAGGGGGATCGGCCCGAAAGGGATAGGAGGAATTGGGGGAAAGGGAAAGGGGCGCGCAGAGACGTTTCGTCCCCGCGCTGGCGATCCCGGCTCAATGAGATGGCATTCTCACCGCAAAAACAGATAGAGCTCGCTCGCGTTTGCCCCTTACCGAACCTTCAGCGTTGCCAGCCCGAGCATCGCGAGGATCAGTGAGATGATCCAGAAGCGGATGACGATCTGGGGTTCGGACCAGCCCTTTTTCTCGAAATGGTGGTGGATGGGGGCCATCAGGAAGACGCGCTTGCCGGTGCGTTTGAAGTAGAGGACTTGGATGATCACCGACAGGGTCTCGACCACGAAGAGGCCGCCGACGATGGCCAGAACGATCTCGTGTTTGGTGCAGACCGCGATGGCACCCAGCGCGCCGCCCAAGGCGAGGCTGCCGGTATCGCCCATAAAGACGGCGGCGGGCGGGGCGTTGTACCAAAGGAACCCAAGGCCAGCGCCGAAGAGGGCAGAGGAGAAGACGAGAATCTCGCCGGTGCCTGGGACGAAATGCACACCGAGATAGTCGGAGAAATTGAAGTTTCCGACTACATAGGCGATCACGCCCAGGGTCGCGGCGGCGATCATCACCGGCATGATCGCCAGACCATCGAGACCGTCGGTGAAGTTCACGGCATTGGCCGCGCCAACGATGACCAGCATGCCGAAGGGGACGTAGAAATAGGACATGTTGATCAGCAGGTCTTTGAAGAAAGGCAAGGCCAACTGATTGGTCAAAGCCTCGGGGTGAAAGGCCGACGCGGCATAGGCGGCGAGCGCGGCGATCACCAGACCAATGGCCATCCGCCATTTGCCCGAAACGCCCTTGGTGGTCTGCTTGGTGACCTTGGCATAATCATCGGCAAATCCGATCAGTCCAAAGGCGAGCGTCACCAGAATCACGATCCAGACATAGGGATTATCAAGCCGCGCCCACATCAAGGTGGACACCATCAACGCCGACAGGATCAGCAGACCGCCCATCGTGGGCGTGCCGGCCTTGGCCAGATGGCTTTGCGGGCCATCGTCGCGGATCGGCTGGCCCTTGCCTTGGCGGCGGCGCAAAAGATCAATCAGCGGGCGGCCAAAGATGAAACCGAAGATCAGGGCAGTGCCAAAGGCCATACCGGCACGGAAGGTGATGTAGCGAAAAAGATTGAAAAAATCCCCCCCATCTGAAAACTCGGTAAGCCAATACAGCATGACGCATCCCCTCAAGCCTGCCGGCTATGTCCGGTCTAGTTTTCGTAAAGCCTCGACAACGAGGCTGACTTTTATCCCTTTGGAGCCTTTGACCAGCACCACATCGCCCGCATCTATCAGGCTGCGCGCATTGGCCGCAAGCTCTGCCGCGCTACCGACCCAATGGCCGCGTTGGCGGGCGGGCAGCGCCTCGTAAAGGGCGCGCATTCGGGGGCCGACGCAGTGGATGACCGTCAGCGCCTCCAGACCGGGATGGCGCGCGATGGCGCGGTGCAGGTCGGCCTCGGTGGGGCCAAGCTCCAGCATATCACCCAGAATGGCGATGCGGCGGCCCTTGGCCAGACGGCCGATGCCCTCTTGGACCTGGGCCGCGATCAGCACGTCCAAAGCGGCGGCCATGGAGGCGGGGTTGGCGTTGAAGGCATCATCGATCAGCTCAAAGCCGGTTTCATAAACCGGATCCAAGACAACAGGCTCGCGCAGGCCCCTGCCCGCTGGCGGAGACCAACGGCCCAGATCGCAGATCGCGATGGCCGGGTCGAGGCCAAGGCCGCTGGCAGTGGCCAAAACCGCCAGCCCGTTCATCGCAAAATGCTGGCCGGCGGCTGAGATTTTGAAGAGTAGGGCGTCGTCGCCGTGGCGGGCGTGAACGACGGTGGCGCGGTCGCAGAGCTTGGATTGTAGCAGGCAAAAATCAGCGCTGCTGTTTTGGCCAAAGGTCAGCTTTCGCAGGCCAAGGGCATCAGCACGGGCAATCGGGATCGCGGCGGTTTCGATATCCAGCGGCAGCACGGCAAACCCGCTCTTGCGCAGCCCATCCAGGATCGCCGCCTTCTCTGCGGCAATGCCTGCCACATCGGCAAAAGCCTCCAGATGGGCGGCGGCGATGGTGGTGATCACCGCCACGTCGAGATCAGCCATCCGCGCGAGGGGGGCAATCTCGCCGGGATGGTTCATGCCGATCTCGATCACCGCGAAATCCACCTCGCGCGGCATCCGCGCCAGGGTCAGCGGCACGCCCCAATGATTATTATAACTGGCCTCGGCGGCATGAACGCGCCCCTGCCCGCCCAAAACCACGCGCAGCATCTCTTTGGTCGAGGTTTTGCCGACCGACCCGGTGACGCCCACCACCTTGGCGCGGGTGCGGGCCCGGGCGGCGCGGCCAAGATCTTCGAGCGCGCGCAGAACATCGGGGACCACAAGCAGCGGGGCGTCTTTGGCGAGCCCCTCGGGCGTGCGGGACACCAGCGCGGCGGCAGCGCCCAGATCCAGCGCTTGGCCCACAAAGTCGTGCCCGTCGCGGATATCGCTGAGTGCGACAAACAGATCGCCAGGCTCCAGCGTGCGGGTGTCGATCGAAATGCCCGAACATTTCCAATTGGCCGGGCCCTGCCCGCCGGTGGCTGCCAAGGCATCCGCTGCGGTCCAAAGGGCCATCAGATCACCCCATCCAAGGCGGCCACGGCGACCGATGCCTGTTCGACATCGTCAAAAGGATAGACATCACCCTTGATCACCTGACCCGTCTCATGCCCCTTGCCCGCGATCAGCAAAGCGTCGCCCGGCAGCAGCGCATCGACCCCGCGCAGGATGGCTTCGGCGCGGTCGCCGACCTCAGTCGCTTCGGGGCAGGCTTGCATTATTGCGGTACGGATTGTGGCAGGATCCTCGGATCTTGGGTTGTCGTCTGTCACAAATAGAACATCGGCATGGGCGCGGGCGGCCTGCCCCATTGCGGGCCGCTTGGCGCGATCGCGGTCGCCGCCGGCGCCGAAAACGATCACGATCCGGCCCATGACATGCGGGCGCAGGGCCTGAAGCGCGGTGGCGATGGCATCAGGCGTATGGGCGTAATCGACGAAAACCGCCGCCCCATTCGCGCGGGTCGCGGCCAGCTGCATCCGTCCGCGTACCCCCGCCAGATGCGGCAAAGCGGCAATGACATCGCGCGGCGCTTCGCCGGCGGCGATGACCAATCCGGCCGCTAGCGCCACGTTTTCCGCTTGAAAGCCGCCGATCAGCGCCAGCCGCACCTGATAGAGCGCGCCGCGCCAAGCCAAGCGCAGGTCCTGCCCCTTTGCATCATAGCGCTGCGCGAGGATGCGCAGATCGCAATCCGTCCCGTGCCCGACAGTGATCACAGATTGCCCCTTGGCCCGCGCGATGGCCAGAATATCGGTGCCTTTGGGATCGTTCGTATTCACTACGGCGGTGCCATCATCGGGCAGAACGCGGTCAAACAGCGCAGCCTTGGCGGCGAAGTAGGCCTCGAATGTCTGGTGATAATCCAGATGATCCTGGGTGAAATTGGTGAAACCGGCGGCCTTCAGGCGCACCCCGTCCAGCCTGCGCTGGTCCAGCCCATGCGAGGAGGCCTCCATCGCGGCATGGGTCACGCCCGCGCCTGCCGCCAAGGCCAGCATCCGGTGCAGGGTCACGGGATCGGGGGTGGTATGGCTGGAGGGCGCCTCCCAGGCGCCTTCGACCCCGGTTGTGCCGATATTGATAGCGCCGTGGCCGAGATGAACCCAGATCTGACGGGCAAAACTTGCGACCGAGGTTTTGCCATTGGTGCCGGTGACCGCAACCATGGTGGCGGGCTGCGCGCCGAACCAAAGGGCAGAGGCGCGGGCGAGGGCCTCGCGGGCGTCTTCGGCGATGATCAGGGCGGCGGGACTGCCTTTCAGGGCATCGGCTGCAATCAGCGCGCCCGCCGCATCGGTCAGGATCGCGCCGGCACCCCGCTCCAGGGCGGCCCCAATGAAATCAGCGCCGTGACGCAGCGCGCCCGGCAGCGCGGCGAACAGATCGCCCGGAACCACGGCGCGGCTGTCCAACGTCAAGCCGCTGACGCGCGCATCGCGCCCAGCCCGCGCCTGCAACCCCAGATCCGAGAGTTTCTTTGCCATCATGGCGCAACTATCCGTTTGGTCCGCCGCTTGTGCCGGCATTTTTTCAGTTCTTGACGGCTGTTATCTCATCCGGGGCGGGCTCTTCAACCGCTGGAACCATGCCCATCAAGGGCGCGATGCGTTTGATGATCTCGCCCGCAACCGGAACCGCCGTCCAACCCGCCGTACGCCGCACCTCGCCGCCCGAAGAGCCCAAGGGTTCGTCCATGGTCACGACCAGCACATATTGCGGGTTATCGGCCGGAAAGACCGCGGCGAAGGTGTTGATCACCTTGTCCTCATAATAGCCGCCGCCGGGGCGGGGCTTGTCGGCGGTGCCGGTCTTGCCCGCCACCAGATAGCCGGGGATATCGGCCAGCGTCGCTGTTCCCGAAACCACAACCCGGCGCAGCATCGCCACCGCATCGCGCGACACCTGCGGGCTGATGACGCGGATGCCGCGCATCGGCTCGGTGCGGGCCAAAAGCGTGGGCGAGACCTTGATTCCGCCATTGGCGATGGTGGCGTAGGCGGCGGCAAGATTGAGCGGGCTGGACGACATGCCGTGGCCAAAAGAGGCGGTGACAGTCACGATATCGGACCATCTGGCCGGGCGCAGGGGCTTTGCCCCCGGCGCTTCGATCAGCTCGACCGGCGAGGCATCAAAGAGGCCGAGCGCGGCGAAAAAGGCCTGCTGACGTTCCGCGCCGATCATCAGCGCCATATGCCCGGTGCCGATGTTGGAGGAAACCTCCATGATCTCCGAGACCGATTTGGTGGGGCCGTAATTCTTGTTTTCAAACTCGGTGATCCGTTTTCTGCCGATCTTGAGGTAGGAGGTGTCGATCTGGGTCTCGGGGTTCACGAGGCCCAGTTCCATCGCCTGCGCGGCGGTGAAGATCTTGAAGGTCGATCCAAGCTCATAAACGCCCTGCACCGCGCGGTTGAACAAGGGGCTGTCCGCCGCATCCGCGCCTTTGGCCACGATCGGGCTGGGTCGGTTGTTGGGATCGAAATCGGGCAGGCTGGCCATGGCCAGGATCTCGCCCGTCTGCACGTTCATCAAGATGCCGGCGGCGCCGCGGGCCTGCATCATGGTCATGCCAGCGCCAAGAACCTCCTCCATCGCGGCCTGAAGAGTGATGTCGATGGTCAGTGCCAGCGGTTGCCCCGCCATAGCCGGATCGCGCAGACGCTCGTCCAGCGCCTTTTCAATGCCCGCCACGCCGATCAGCTCGGCACTATTGACCCCCTCATCGCCAAAAGAGGCGCCGCCAAGGATATGGGCGGCAAGATTGGCATTGGGGTAAAGGCGCATCTCGCGGGGGCCAAACAAAAGGCCGGGATCGCCGATTTCATGCACCGCCTGCTGCTGCTCGGGGCTCAAGACCTTGCGAATCCACAGAAAACTGCGTCCATCCGTGAAACGGCGCAGCAGGTCAGCCTCGTTCAATTCGGGGAACAGCTCCGCCAATTCGCGCGCCACGCGGGGCGGGTCCACCATATTGGCGGTTTGCGCATAAAGCGAATTGGTCAGCATATTGGTGGCCAGAATATGGCCCTGACGGTCGGTGATATCGGCGCGTTGGGCCTGTATTGTATTGGCGCCCAGTTCCGAAACCGGCTCAACCGGGGTCTGACCGGACATGTAGCCCATGCGCAGGCCAATCGCGGAAAAGACAAAAGCAAAGCTGATGGCCAAGGTCCAAAGCCGCACTTTGGCACGGCCCATCGCACGCTCGCGTATCGATTCATGGCGCAGGCGCAGGTTTTCACGCTCGATCAGATCAGGATTTTCGCCTTTTGAACGGGCGTCGAGAATGCGGGCAAGCGGGCGAAGCGGGGCGCGGATCATGGCGTGCTCATCTCCTCACCCGCGTTCAGCTGGCCCGAAATATCCACCGATTGCGACAGATCCAGATCGGCGGGCAGGCCAGGGAGGGCCGGATAGGCAACCGAGGTCGCGCGGCCCAATTGCGCCGGCTGCATGGGCATCAAAAGCAGCCGCTCAAAATTCAGGTTTACCAGCTCCCACAGCCGGTCGGGGCGGTTCAGATAGGCCCATTCGGCCTGCTGGGTTGAAATGGCATCGCGAATGGTGCCGATTTCGGCCTGCAACTGCGCCACCTCGGATTCGCGCGCTCGCATGTCGTAGTTTTCCGAATAGGCCCAGGCGCCAAGGCCCAGAAGCCCCATGAACATCAGGACATAAATGAAACTACGCATCGCGGGCCCTGCCCTTCTTTTGCGGCAACTCGGGCGCATCGACCTCGGCTGCCGTGACATCCAGCGCCGGCGCGCCCGTGCGCCGCGCCACCCGCAACTTGGCCGAGCGCGAGCGCGGGTTATGGGCCAACTCGTCCTCATCGGCGACGATGGGTTTGCGCGTCACCAGATCAAACCGCGCCGTGGTCGTGGTTTTGGCGGGGGCGTAGCGGTTGGTGTTCGGCTCCTCGCCCGCCGCGCGCTGGAAAAAGCGTTTCACGATCCGGTCTTCGAGGCTGTGAAAGGTGACAACAGCCAAGAGCCCGCCCGGTTTCAGCGCGCGTTCGGCGGCGGCAAGGCCTTGGACGAGCTCGGAAAACTCCTCATTCACCGCGATTCGCAAAGCCTGAAAGCTGCGGGTTGCTGGGTGGCTTTGCCCCGGTTTGGGACGCGGCAAACAGCGCGAGACGATCTCGGCCAGCCGCAGAGTGCCGATGATCGGCTCTTTCGCGCGCGCGGCCACAATCGCATGGGCGATACGGCGCGAGGCGCGCTCTTCGCCGAAATGATAAAGGATGTCCGCCAGACGCTCTTCGCTCGCCGTATTCACGATATCGGCGGCGCTTTGCCCGGTCTGGGCCATGCGCATGTTCAAAGGGCCATCCTTGGCAAAGGAAAAGCCGCGCTCGGCCAGATCCAGCTGCATCGAGGACACACCCAGATCCAGAACCACCCCGTCCAGCGGCTGCCCGGCGTGGCGGTCCAGTTCCGAGAAATTGCCGGCCACCAGCCGCAGCCGGTCGCCATAATCCGCGATCCAAGGGCCAGCCAGATCAAAGGCCAGCGGGTCGCGGTCGATGCCGATGACCTGCGCGGCCCCGGCCTGCAACAGCCCCCGCGCATAGCTGCCCGCGCCAAAGGTTCCGTCGACCCAGATGCCGCTAATCGGCGCACAGGCCGCCAGAAGCGGAGAAAGAAGGACCGGAATGTGGGGCAAGAGCGCTGGCAGCACGTCGCGGGTCATCGCTTCACCCGCCTCGAAGCGCCCTGCCGACCAAGGTCAGGGGATCGGTTGCATCACCGTCCTCCATGGCCTGCTCTGCGTCATAGGTTTCGCGGCGGTACAGCTTGAAACGATTGGTGAAACCGGCAAAGGCGGCCTCGGCGCCTGCCGTCAGATCGCCCGCATCCAGGCCCATCTTTTCGCGCACCTTGGGCGGCAAGACGATGCGGCCGTCAGGCTCGATCTCGGCCATGACAGAGCGCGAGATCAGGTCCCGCTCGGCGCGCTCGCGCTCGGGCGAGCCCATTTCCATCGCCTCGATCTTGGCGGCCAGAGCATCCGCGCCGAACTTGGAATAGCATTCGACAAAACTGCGCGCGCGGCCGCCATAGACCATATAGATGCGCGGGCGGGGAAATTCGGGAGAGGAAGGATCTTCAGCTTCCAGAATTCGGCGAAAGGCAGCCGGGACCGAGACCCGCGCCTTGGCATCTACCTTCTGGTAGAATTCACCTCTGAATGCCTCGCTGCCCATGGGCTTTTCGCGGTCCTATCTGTCGTCCTGCGGGGGTTTTTAGGGCCCCAAAATAGAATCGGCGGATCGGGTTGCTGCCACTACCCGATCCGCCTTCTGTCCCATCGCTGGGGCGTCCTGCGCAGCGCCACCTGGGGGAGATGTCTGCTCGCGCGCGCTGGATCTTTGTCGTTCAATGAAAGCGAGTGCCTGTATGAGCCTGTCTTTTTTTATTTCGCCATGTTCGGGGTTCTTCAGCCGCCCCTGCTTTTTTGCTCGTCTTCATTTCCGTGAGACATGTATGCCATGGGTTTTCATGGGAAACAATGGAAATTTTTGGGATTGGACCGTAGATGTTGATTTGACGGGGCTGCAAACGCAGCACTTAGGAGGTGATCGAGGGACCGCTGCGCCACACCTAGACCCATACATCGCACGGACCCCTAGATATAGTTTTCAAGGTGGCGGCAGCAGCCAACCCAAGATTTCCCATGAAAACTCCAAGATCGTGTAGTCAAAGCCAGAATTTTGACCCATTCGGCCGGATCAGAAGAAAAAACAGCGCCGAATCACCCGGCGATCGCCGGGCTGCCCATGCTTTCCCATACAAGTTGATTCGCACCAGCGGCCCCGGCGAGGGCCAAAATGGCCCCACCTATTGCGGCTCAGGCCATCCCGCCCGTCACCAGCCGCGCCGCCAGCGCCATATAGGCCTGCGCCATCGGCCCCTCCCCGGCGGCAATCGGTGTGCCCGCGTCCCCTGCCACCCGTACCGCCAGATCCAAAGGCAATTCGCCCAGGAATGGCAGGTTCAGCCGCGCCGCCTCGGCCGCCACGCCGCCATGGCCAAACAGATGCGCCTCATGCCCGCAATTGGGGCAGATATAGGTGGACATATTCTCGATCAGGCCCAGCACCGGGGTTTTCAGCTTTTGGAACATGTCGAGCGCCTTGCGCGCGTCCAGCAGAGCCACATCCTGCGGGGTTGAAACCACAATCGCCCCGGTCAGATGGGTACGCTGACAAAGCGTCAGTTGCACATCGCCCGTGCCCGGCGGCAGATCGATGATCAGAATATCCAACTGCCCCCAGGCCACCTGCGTCAAAAGCTGCTGCAGGGCCCCCATCAGCATCGGGCCGCGCCATATCACCGCCTCGTCATCCCTTAGCATCAGACCAATCGACATCATGGTAACGCCGTGGGCAATCAGCGGCTCGATGGTCTTGCCATCGGGCGAAGCTGGACGTTTGGACACGCCCATCATGCGCGGCTGGCTGGGGCCATAGATATCAGCGTCCAGCAGACCCACACGGCGACCCTGCCGCGCCAGCGCGACCGCAAGGTTCGAGGCAACGGTTGATTTGCCGACCCCGCCCTTGCCCGACCCGACCGCGATGATCCGCTCAATCCCCGAGATCCGCGCCGGCCCGCCCTGATGCGGCGTCGGGTGCTGACCGATCTTGACCCCGCCCCCCAGATTTGGCGGCGGCGCGGCGGGCCTTGCCGCCGGGCCATGCGCGGTCAGCACGACCTGAACCGAGGTGACTCCGGGCAAGGCCCGCAGCGCCGCCTCAATGACTGGCTGGCTCGGCGCAAGTCCCTGGGCCTCTTGCGGCGTAGCAGCCTCGATCACGAATCGCACGGAGCCGCCTTCGACACTCAGCGCGCGCACCAGATCGCGCGAGACCAGATTGCCGCCGCCTTCCAGCGCGATGCCCTGAAGAACCACAATCACCTCGTCGCGCGATATTGCCATCTAACCAGCCTCCAGATGCCTGACTAGCCGCAAAGTCCAGCGCTTTGCGGCAAAGGGCAAGGGCGGTTTGACCATTTGTTCAAGAATTGATCGAAGCGCCTGTTAAATATAAATTTTTTGTGAAAGCCAGTCATGACTGCGCTGCATAGCGGCATTGCCGAATGGGCTATTGTGCAGATGCAGCAATTGCCCCATCTCTCATTCAACGCCAGCGCTAACAGAGGGATGTTCCTCTGAAGACCCTGACAGAGAAGAAAGATGTGAGGCTCAAAATGGCTTATGTAAACTCGACCAGCGCTGTGCGCGTGACGCTTTTGGACCGTGCTTTTGCAATGGTCACTCTGATCCGCGCGGCCAGCGAGCGCCGGGCGATTTATCGTCAAACCCTGCGCGATTTGAACGCGCTGAGCGACCGTGATCTGGCCGATATGGGCCTGATGCGCGGCAATATCGAAGACGTCGCCAAGGGCAAGTCAATCGATCGCTAATTTTCGAATTCGCGCCTTCTCCTCCCAAGTTTGGGGCGTGAATATCCGGCGTCCAGTTATGGATCGCTGAGCCTGCGGCCTTTTCTCCTCCCTGAGGGCGCAGGACCTGCTTCAAAGCCAAGGCTCTGAAGTAAAGGGTTTTTTTGGTCGGCTTTTCCTCCCAATGGTCTGGTCAAGAAATGTGACGGCGGCACCTTACTCCTCCCCGGTGCCGCCGCTCCCCCCCCCCAGTACGACCGGTCCCGCCAGCACCTTGCGCGCCGCCGCGCTTGCCCCGATACTGCGGCAATGCCGTTTTCGCTTTTCCCCCCCGCCCTTGTTGCTGCCCTCGTGGGCTATGGCTCTACGATAGCGCTGGTCCTGTCCGCAGCCTCCGCTTTGGGGGCAAGTGCTGGTCAGACCGCCAGCTGGGTTTTGGCGGTATGTCTGACCAAAGCCATCGGCTCGGCCCTGCTTAGCTGGTCGGCGCGGGTGCCGGTGGTGCTTGCCTGGTCCACACCGGGCGCGGCGCTGATTGCGGCCACGAGCGGGATAACCCTGCCGCAAGCGGTGGCCGCCTTTGTTGTGGCCGGGTTGCTGGTGGCGGCCAGCGGTCTGATCCGGCCTTTGGGAGCGCTCGTCGCCAAGATCCCCGATCCGATTGCCGCTGCGATGCTGGGCGGTGTGCTGCTGCCGTTTTGCCTGAAGGGCGCGGGCGCGGCGCAGGCGCTGCCCACGGTCGTACTGCCGATGCTGGCAGTCTTTGTGCTGGTGCGGCTGCGCAATCCGGCGCTTGCGGTTCTGGCGGCGCTGGGACTGGGGCTGATCCTGGCTTTCGGCTGGGCGGGCGCGCCATTGCCCGCCCCTACGCTGCCCCTGCCAAGGCTGGAGTTTATCATGCCCGAACTGCGCTGGGACGTGATCCTGGGTCTCGGCTTGCCGCTGTATCTCGTGACCATGGCCAGTCAAAACCTGCCCGGTTTCGCGGTTTTGCGCGCGGCGGGCTATGCACCGCCGGTGCGCCGAGCGTTGGTCGGCACCGGGACTTTGTCAGCGATATCAGGCCTTTTTGGCGCACATACCGTCTCGATGGCGGCGATTACCGCGGCGATCTGTCTGGACGAGAACACCCATCCGGACCGCGATCAGCGCTGGAAAGTCGGTCTGGTCTATGGCGCGATCTGGGCGGGTTTGGGGGTTTTCAGCCCAGCCATTCTGGCGGTGCTCGCCGCCCTGCCCGCCCCCTTGATGACCGCGCTGGTGGCGCTGGCGCTGCTGGGGCCGCTGATGGGCGCGCTGAGCGGGGCCTTCACTGCCCCACAAACCCGCTTTGCCGCGACGGTGACCTTGATCGTCACCGCCTCGGGCACCGCCTTTTTCGGGATCGGAGCGGCGTTTTGGGGGCTGCTGGCTGGTCTGGCATTTTGGGGGCTGGAGCGAGTGGCGGCGCGGGCCAAAGGCAACCCCAAAGCCGGACCCATCCTCGGAAAAGGGCCCTGAGGAGATTCTGATCTCATTGGAATTCGCAGATCGCCCGGCTCTTACCTGCTATTCGGCAGAGCAAAGCTTGGCGAGAAAAAGGCTCCCAGTGGGCAGGCCTTCCCCCTTAAAAAACGTGCCGACCCTCTGAGCGCTTACGCGGATCCAGTATCGTGGAAGCCTTCCACCGTAGGCGGGGCCGGATCTTTCAAACCGGCACTCTTCCCTCAAAACGGGGCTTCGCTGACCTGATGGGCCGGGATCACCCAGCGAGCCACGACTTTGCGCGCTCCGGCATGGTCAAACTCGATATCTAACTTATCGCCCTCGATCCAGATCACCTCGCCATAGCCGAATTTCTGGTGAAACACCCGGTCGCCGACGACATAGGCAGAGATCGCTTCAGCGTCGATGACCAGACCCTTGGCCTCACGCGGCTGCGACATGCTGCGCGCGGGCCCGGACTGGCTGCGCTCCTGCATCCGCCGCCAGCCCGGCGAGTTGTAGACATCGGCGCTACTGACCCGCGCCTCGATCGAAGATGCGCCAAAGCCCGCCGCCGCGCCATAGCCGCCGCCGTATAGACCCGGCGGGGTCAGCACATCCACGTGCGGGCTTGGCAATTCGTCGATGAAGCGGCTGGGCAACTGGGTCTGCCATTGCCCATAGACCCGGCGGTTAGAGGCAAAGGAAATCGTGCACAACTCTTCGGCGCGGGTGATGCCGACATAGGCCAAACGGCGCTCTTCCTCGAGGCCCTTTTGCCCGGATTCGTCCATGGACCGCTGCGAGGGGAACAGCCCATCCTCCCAGCCCGGCAGGAAAATCACCGGGAATTCCAAACCCTTGGCGCCATGCAACGTCATGATCGATATCTTTTCGTCCGAAGCCTCGCCCTCATTGTCCATGATCAGCGAGACATGCTCCAAAAAGCCCTGCAAGCTGTCAAACTGCTCCAGCGCCTTGACCAATTCCTTGAGGTTCTCAAGCCGGCCCGGCCCCTCGGGGGTTTTGTCGTTTTGCCACATGCCGGTATAGCCGGATTCGTCGAGGATAATCTCGGCCAAGGCGATGTGGCTGGTGGCGGGGTTCAGCGTCAGATCATGCCAACGGTCGATCCCGTCGCAAAAGCCGCGCAACTGGCCCGCACCTTTGCCGCCGATACCGCCCGAGGCCAAAAGCGCCCGCGCCCCGCCCAGCAGCGGCGCCTGCGCCGCCCGCGCCGCGCGCTGGATATCGGCCTGCGCCTTGTCGCCAAGGCCGCGCTTTGGCAGGTTGACCACCCGTTCAAAAGCCAGATCATCCTCGGGCGACACGGCCAGCCGGAAGTAGGCCATGGCGTCGCGGATTTCCTGGCGTTCATAGAACCGCGGCCCGCCGATCACGCGATAGGGCATGCCGATGGTCAGAAAACGGTCCTCAAAGGCGCGCATCTGGTGGCTGGCGCGCACGAGGATAGCCATGTTTTCCAGCGAAAAGGGCCGCAGCCGCCCGCGACCGCGTTGCAGCGCCTCGACCTCTTCACCGATCCAGCGCGCCTCTTCCTCGCCGTCCCAATGTCCGATCAGCCGCAGCTTTTCGCCCTCGGTCTCTTCGGTCCACAAGGTCTTGCCCAGCCGCGAGGCATTGCCCGCGATCACCGCCGAAGCGGCGGCGAGGATATGGGGGGTGGAGCGGTAATTCTGTTCCAGACGAACCACTTGCGCACCCGGAAAATCCTTTTCAAAGCGCAGGATATTGCCCACCTCGGCCCCGCGCCAACCATAGATCGACTGATCATCATCACCCACGCAGCAGATATTCTTATGCGCCTGCGCCAGAAGACGGAGCCAGAGATATTGGCACACGTTCGTGTCCTGATACTCGTCCACCAGAATATATTTGAATAGGCGCTGATACTGCTGCAGCACATCGGGGTGCTTTTGAAAAATCACCACGCAATGCAGCAGAAGATCGCCGAAATCGGTGGCGTTCAGGGTGCGCAAGCGGTCCTGATAGGCCTCATACAGCTCGGTACCGCGGTTGTTATAGGCGCTGGCGTCCGCCGACGGCACCCGATCCGGGGTCAGGGCGCGGTTTTTCCAGGAATCGATCAGCCCGGCCAACATCCGCGCCGGCCAGCGTTTTTCGTCAATATTGGCCGCTGAAATCAGCTGTTTAAGCAGGCGCAGCTGATCGTCGGTATCCAGAATGGTAAAGCTGGATTTCAAACCCACCAATTCGGCATGACGGCGCAGGATTTTGACCGAAATCGAATGGAACGTGCCCATCCAAGCCAGGCCTTCCGCCCCTTCACCAAGAATCCGGCCGACCCGCAGTTTCATCTCGCGCGCGGCCTTGTTGGTAAAGGTCACGGCCAGAATCTCATGCGGGCGGGCGCGGCCCCGGTTCAGCAGATGCACGATGCGGGCGGTCAGGGCCTTGGTTTTGCCGGTGCCAGCGCCCGCCAGCATCAAGACCGGGCCATCCATCGCCTCAACAGCGGCGCGCTGCGCGGGGTTCAGATCGTCCAGATAGGGCGCGGGGGCCGAGGCCGGGCGGATTCCCATCGCGCGCTGCGACAGCGAAAGCGCTGGCCCCGCCTCCTGCGCCTGCCCATGAGCTCGCGCCCCGCGCGCAGCTGCGGCGGTGAAAGGATCGTCTTCTGGGTCGGACCAGGCACTCATGACTGCCAAGCTAGCGCTTTATCGGGCCAAGGAAAAGCCATGTTCTTTGATTGTTCCCAACCTTTGAAAGCCCCTCCGATCCGGGTCGACTTTCCGGGGCGCATGCGGCACAAGGGGCCAAATCCCCTCGACGTAAGGATCACGCCCATGTCCCCCACCTCTGAAATGCCCGCCGCAAAGGGCAGCAATACTAGGCTGGTCATCGCCTCGGTCGGGCTTTTGCTGCTGCTGGCGGCCTTGGATCAGACCATTGTTTCGACAGCGCTGCCGACCATCGTCACCGATCTGGGCGGGCTGGAGCATCTAAGCTGGGTCGTCACCGCCTATATCCTGTCGTCGACCGTGGTGGCGCCGCTTTATGGCAAGCTGGGCGATCTATACGGTCGCCGGGTGATGGTTTTCGTCTCAGTCGGGCTCTTTATTCTCGGCTCGGCGCTGTGCGGGCTGGCGCAATCGATGAATTTTCTGATCTTTGCCCGCACGGTGCAGGGCTTAGGCGGGGGCGGACTGTTTGTGCTGGCGCTGACCGTGGTGGGCGACGTGATCGCCCCGCGGGAACGCGGCAAGGTTCAAGGCATGTTCGCCGCCGTTTTCGCCACCTCCTCGGTGATCGGCCCGCTGATGGGCGGCTGGTTTGTGGAGCAGTTTTCCTGGCACTGGATCTTTTTCATCAATATCCCCCTCGGCGGCATCGCGGTCCTGGCCTTTGCCCTGTCCTTTGACGCACAATCGGACCGGGTCAGCCACAAGATCGACTGGGCAGGGGCGCTGCTGCTGACAACTGCGCTTGGCGCGCTGATCCTGATCTCGGCGCTGGGGGGCAAGGAACTGCCATGGAGCGATCCGCTGACGCTGGGTCTGATCGCGCTGATCCCCCTCGCGACCGCGCTCTTTATCTGGACCGAGCTGCGCGCCGCCGAGCCGGTTTTGCCGATGGAGCTGTTTGCGGGCAATGTCTTTACCGTCACCGCGGTCTTGGGGTTCATCACCGGGGCGGGCATGCTGGGCGCGCTGACCTTTGTGCCACTTTATCTGCAAATCTCGCTTGGCCAATCTCCGACGGTTTCGGGCCTGCTGCTGATCCCGATGACGGTGGGCATTTTGACCACGACCACAGTAGCAAGCATTGCGATGGGCAAATACGGCACCTATAAACGGTTGCCGATTGCGGGGATGGCGCTGATCGCGGCGGGGGCCTTTATGATGACCTTTTTGGGGGTCGCCACCAGCCTGATCTATTTCATGGCCTGCCTCGTGGTCTTTGGCCTTGGCATGGGCTGCATCTTTCCGGTGGTCACAACCGCCGTCCAAAACTCCGTTCCACGTCATCAATTGGGCACCGCTACGGCGGCGGGTGTGATGTTCAGGCAGATCGGCGGGTCGGTGGCGGTTGCCGTCTTTGGCGCGCTTTTCGCGGCGCGGCTGACGGCAGGCTTAGGCGAAGGCGTGGCGTTTGACGCTTCAGAAATCGGGCCCGAAAAGCTGGCCGCACTGGCTCCCGAGGTTCAGGCGCAGATTGCTGTGATGATCTCGGATGCGGTCAATCCGATCTATTGGATCGTGCTTGTCATGGCCGTGATCGGCTTTGGCTTTGCGCTTTTTCTCAAAGAAGTGCCGCTGCGGGGCAAGGCAGAGCCGGGCGCAGAATAGGCGGCGCCAAGGCTGCGTGACGCGGCGTCAAGAAATATTCATCTTTGGCGAAACCATCTCTTGCGCTGCGCCGCAGCAAAAGTAGAGTGCACCCCCGAGAGCGCTTTCATCGCCGCACCCGGAGACCCATCCCATGCCCGAATTCAAGAAGATCCTGATCGCCAACCGGGGCGAAATCGCCATTCGGATCATGCGGGCCGCCAATGAGATGGGCAAAAAGACGGTCGCCGTCTATGCCGAAGAAGACAAGCTGTCCTTGCACCGGTTCAAGGCCGACGAGGCCTATCTGATCGGCAGCGGTCTGTCGCCTGTCGGGGCCTATCTGTCGATCCCCGAAATCATCCGCGTCGCCAAGATGGCGGGCGCCGATGCCATCCATCCGGGCTATGGTCTTCTGTCAGAAAACCCTGATTTCGTAGAGGCTTGCGATCGGGCCGGCATCACCTTTATCGGCCCGCGCGCCGAAACCATGCGCGCGCTCGGCGACAAGGCCAGCGCCCGGCGCGTAGCCATGGCGGCCGGCGTTCCGGTCATCCCGGCGACCGAGGTGCTGGGCGATGATATGGAACTGGTCAAACGTCAGGCGGCCGAGGTCGGCTATCCCCTGATGCTCAAAGCGTCTTGGGGCGGTGGCGGGCGCGGCATGCGGCCGATCCTTAACGAGGCCGAGTTGGAGTTGAAAGTCCGCGAGGGCCGCCGCGAGGCCGAGGCCGCCTTTGGCAACGGCGAGGGGTATCTGGAAAAGATGATCCTGCGCGCGCGCCATGTCGAGGTACAGATACTCGGCGACAAGCACGGCAATATCTATCACCTGTGGGAGCGCGACTGCACCGTTCAGCGCCGCAACCAAAAAGTGGTAGAGCGCGCCCCTGCCCCCTATCTGAACGAGGCCCAGCGCGCCGAGGTCTGCGAGATGGGCCGCAAGATCTGCGCCTTTGTGGATTACGAATGCGCGGGCACCGTGGAATTTCTGATGGATATGGACGACGGCAAATTCTATTTTATCGAGGTGAACCCACGCGTTCAGGTCGAACATACCGTCACCGAACAGGTCACCGGCATTGACATCGTCCAGGCCCAGATCCTGATCGAAGAGGGCAAGACCCTCGCCGAGGCGACGGGCGTTGCCAGTCAGGCCGAGGTGCGGCTGAACGGCCATGCGGTGCAATGCCGGGTCACGACCGAAGATCCAATGAACAATTTCATCCCCGATTATGGCCGACTGACCGCCTACCGCTCGGCCACCGGCAACGGCATCCGGCTGGATGGCGGCACGGCCTATGCGGGCGGGGTGATCACACGGTATTACGACTCGCTGCTGGTCAAGGTCACCGCCCATGCCCAAACCCCCGAGAAAGCGATCGCCCGGATGGACCGGGCTTTGCGCGAATTCCGCATCCGGGGCGTGGCCACGAATATCGAGTTCGTGATCAACCTGCTAAAGCATCCTACATTCCTTGATGACACCTATACGACCAAATTCATCGACACCACGCCCGACCTTTTCGCGTTTAAAAAACGCCGGGACCGCGCGACCAAGCTGTTGATCTATATCGCGGATATCACGGTCAACGGGCATCCCGAAACCGCTGGCCGCCCCAAACCCCATGCCGAGGCCCGCGCGCCGCGCATCCCTGCCCTGCGCGCCGAGCCGCCGATGGGCACCCGCAACCTGCTCGAACAAAAGGGCCCGCAGGCCGTTGCCGATTGGATGAAGGCGCAGAAAAAGGTTCTGATCACTGACACGACGATGCGCGACGGGCACCAAAGCCTGCTCGCGACCCGGATGCGGTCGATCGACATGATCAAGGTGGCGCCTGCCTATGCCGCCAACCTGTCGCAGCTTTTCAGCGTCGAATGCTGGGGCGGCGCAACCTTTGACGTGGCCTACCGTTTCTTGCAGGAATGCCCATGGCAACGCCTGCGCGATCTGCGCGCCGCCATGCCGAACCTGATGACCCAGATGCTGCTGCGCGCCTCCAACGGCGTTGGCTATACCAACTATCCCGACAATGTGGTGCAGGCTTTCGTCAAACAAGCGGCGGGCACCGGGGTCGATGTTTTCCGGGTGTTTGACAGCCTCAACTGGACCGAAAACATGCGCGTCGCCATGGATGCGGTGCTGGAGGCGAACAAGCTTTGCGAGGGTACGATCTGCTATACCAGCGACATGCTGGACCCCGCGCGGGCCAAGTATGACCTGAAGTATTATGTGGACCGCGCGAAGGAGCTAAAAGGCGCGGGCGCTCATGTTCTGGGCCTGAAGGACATGGCGGGGCTACTAAAGCCCGCCGCCGCCCGTGCCCTGATTAAGGCGCTGAAACAAGAGGTTGGCCTGCCAATCCACTTCCACACCCATGACACTTCAGGCGCGGCGGCGGCCACGATTCTGGCCGCTTGCGATGCCGGGGTGGATGCGATCGACGCCGCGATGGACGCGTTTTCGGGCGGCACCTCGCAGCCTTGCCTCGGCTCCATCGTCGAGGCTTTGCGCCATACCGAGCGCGATACCGGGCTTGATATCGCGGCCATCCGCGAGGTCTCGAACTACTGGGAAGGCGTTCGCGGCCAATATGCGGCCTTTGAATCCGGTCTGCCCGCCCCCGCCTCTGAGGTTTATCTGCACGAAATGCCGGGCGGCCAGTTTACCAATCTCAAGGCGCAGGCGCGCTCCTTGGGGCTTGAGGAGCGCTGGCACGAAGTCGCGCAGGCCTATGCAGACGCCAACCAGATGTTTGGCGATATCGTCAAGGTCACGCCCTCATCCAAGGTCGTGGGCGATATGGCTCTGATGATGGTCAGCCAGAATCTAACCCGGGCGCAGGTCGAGGATCCCAAGTTGGACCTGTCCTTCCCCGATAGCGTGGTCGACATGCTGAAAGGCAATCTTGGCCAACCGCATGGCGGCTGGCCCGAGGCGATCCAGAAAAAGGTTCTGAAGGGCGAGGCCGCGATGATCACGCGTCCCGGCGCAAGCCTGCCTGCGGTGGACCTCGAGGCTGTTCGCGCCAAGGTTTCCAAGGAACTCAAGGGGTTCAAGGTCGATAACGAGGATCTGAACGGCTATCTGATGTATCCAAAGGTGTTCCTCGATTACATGGGCCGCCACCGGCTCTATGGCCCGGTGCGCACCCTGCCGACCAAGACCTTCTTTTACGGCATGCAGCCCGGCGAAGAGATCACCGCCGAGATTGACCCCGGCAAGACGCTGGAAATCCGCCTGCAAGCTGTCGGCGAGACCACAGAGGACGGCGAGGTCAAAGTCTTTTTCGAACTGAACGGCCAGCCGCGGGTGACGCGGGTGCCAAACCGCGCGGTCAAGGCCAAGACGGCCGCCAAACCCAAAGCGGTCGAGGGCAACCCCAATCATCTGGGCGCGCCGATGCCGGGGGCGGTGGCCGCGGTTGCGGTGGTGGCAGGGCAAAAGGTGAAGGCGGGCGATCTGCTGCTGACCATCGAGGCGATGAAGATGGAAACCGGCATCCATGCCGACCGCGATGCGGTGATCAAGACCCTGTTCGTCCACCCCGGCAGCCAGATCGACGCCAAGGATCTGCTGGTAGAGTTGGAATAGGCCGGACGGCCCAGAATAAAGGCCGCGCATCCATGATGCGCGGCCTCGTTTTTTGTCGCCAATGCTTAGTGGGACGCAATTAGAACTTAAAGCCAATCGCAAGGTTGCCGGAAACATCGTCCGAATCTGCGATTGCCGAAAGATCAACATAGGCACCCGTGGCCCAGGATTTGCGCACATCCACAGAGACCAGCTCAATGCCGTCAGTTTCATAGAGCGCCTGAGCTGTCGTCGAGAGGCTGTCGGTCCAATTCACTGTGCCAAACGCCCGATAGGTGGGGGTCGAGAAACCAAGGTCAGTGTCATAATAGCTCGCGCCAATATCCACCTTGCCAAAACGCGCCTGCCCGCCCACCAGATAACCAAATGCAGCCGAACTTTCTTCATATTCCACCGCGCCCTGCATCGTGAAGGCGCCGACTTTATAGGAACCCGCTGCCTGAGCCGAAAGGCCAAAGTCTGGATTGTTGTTGACCGAGAAGGACAGATCCGCCCCGCCAAAAGTGGCATCAAAACGCACACCCAACGTGCCGCCATCGGACAGCTGGTAGGTTTCCTGGAAAGGAACGCTGATGGAACGAGCTACGATTTCATAAACCGGGCTTCCGGAAAACTCTGGGAATTTCAGGATCATCTCGGTCGCCGTGCGGGTTTGACCGAGTGCGAGTGTGCCGAAAGTGCCGCCGACGACAGCCTCGAAGTAGAATGAAGATACAACATCCCTACCGGTGAATCCCGAAAAGTTGTAATGCTGCTCGTAACCGCGGAACCCGGCATCGACGCCAAAAGTCAGGCTTGACTGCGTTGGGGCGCGGTAGGACAGATCGAGCCCCGCATAGACGCTGGTCGCACTGCCATCGGTTCCAAGCGAGTACATTCCGGCCACTTCACCGGAAGTTGTTAATCCCGAAAGTTGATCTTGCGCCAGCACAGGCGCGGCGAGCACGGCAAGTGAAGCGGTGGTAACGAAAAAATTAGTGCGCGAAACCATGGAATAGCCTTCCCTTTTAACTACAGAGTTCCTTCTAATTCGAAATGAAGTTTAAATTTAACCCATTGAAATCTATTCCTGTCGAATTGGTCATTTTTGCAAAAATCAGAGCGCGATATATGGCCAGCTTATCGGGCAGCGGGTTCGTAATCGTCTTCCGCTATGCATCCTCGAAGCCCGGCTCCGGTTCTCAAGGTGGAAGGATTTTCGGCACAAGGAAAGTCAACGCCTACGCGCTTTTCCCCTTGCACCCCCCTGCCTCTGCCCCTAAATCCGGCCTTGTTCAAAGGTTGCGGGCGTAGCTCAGGGGTAGAGCATAACCTTGCCAAGGTTAGGGTCGAGAGTTCGAATCTCTTCGCCCGCTCCAAAATTTATGTGCAAATAATTGATTTATATAGACTTTTAACTTTCTTCGGACCATTCAATACACCTTAATATCCACCCTTGCGTTGTCGGTGTGGAGTTCGGTAAAGCAATAGGCTCTACGTCAGTTATCGACTGCCCAAGCGATGTCGCTGGAATGTGTCGAAATTCGGGGGACACCGATCACGGACGAACTGTTTGATCTGATCCTGTTTCTGGTTTATTCGTTTGTCCGCCCGTTAACCACCGAACTTTATTCGCTGACCCATGGTGATGTGATGGTTGCCGATGACCCAAGGCGGCTGATCCTGACGATTAGGGACGGCAAGACAGGCTACCGCACATCCAGCACCATGCCAGCTGCTGTGTCGGTCTACGAGCGTATTTGTGCCCGTAACCCGAACCGAACCTTACAGACCCCATTGTTCCTGCCCCAATATGCCAACCGCACAACGGCTGGGAAGGTGATCCAGCGGCAATTCGGTGCCTTGTTGGATAAGGGCTGGGCTTGAGGTCGATCCGTTCACGGGCAAGGCTCATACGCTCTATTCCTTGCGGCGAGCCCACAGCGCGCCAGCGTTGGGCTTCATCGGGCCTGAGCAAATGTCGCTGGGTGTCGCGCGCAGCGGCAGACCACGATCCGACAAAGGACAAGACGGCGGCGGCCACCGCAATGCCTAACTGTACCCGCTTTTCCATCCAGATCCCCATCCAGCCCGGAGACTGCTTCGAGCCTATTTGACCGACATTTCCCAAGTTTCATTTCGGTCGCCGGCAAGATCGCCTGATTTTGTCTCCCGATCAAGCGCTGCGCGTGCCGAACGACGCACGGTGGCTTATCTCATCGTGATGTTCCTTGGTGAATGCACTCACCAACAGATCGCCAACACTTGACCTCGCCGCCTGATCAGGCGCAAATCAAATCGCTCGGAGGACGGCGCAGGAGAATTTCCACCACTCCCGAGACACAACCTCGCATTGCGACACCGTTGGGGAGAGAGCGGCATCCACCCCATCTCTGGGCGTGAGCCGGATTTCTGCATTCTTCATACAAGACGTAAACGCTTCGTCTGCGATGCCGGGATCGTGAAGCAGATCGTCGACGTTTCGCTTCGACAGTGGAAAGCACATATACATCATAACCGCCAACCGGTTGATCTCGTTCGGGGCTTCCAGATCCTGAAAAGTGCTGGATTTTGTCAGTCGCGAAAGCTGGGCGACCAATTCCAGCTTCTCGCGGCGGATTGCCCTGACAAAGCCCGTTCAGGGACTTGCGGCCACCAGATGCCCGCTGCCAATATCAACCAGCACAAGCCGCTTCGGCCCTTTCCCAAACGGATGAACCGGGCTTGCCACCTCGCCGGAAAGGCGCGGGGACGCGGTGCGTATACAAGTTGGGTCGGGCACTGGCACCGCTTCGATCAGGCGGCGCGTATAGGGGTGCTGCGGGTTGCCAAAGATTTGCGCCCGGCTGCCGGTCTCGACAATCTGGCCCAAAAACATCACCGCCACCCGGTCCGAGATATTCTCGACCACCGCCATATCGTGGCTGATAAAAAGGAAGGCGATGCCAAACTCGCGCTGCAGGATTTGCAGCAGCTCAAGCACCCTCGCCTGCACCGAGACATCCAGAGCCGAGACGGATTCGTCGGCGATGATCAGGTCGGGTTGCAGCGCCAGCGCGCGGGCGATGCAGATGCGCTGGCGCTGCCCGCCAGAAAATTCATGCGGGTAGCGGTCAAGCTGATCGGTGGTCAGGCCCACGCGCTGCATCAGATCGGCGGCGCGGGCGCGTTGTTCGGCGGCGGTGCAAAGGCCGTGGATCAGCAGCGGCTCGGCGATCAGTTGGCCCACGGTCATGCGCGGGTTCAGCGCGGCCATCGGATCCTGGAACACGATCTGGATGCGACGGCGCAGCGCCTTCCTGCCCGCGGTATCAAGGCTGGCAAGCGATTGCCCGGCAATTTCGATGGTTCCCTGATGGGGCACCAACCCGACCATGGCCTTGGCGATGGTGGATTTGCCGCAACCGGATTCGCCCACAAGGGCGAAGGTTTCGCCGCGTCTTATCTCGAAGCTGACATGTTCGACGGCGTGAACCTGCGCTGTGGCGCGACCCAGAAGGCCACCCTTCAGCGGGAAGCGGACAACCACGTCTTGCAATCTGGCAATCGTATCCGTGCCGGTTTCTGCGCGGGGTTTGCCCTTGCCCATGCGTGGCACGGCGGCCAGCAGGTCTTGGGTGTAGGGCATCTTCGGTTGCGCGAAAATCTGTGCGGTGCTGCCCTCTTCCTCCGCCCGCCCGGTTTTCATGGCGATCACCCGATCGGCCATTTCGGCGACGACGCCCATATCGTGGGTGATCAGGATGATCGCCGTGCCGAATTCGCGTTGCAGATCGCGCAGCAGGTCCAACACTTCGCGCTGCACGGTTACGTCAAGTGCAGTGGTGGGCTCGTCAGCGATCAAAACTTCGGGCCGGAGGGCAAGCGCCATGGCGATCATCACGCGTTGGCGCATCCCGCCTGACAACTCGTGCGGGTATTGGTTCAGCCGCTGTTCAGGCTGCGACAAGCGCACCGCTTGCAACGCCGCCAATGCCATGGTGCGTGCCTCGGTGCGGCTGACAGAGGTATGGGCGCGGATCGATTCTGTCAACTGGGTGCCGATGGACAGGACTGGGTTGAGGCTGGTCATCGGTTCCTGAAAAATCATCGCGATGCGGCTGCCGCGCAGGCTGCGCAGTTGCGCTTCGGGCAGGCGGGTCAGATCGCTGTCGCCCAAATGGATCGATCCGGCCGTAACACGCACGGCGGGGGGCGGCAGTAACCCCATGATCGCCAGCGCGGTGATCGACTTGCCCGAGCCGCTTTCCCCCGCAATTGCAAGGGTTTCACCCCGGCGCAAAGTGAAGGACAGGTCTTCCACCAAAGACCTGTCGCCCGTTTCGGTGCGCACCGAAACCGTCAGGCCTTGCACCCGCAGAACCTCCGGGGCCAAATCGGCTCCGGAGGCGTTTTTCGATCCTGCGTTCATTCAAACACGCAGCGAGGGAAGTAAAAGCTGACCACCCAGTTCGGCATATCGACAATTTCCGAGATACGAAGATCGCCGCAGGTTGACACCAGCATATAGGCCTCGACCGCCGCCATGCCGCGTGTGGCGCAGAGCAGGTCGATCATAGCCGCCACCGCATCGCGCGCGGCCGACATCAGATCCGGCCCGATGCCGATGGTCACCTCATAGCCCTTGGCGTCAAGGTGCCTTGTCACCGGGCCGGGCGTGGTAAAGCGCGGCGTCTTCAGGTTCGCGCCCTTCACCAAATCCAGCGTCAGCACCACATCCATGGGCGACTCGATGGCGGTGCCACAGACCTCGCCATCACCCTGTGTCGCATGGGTGTCGCCGACGCTGAACAGCGCCCCTTTCACCTCGACCGGCAAGTAAAGTGTCACGCCAGCGTTCAGATCGCGGATGTCCAGATTGCCACCAACCCGACGGGGCGGCACGACCGAGTGCAACCCTGGTGCGGCCAAAGCATTGCCGATGGTGCCCGCGAAAGGTTTCAGGGGCACGCGCGCTTCGCGGCCATACAAAGCCGGCCCCATCTGGCCCGGATCGTAGGACCAGATATGCAGGGCTGGATCGGTAAACTGGTCGGCAAGCAGGCCAAAGCCCGGAATATTCGCCGTCCAGCCAAAGCCGCGCCCGTCATGGCTGCGCGGAACGAAGCTTTCGATCGTCACCTTGATCGCATCGCCCGGTTCGGCGCCTTCGACATGGATCGGGCCCGAGACCGGGTTGACCTTGCCAAAGTCCAGGGCCACCACGTCGGCCACGGTGGAAGACGGGCCAAGCTGGTCCGCCGAGGAATCCTGACAGTGAAACAGGATCGTTGCCCCCGGCTCGACCCTTGCGGCTGGGGCAAACGAGTTGTCCCAGCCGAAGTGGTGTTGCGCGCCGTGGATCGTGTAGTCGCAAACCTTGCACATGATTACTTCACGAAAACATAGTCATAGTTGACTGGGATCGACACCGGATCGACGAACAGTGCGTCCGCGCCGCCCATGCGTTCGGACTTCATCGTATAGCGTTCCTCGTTGAACACCGGCACCCAGGGCGCTTGTTCCATCACGCCCATATAGACATCGGACCACATCGCCAGCCGCTCAGCAGCTTTGGCTGGATCGGCAAGGCTGTCGGCGGCGGTCGCTTTAGCATCAAGATCTGCATCGCAGAATTTGGACCAGTTCCAGCCGCCAGCCGCAGCACCCGCGCAGCCCAGAACCGGGCCGTAGAAGTTGGACGGATCAGGAAAATCCGCGATCCAGCCCATGCCGCCCGACCAGATCATCGGAGCGGTGCCCGCGCTACCCGCCTCGATCACGTTGGCTTGGGCGAGGTTCTGGATGCTGGCCTTGATCCCGATGGCCGCCAGATCCTGCTGGATGGCCTGCGCAATGCGCGGGTTCGGGTCGGTGTTCATCACGAACAACTCCGTCTCGAACCCGTCCGCCAGCCCAGCGTCGGCCAGCAGTTTCTTGGCACCTTCCACATCATAGGCATAGCCTGCATAGCCTTCGGTATAGCCCGGCATCGAGGGTGGCAGCGGCTGCGTGGCAGGCGTCGCACGCCCGTTGATGATCTGCACGATGCGATCCTTGTTGATCGCCATGTTGACCGCCTGCCGCACTTCCACCTTGTCGAACGGCGGCAAGGTGACGTTCAGCGTGATGTAGCCGGTGTGCAACTGCCCGCCCACCACCACGCGCGCCGCCTGTGCTGGATCGCCCATCACTTCGGTGAACTTGGCGGGCGGGATGCCGTCGCCGGGCACGTCCACCTCGCCGCTTTGCAGCCGCAGCAGGGCCACGACAGGCTCCTGACCCACCTCGAACACCACTTGATCAAGGTAAGGCACTCCTGCACGCCAGTAGTCAGGGTTCTTGGCAAATACCAGTTTCTGCCCCAGCGTCCATTCCGCCAGCTTGAACGCCCCGGTCCCGACCGGCTGCTTGCCAAAATCGTCGCCCGCAGCCTCGACCGCCTCTTTCGGCACCACGCTGGCAAAGTTCAGCGCCATGACATGCAGGAATGTGGCATCCGGGCGCGACAGGGTGATCGTCACCGTCAGCGGATCAACGACCGCAACCCCCGACAACCCGTTGCCATCGGCAACCGTATCATAGCCCGCAATCGAAGCGAAGAAGCCGGCGCCGGGGGATTGGGTGGCGGGGTTTGTCACCCGGTCGAGCGAGTATTTCACATCATCGGCCGTCATCTCGCGGCCATTGTGGAACTTGACGCCGGGGCGCAGTTTGAAGGTGAACGACATGCCGTCGGCCGAGATTTCATAGCTTTCGGCCAGTCCGGGGCGCAGGGTCGTGGTGCCCGGCACATAATCCATCAGCCCGTCGAACAGCGATTTGATCATCGACCAGTTCTGCCAGTCATAGCCGATGGCGGGGTCCAGCGTCGCCACATCGTCCTTGTAGGTGACGGTGATCGACCCGCCCGCCTTGGCCGCAGGATCGGGGGTGTAGTCTTGGGCCATTGCGGGCAGGGCCAGCGAAAGCACGAGCGCGGTGGAAGTCAGAAATTTTGTCATTTTTCTCTCCTGTTGGTTTGTTGGACCGGCCTAGCGCAGCCGGATTCGGGGGTCGATGAACGGAACGATCAGGTCGGCCAGAAGGTTGCCCAGCACGATGGCTGCCGCAGAAACCAGCGTGACGCCCATGATGATCGGGATGTCGATGCGCTGGATCGCCTGCCACGCAAGCTGTCCGATGCCGGGCCAGCCAAAGACGGATTCCACCACCACAATGCCGCCCATGAAGACGCCGATGTCAATGCCTATCATGGCGATGATGGGTAGGATCGCATTGGGCAAGGCATGGCCCAGCACGACGCGGGCACGGGTCAGCCCCTTGGCACGGGCGGTGCGGATGTAGTCGGTGCGCATCACGTCGATCATCGAGGATCGCATCATGCGGGAATACCAGCCCGATCCGAGGATCCCCAAAGTGATCGCGGGCAACACCAGATGCCGGAAGGTGCCATAACCGCCAATCGGAAACCAGCCGAGTTTCACCGCGAAAACGTAAAGCATCAGCAGGCTGACCACGAATTGCGGGGCAGAGACGGTGACAAACGAGGTCAGCATCAGCGCCTGATCGGTAAAGCGATCCCGCCGAAGTGCGGCGGTGATGCCCATCGAAAGCCCGATCGCCAACTCGCAAAAAATCGCCGCCACCATCAGCAGCAACGTGGCGGGCAAGCGCGAGGCGATCAGCAAGGACACCTCGGATTTCTGCAAATAGCTGCGCCCCAGATCGCCCTGCACCAGCCCGCCCAGGTAACGGAAAAACTGCACAAGAAAGGGCTTGTCGAGGCCGAGTTGCTGGCGGATATTCTCGACCGTTTCCGCCGTGGCCGAGCGCCCGGCGATCTGGCGGACCGGGTCGGCGGGCAGCACGAACAGCAGGAAGAAGGTGACGAACGCCACCCCCAACAGGATCAGTGCCGATTGGATCAGGCGGCGGAGGATGTAGCCCGCCATCACGCGCGCCCCCTTTGCGTCGGGTCCAGTACATCGCGCAGCGCATCACCCACCAGATTGAAAGCCAACGCCAGCAGGATGATTGCAGCGCCGGGAATGAACACCAGCCACGGTGCCGATTGGAAGTAGGTCTGGTTTTCGAAGATGATATTGCCCCAGCTTGGCGTGGGCGGCTGCACCCCGACGCCAAGGAACGACAGCGTGGCCTCCAGCAGCACCGTGGTGGAAATCCCCAATGTGCCCCAGACGATGATGGTGGGGATCAGATGCGGCAGGATGTGCCGAAACAGGATGCGGCCCGTGCCTGCGCCCAAGGTTCGTTCGGCGGCGATGAAATCACGCTCGGCCAGCGACGTGGTTTCGGTATAGATCACCCGTGCGGTCTGCACCCAGCTTACCAGTGCGATGACCAGGGCCACGATCCATAGCGACGGCGAGAAAATCGCCGCGAGACAGATTGCCAGCAACAACGCCGGAAAGGCCATCATCAGGTCGGTAAAGCGCATCAGCACCGCCCCGATCCAGCCGCGGAAATAGCCCGCCGTGATGCCGACCAGCGTACCGATCAGCAGCGCAAGCCCGTTCGCCACAACGCCAATGATCAGCGAGGTCCGCGCGCCGTACAAAATCCGGCTGAACAGATCGCGGCCCAAAAGGTCGGTGCCCATCGGATAGGCACCGCCGGGCGGCATCGGCGCGCCCTGGATCGTCAGCCCGTCGAAATTCTGCATGTCTGGCGGGAACGAGGCAAGCAGCGGCGCAAACACCGCCCCTGCCAGCACGACGGCAATCAGTATCAGCCCGAACACGGCCAATTTTCTTTGCAACAGCCGTGCCAAAGCACCCTTCGGACGGGCGGCGTCAACCCCGATTGCGCTGGTCATTGCCGCCTCCAGATGTATGGCGCGCAACTACCCGCAGGGCGGCATCTTCAAAGCGGATCCGCCATGCCATCGCCATCTGGCGCACCTGCGCATAGGCTCCAGCGCCGGTCTTGCCCATCGCAGCCAACAGCGCCACCGCCTTAACCACAGTCTGGCGTTCATCCACGCGTCGCCGCAAATCGGCGATCTGTGCCCCCAACGCGCGCTGACGGTCAAAGCCATCCCGCGCGATAAGTAGTGCCGAATAGGTGCCACTGTCACCCACAGGTTTCAGCAATTGCGCATGGGCGCCGATCTGCAAAAACCATTCGATCCGCCCCGGAGCCTCGGATCCGATCAGCGCGATCATCGGCATGGGTGCCGCCCCTGCAGCCCATGGAAACTGTCCGTCATAGCCCATATCGGCATCGAAAAAGATGAAATCGACCGCCAGGGCCTCTGGCCCCAATTCCGGCCAAACCTGATCGAGAATCAAGCCGATTGCTACCAATTGCCGTGTCAAAGCTTGCACGGTATGATCCGGGCGATGCAGGATCGTCACCCGCGCGCGCCCAAGGTTTTGAATCCGCACCTGCCGCTTCATGACACCACCCGCAAGGGCTGCGCCGCAGATGGCGGGCCGCGGGTCAGGTCGGGATCGCCTGCCACCTCGCCCCGATGCTGGATCACGCGGAACGCCCCGTCGCGCACCTGAGCGATGATCACCGGCAGGGCCGTGTGATGCGTGCCTTTGTCAATAGGGCCACCCATACCTTCCAACAACTGCGCCAGAGACATGGCCTCTGCCCACGGCCTGCGCGACAAAAGCCGTGCCAATTCGTGCACCGCCGCGAAACTCGCCGCCTCATGTGCAGAGCCGAAATTTCCGGGCCCCGGCCAACCCGCTACGCCGCGAAAATATGGCCCCGCCGCGATCAGCCCTTCAGCCGCCTCGCCCAAAGGTGGAAATTCGCATTCGGTCAGATTGCACGACAACACCGGGCAACGGTCGGCCCTGAAATGTGGATCCGTCAAGCCAAGCGCGCGGTAAGCCCGCAGAAATTCGTAAGACGACGCCCCGACCAGCGAATTCAGCACGAAATCCGGGCGAGTGGCGCGAATTTCATCAATCATCCGCCCCACATCCAACGCACCGATCGCAAGATAGCGTTCGCCCAGTATTTCGCCACCCGCATCTGTGATCGTCGCCCGCGTCAGTCGGTCGATCTCCCAGCCCCAGATGTAGTTCGAGCCCGTCAGATAGGCGCGCCGCCCGTGCGCCGACATCGCCCAATCAAGCAGTGGCAAAAGGTGCTGGTTCGGGCAGGCGTGGGTATAGACCACATGGTCAGACGCCTCGAACCCCTCATAGGGCAGTGCATACCACAGCGTTCCGCCCAGCTTTTCCAGACTGGGGATCACCTCTTTGCGGCTCCACGATGTCACGCAGCCCACCACATGGCGCGTAGCGCTGTCGCGCAGGATTTCCTCGCACAGCGGACCGTAGGCATCGGCATTACCGCCGGGGTCGCGTTCAATCGGCACAAAGCAAACCGGTAAGCCGGGATCAGCGTTGATCTGATCAATCGCCGCCAAAGCCCCGGCACGGCTTGCCTCGGAGATCAGCGAATAGCTGCCCGTCCGGGAATACAGCAACCCAAGTTCGATGCGGCGTTTCATGTGCAAGTCCACCTAAAGAAAAAGCCCGACTCCAGACCTGCAATGAAGAGGCCTGAACATCGGGGCGCGGATGCCTTTCCGGCGATCTGCCGATATATAGGCACAGAGTGCCGTGGTTCTGCCCACAGGTCAACGGGCTTCTGAGCGGCTATTGCGCCATTTACCACCTCGCGGGGGTCTGATGATATAACCGCCCTCCATTGTGGATTGTCGCAAACCCACCTTGGCACGCCGATGGCATAGGGGGGGGCGGTTACATCATCAAAGCCGCAAGAGGGTACATGCTAGCGAACTTGCCTGTCACAGTGCAAGATCGTTTGACAGAGGTGGTTCGGTTCGTCTGAACAGGTTCCAGGCGTTTTTTAAGTGGATTTCCGCCCTGATTATGCTGCGACCGGAACCGGCAACAACCGGTTGAAGTAAGCCTGATCGGGGGTTTTGCCGTCAAGCGATGAATGCGGGGTGCGCCAGGCAAACGCCATTGGTCCGGGTGCGCCTGCGAACGGTGTTGCAGAAGACGATGTCGCGCCCGATGGATGCTCGCGCTTCCGAGAAGCTGGTGTATGCCCGCAGGCAGACCTCCTCATATTTGATGGCCTGCCAAAGCCGTTCGACGAGGACATTGTCGCGCCAGGCACCGTCCGCCATCGGTCCGGGGAGCCGACAATGGCGCGCCATTGGTTCAAACGCCAATGGCGGCGGCGAGCGCGCGCCATCGGGATGTAGAGCCTGCCCCCGCAGAAGCACTAAGGCCGAACGCCTCACCGCCTGCGACGACGCCATCGCCTTGCTGCTCGAGATCGCCGATCTGCAAACCGACGATGATGGCGATGTCATCATCGGGGCCGACGCGACTGGCCACAACGATCTGCTCGCCCGCATCAACGCCTTCCTTTCCGACCATGCCGAATGACAGGAGCCAGAACCATGACCGACCTCACCGACACCCAGACCCTGATCCTCAGCAGCGCCTGCGCCCGCGAGAATGGCCTGATCTTCCCGGTCACCGCCAACCTCAAGGGCGGCGCTGTGGGCAACATCTGCAAGAGCCTCCTGAAGCGCGGGTTGATCGAGGAAATCCCCGCCGCTGACCCGGATACTGTTTGGCGGCATGGCGAAGCGGGTTCGCTGACCCTGCGCGCCACGCCACTGGCCCATCAAACCCTCTGGATCGGCGACGCGCCAGAGAACCCCGAGCCCACTCCAGTCCCCAAGCACCAGCGCAGCGGCACCAAGCAAGAGGGGGTGATTGCGCTGATGAAATCCGAAGGCGGCGCGACCATCGCCGAGATCATAGCCGCAACTAAGTGGGCCGGTCACACCGCAAGGGGCTTCCTGTCCGGGGCGCTGAAGAAGAAGCTCGGCCTGACCATCACCTCCGAGAAGGTGGATGGCAGAGGGCGCTGCTACAATATTCCTTCAGCCTGATCGAAGGCCGCACCGCTGCCCCTTGCGCCGCCGTCGACCGGTACCCGGTCGGCGGCTTTCGCCTTCAAGCCCATCAGACTATTTGCCGATCTGGCGCTGCTCCAGCGTCTCGTCATCGCCGTCGGACTTCCGGGCACCTCTAAAAATTGCGCCTGATCTGACGGCGGTGTAGACATTGGGACAGAGTGAGATGAGGCTGGTTGTCATGGCGCAGATGGGTTTCTTTGATCTTTCGGATCGTTACGCGAGCCTGGATGCGAAGAAGGACCCGCTGGTCTAGATAAGCGCCGTCGTGCCATGGGAGGAGTTCCGGCCTGTACTGGAGCGGGTCTGGCGCAAGCCAACCGAGGCGCGGAAATCCCGCGCCGGGCGCAAGCCGATGGTTGTGGTTCTGATGTTCAAGACGCTGGTTCTGAGCGCGCTTTACAACCTGTCGGACGATCAGATCGAGTATCAGGTCCGTGACCGGCTTTCTTTCATGCGGTTTTTGGACCTTGGTCTCGGGGACCGGGTGCCTGACGCCATGACGGTCTGGCTGTACCGGGAAGCTTTGGCGAAGGCGGGGATGGTCGATGCGCTTTTCGGGCAGTTCGACGGGTATCTGGCGCGACAGGGCTATATTGCGCGGGGCGGG